>NZ_JAKKOM010000069.1:0-5828 GCF_021739525.1 Klebsiella sp. 2019SCSN059 | reverse complement strand
AGGTGAAGATCCTTTTTGATAATCTCATGACCAAAATCCCTTAACGTGAGTTTTCGTTCCACTGAGCGTCAGACCCCGTATAGTGTTTTGCAGTTTAGAGGAGATATCGCGATGCATACGCGGAAGGCAATAACGGAGGCGCTTCAAAAACTCGGAGTCCAAACCGGTGACCTCTTGATGGTGCATGCCTCACTTAAAGCGATTGGTCCGGTCGAAGGAGGAGCGGAGACGGTCGTTGCCGCGTTACGCTCCGCGGTTGGGCCGACTGGCACTGTGATGGGATACGCGTCGTGGGACCGATCACCCTACGAGGAGACTCTGAATGGCGCTCGGCTGGATGACGAAGCCCGCCGTACCTGGCTGCCGTTCGATCCCGCAACAGCCGGGACTTACCGTGGGTTCGGCCTGCTGAATCAATTTCTGGTTCAAGCCCCCGGCGCGCGGCGCAGCGCGCACCCCGATGCATCGATGGTCGCGGTTGGTCCGCTGGCTGAAACGCTGACGGAGCCTCACGAACTCGGTCACGCCTTGGGGGAAGGATCGCCCGTCGAGCGGTTCGTTCGCCTTGGCGGGAAGGCCCTGCTGTTGGGTGCGCCGCTAAACTCCGTTACCGCATTGCACTACGCCGAGGCGGTTGCCGATATCCCCAACAAACGGTGGGTGACGTATGAGATGCCGATGCTTGGAAGAGACGGTGAAGTCGCCTGGAAAACGGCATCGGATTACGATTCAAACGGCATTCTCGATTGCTTTGCTATCGAAGGAAAGCCGGATGCGGTTGAAACTATAGCAAATGCTTACGTGAAGCTCGGTCGCCATCGAGAAGGTGTCGTGGGCTTTGCTCAGTGCTACCTGTTCGACGCGCAGGACATCGTGACGTTCGGCGTCACCTATCTTGAGAAGCATTTCGGAACCACTCCGATCGTGCCTCCGCACGAGGCCGTCGAGCGCTCTTGCGAGCCTTCAGGTTAGAGGCCGTCGACAATGATAATCTGGATCAACGGACCTTTCGGCGCCGGAAAGACGACGCTCGCTAAGCGGCTGCGCGATCGGCGTTCCAAATCGCTGATCTTTGACCCCGAGGAAATCGGGTTCGTGGTGAAAGAAACGGTCCCCATGCCAGCGAGCGGAGACTATCAGGATCTCCCCTTGTGGAGGGGACTTACGATCGCGGCGGTCAGGGAGATTCGAAGGAATTACTCGCAGGACATCATCATCCCAATGACGCTCGTGCACCCGGACTATCTGACTGAGATACTCGACGGGGTAAGGCGGATCGACGATCAGCTGCTGCACATCTTTCTGACGCTCAACGAGGACCTATTGCGTCACCGGATCGCGAACCAGACCATGCATCCTGACCCGAATCGAAATGCGGAGATTCGAGAGTGGCGATTAGCGAATGTCGCCCGATGCTTGGCCGCAAGGGAACGGCTTCCATGCACAACCCGTGTTCTCGATAGTGGTGCACACACCAGCGATGAACTCGCAGCGATGGTGCTCGACGGAATCGATGGGCGCACCTGATCGCCTTCGACGCCTGCGCAAAGCGTAGCGCGAGGGTGGCGGGCTCACGACCAAACGCCCAGAGGTCGATCATCGCAGGGATGTTTGGCTTTGTGGTGCGGACGACGGGACTCGAACCCGTACTCTCACAGAGAAGCAGATTTTCGTACCACCTCGACTTTCGCCGCCGTCTGATGACGTTCGTGGTCTGGACTGTCCCTTCGCCATTGCCCGAAGGCTTTAGGCGCCGCCCGTCCAGTCTCTACACCTTCCCCCGAAGGGGCTTGGCTCGGGATTGGCTTAGGGTATTGCCCGTTAGCGTTCCCCGACTTTGAGCGGTTCTACTCCGCGGATTTCCCCGCGGGCACTCCAATTTTAAAGTCTGCTGCGTCTACCGATTTCGCCACGTCCGCCTTTTTTCGCCGTTCCTAGCGCTCGTGCGATGCACCTATGTTGCACCTAGCGCCGAATCGTTCTTCGTCATCCTGAAAAACCACGTCTCCTAAAGCCTTGCATAGCTTATCTTTTCTCCACCACGAACTTTTTTGTGGGATGGTAGAAAAAAAGACTTTTTAAGTCCGCTGGCTTGCCAGGCCTTGTTAGCTTGTACGGTCATGGTTATCGGGTAAAGAATATTGACGGCATCGCTGGTGTCGGTGGCTGAAAAGCCGGCTCCCATCAGGGCAATAGCCATTTCAGATGCAGGCGTACAGGGCAATGGTCAACAGCTACAGCCTGTCTGACGATTCCGGCGTCATGGCTGCGGCGGCTATCACGCATTTTTTGTTCGGTCAGGCGGTGTTTTCGTACCTCAATGGTTGGAGCGTGTTGATCGGACCTGGTACAGGTTTGGACAGCACGGGCTGCAAATACGCAAGGGATTTAATGGGCCTGGTGGCGTTCACGGCTTTTATCGTGACGTTTCTGTTCAGGGGCTACTCATAATCTCGTGGCTCGGCGGTTCCCGGCACACCATGACAGTAAGGAAGGACCCTGTGTCTCAACTCTCCCAGCTTCGAAGCCCCGCCGCCGTGCAGGCTGCCATCGATGAGTTCGTGCAACTGGGCCGCACGAAATTCCTGGCGCGCCACGGCTACGGCAAGTCCCGCGACTTCCTGGTACGTGATCCGAAGACCGGCACCGATTGCGATTCCAAGGCCATCGCCGGTGTGGCCTTCGGCAAGCAATTTCCCGAGCAGGGCCCGCTCACTGCTGACAGCTTCTCCGGTGGCGAGACGACCGTCGTTCCGGCGCTGACGCGGCTCGGGTTTCGCATCATTCGCATCGGCGAAGACTGGTCCGAAGAAGAGGTCCTGGCCACGGTCGAAGACTATTTCGACATGCTGCGTGCCGAGGCGGCTGGGGAGCCGTACCACAAGTCCGAGCACAACCAGGCACTGCGCCAACTGCTGAACGGTCGCAGCAAGTCTTCAGTCGAGCTCAAGCACCAGAACATTAGCGCCGTACTCGATGCCCTGGGCCTGCCCTATATCAACGGCTACAAGCCACGCGGCAACAGCCAACTGCTGCTGCGTAAATCCGTACACGCCTACGTTCTGGAACATCAGCAGACGGTCGGCGCTCTTGTCGATGCCCTGGAGGAGGTAAAACTTCCGGGTGACAAAACCTACCGAGCGGCTTTGGTAGAACCACCCGCCCGTGAAGTGCTTGTGCGTACCCCGGCATCTCTACGGCAACGCCTACCGCGAAAGTTCGATTATGCCGCTCGCGATGAAGCCAACCGCAAGCTGGGCCGGGCAGGGGAGCAGTGGGTGATTGGCTACGAACAGCAACGCCTGACCGAGCTCGGCCACCCAGAGCTTTTTCAGCGGCTGGATTGGGTGTCCGACACCCAGGGAGACGGTGCGGGGTTCGACATCCTGTCGTTCGAAGAGGACGCCCATGAGCGCTTCATCGAGGTGAAAACCACCAATGGCGGGGTAGGCTCGTCTTTCTTGGTCAGCCACAACGAACTCGAATTCTCCAAGGAGGCGGGCGATCAATTCCATCTGTATCGCGTGTTCCAGTTTCGGGACGGTCCGCGCCTGTTCACGCTACCCGGCGACCTCAGCCAACATGTGCATCTCAAGCCGACGGACTACCGGGCGAGTTTCCGGAGTTTGGTGGGGTAAAGGCAGGGTTCTGTTGAGCCGAATGGCTGTGTGCGGCCGATTCTGTTGAAAAAGTAGCGGCCTCCCCATGCCGTTGGCAAAATTGCTTTGTCAGCGAGCGTGGGGGCGAACAGCATGATGGGACAGTTACCGGGAGGACAGCAGCGCCTGTTCTACTCGTTCAATCTGGAAGATCACGTCCCGGCCCAACATCTCCTGCGCAGCATCGACCAGTGCTTGGATCTCAGTGATCTACGTGCCTACCTGGCAGATTTCTATAGCCCCATCGGGCGTCCCTCGATTGACCCGGAGTTGATGGTGCGCATGCTGGTCGTCGGCTACTGCTATGGCATTCGTTCCGAGCGGCGATTGTGCGAAGAGGTGCACCTGAACCTGGCCTATCGCTGGTTCTGCCGGTTGGGTCTGGAAGACGAAGTCCCCAATCACTCGACCTTCTCGAAGAATCGCCATGGGCGTTTTCGTGACAGCGATCTATTCCGCTGGTTATTCAATGAGGTGCTGCGGCGCTGCATGGCAGCCGGCCTAGTCAAGGGTGAAGGTTTCGCCGTCGACGCCAGCATCATTAAGGCGGATGCCAGCCGGCAACGTGGGGTGGCGGGAGATGAGGTCGATTGGAACGATCCAAAGCTCAGCAGCCGCGCAGTGCGCGAGTACCTCGAAGCCCTTGATGAAGAGGCGCTGGCTGAGGCTCTTCCCAAGAAAATTTCGCTCACTGATCCTCAGTCCCGTTGGACAGCAGCGCCAGGTGGCCCGGCCTTTTTTGCCTACTCCACGAATTACCTGATCGACACTGAGCACGGTGTGATCATGGACGTGGAAGCTACCCCGGCGCACCGTACCGCCGAAGTCGATTCGACTAGGACGATGGTCGAGCGTGTCGAGGCGCAGTTCGATCTCACACCGGAACGCCTTATCGGCGATACCGCTTATGGCACCGCCCCGATGCTGGCCTGGATGGTCGAAGAAAAGGACATCGAACCGCATGTGCCGGTGTGGGACAAGACCGAGCGCAAGGACGACAGCCTCTCCAGTAACGACTTTCACTGGAGTCAGGACGCCAATGAATATCGCTGCCCAGCCGGCAAACCGCTACGCAGTGAATGGCGCGCCTTCACCCAGCAAAGGTCGCGGGTAACTAAGGCCAAAACCGTCATTTACCGCTCCAGCCAAACCGACTGCGCCACCTGCCCGTTGAAAGCGAAATGCTGCCCCAACACGCCGAATCGGAAGATCGTCCGCAGCATCCATGAGGCTGCCCGCGACGTGGCTCGACGCATCGCCAAGACACCGGAGTACCTCGTCTCTCGCTGCGAACGAAAGAAGGTGGAGATGCTTTTCGCCCACCTCAAACGGATCATGAAACTCGACCGTTTACGACTGCGTGGCCTAACGGGTGCCACTGACGAATTCACCTTGGCTGCGATGGTGCAGAACCTGCGCCGCATGGCCAAGCTTTTGCCTCAAGGGCCACCGCTGACGGGATAGGTATGCCTGCTACGAGCAGAAACCCTCAAATTAACCCTTAAACCTGAGCAAGGACGCTCAGTGAAACGCCGGAAGGCAACTTGAAGTGGCTTGCAGCCACTTCGACAGCAGGCACACCTGATCGGCAGGCTGCCGCTAAAGCTACTTTTTCAACAGAATCGGCCGATTTGTGCCGGTCGTCAAGGACCGCTTCGGATCACTCTCAACCGGATCGCGGGCCAGCTGATTTGCTAAAACCCGCGCCAAACTCAACGAAGGATTTCGCATGATCCGTTTTTTTTGGCGATCACGCTCGGCCTGATGGTTGGCTGCTCGTCGAGTTCAAGTTCGATCTGATCAGTGAGCGGTAGCGCAAGTGGATCGCCTCAGCCAAGCAGCGTTGTTGCCGGCGGCCGGAAGAAAGCCTTGAACTAGTAGCGGAAAGGATGAAACTTTATTTTTACGATTCTCAGCATTTTCCAAGGTTGAGCGAAAATTAGGATGATACTTTAATGATTCCGGCCTCCATCCCCACAAAACGCTTGCAGATGGCAGAATTGAAATAAGTCATTGTTTTAAATGGATTTTTGCAGGAATTGCTACGTTGCAGGGTCCTGTAGTTAGGATGACACTTTATTTTCCTCCCACAGGCCTCGTGATACGCCTATTTTTATAGGTTAATGTCATGATAATAATGGTTTCTTAGACGTCAGGTGGCACTTTTCG
>NZ_JAKKOM010000068.1:0-6169 GCF_021739525.1 Klebsiella sp. 2019SCSN059 | reverse complement strand
AACGGTCTGCGTTGTCGGGAAGATGCGTGATCTGATCCTTCAACTCAGCAAAAGTTCGATTTATTCAACAAAGCCTGAAAGAGCGTGTTTTATCACGTTTAGCTTTTAGCTCTTTAACCTCTGCCTGTTTCTTTGCATTAGGGTCAATGCCCTGAGCAAGAAGCCTTCTGGCCTCATCACGACGTTGTCTTGCATCAGAAAGAGAAACAGCAGGGTAAACACCAATAGAAAAGAGTTTTTGCTTCCCTTCGAAGCGGTAAGCCATTTGCCAGTATTTGGAACCCTTCGGGGTAACGCGAAGGAACATGCCAAAGCCATCGGTCAGCTTGTATTCCTTCTCAAGGGGTTTGGCATTTTTTGCTTTAATATCAGTCAGTGACATGAAAAAATCCCCTCGATTGTTGGTAAAAGGCAAATCGAACCAGCATTACCAGCATTTTTACCATCAAAATGATATGGCTTCGAGTGGTTTTTAGTGAACGAGGGTGAACGACTGAAGAGGGATAACCAATTGATAGAAATGCAGAAAGCAGACGTTAGTGAACGTCTGCTTCCTTTAAAATGGCTCCTCTGACTGGACTCGAACCAGTGACATACGGATTAACAGTCCGCCGTTCTACCGACTGAACTACAGAGGAATCGTGTGGAGTCGTATCTTAGCGGCGAAAAATCTTTTGTCAAACATCAATTCGCCCGTTCAGGTGCAACTGCCGCTTCCATCAACAATTTGTTGTCATTTCCGACAATGATTACGGAAAAATACTTTGCAGGATATCCATTTCTCGATCATCATTTGAAATGTTGTTTCAACATCTCTCACTAAGGTCTCTCTTGAACGTCACCTCCGCCGTACGCCAGGCCGTCGAACGGACATCCTGGTTTAAAAAACGTCAGCGTTATCGTGTGCTGTACTGGCGCGAAATCAGCCCTCTCGCTGTGCCCATTCTGCTGGAAAATGCCTGTGTGCTGTTGATGGGGGTGTTGAGCACCTTCCTTGTCAGCTGGCTGGGCAAAGAGGCCATGGCCGGGGTGGGCCTGGCCGATAGCTTTAACATGGTGATCATGTCGTTTTTTGCCGCTATCGATCTGGGTACCACGGTGGTGGTGGCCTTTAGCCTCGGTAAGCGAGATCGGCGGCGGGCGAGAGCGGCCGCGCGCCAGTCGCTGGCCATTATGACCCTGTTTTCTATTGTGCTGGCGGGAGTGATCCACGCTTTTGGTCAGGAGATTATTAATTTTGTCGCCGGCGATGCCACCCCGCAGGTGAAGGACCTGGCGCTGACCTATCTCGAGCTGACGGTGCTGAGCTATCCGGCGGCGGCGATTGCGCTAATCGGCAGCGGGGCGCTGCGCGGAGCCGGGACCACCAAAATCCCGCTGTTGATCAACGGCGGGATGAACATCCTCAATATCCTAATCAGCAGCGTGCTCATCTATGGCCTCTTCTCCTGGCCGGGGCTGGGCTTTGTCGGCGCCGGTCTCGGACTGACCATTGCCCGCTATATTGGCGCCATCGCCACTATCTGGGTGCTGATGGTGGGCCTCAATCCCGCGCTGCGGCTGTCGCTGAAGGGCTACTTCAAACCCTTTAACTTCGCCATTATCTGGGAGGTGATGGGGATCGGCATCCCGGCCAGTATCGAATCGGTTCTGTTCAATGGCGGTAAGCTGCTGACCCAGATGTTTGTCGCCGGGATGGGCACCAACGTTATCGCCGGCAATTTCATTGCTTTTTCGGTGGCCTCGCTGATTAACCTGCCGGGCAACGCCCTCGGCTCCGCCTCGACGATCATTACCGGCAAGCGGCTGGGGAAAGGGCAGATTGGCCAGGCGGAATTCCAGGCCTGGCATGTGTTCTGGCTGTCGACCATTATTCTGACGCTGATTGCCTGGGGCAGCGCCCCGTTCGCGGGCTTTATCGCCTCGTTCTATACCCATGAAGAAGACGTAAAAGAGGTGGTGAAGCAGCTGCTGTGGCTCAACGCCCTGTTTATGCCGATCTGGTCGCTGTCGTGGACTTTACCCTGCGCCTTCAAAGGCGCCCGTGACGTACGTTATACCATGTGGGTGTCGATGCTCGGCATGTGGGGCTGCCGGGTGGTGGCGGGCTATACGCTGGGTATCGTGCTGGGGATGGGCGTGATCGGCGTCTGGTTAGGGATGGTGCTCGACTGGGCAGTGCGCGGCGCGCTGTTTTACTTCCGCATGGTGAGCGGTCGCTGGCTGTGGAAGTACCCGCGGGTGAAGGCCTCAACGCCGGATACCTGATCCGTTTGCCGGATAAACGCCATTTTTTGCGCAAAGTGAGGAATAATTCGGCAAACGATTCATTTTATTAAAAACAGGCTTTACAGCGTCCGGCGTCATCGTTAATATGCGCCCCGTTCACACGATTCCTCTGTAGTTCAGTCGGTAGAACGGCGGACTGTTAATCCGTATGTCACTGGTTCGAGTCCAGTCAGAGGAGCCAAATTCCTGCTTTCAGGCGTGCTTATAAATTCCTATTCAATTAGGTTTCAATAAGTTAGCGTGAAAATCCTTCCCGATGCATATCTGGTTTTCCCTCCGCATCCGGCGAAATTGGTGGTCTGATTTGGGGTCATTTCAGTTCGATAATGGAATGACCACCATATGTCCCTTTCCGACGCGAAAATCCGCACTATCAAGCCTTCTGATAAACCCTTTAAACTGACCGACTCTCAAGGTCTGTATCTGCTTGTCAATCCGGGCGATTCACGCCTCTGGTATCTCAAATATCGCTTCAACCGAAAAGAATCCCGTATAGCATTAGGTGCCTATCCGCAGGTCTCGCTTACTGACCCCCGTCAACAGCGCGACGGTATCCGTAAACTACTGGCGCAGAATATTAACCCAGCGCAACAACGTGTTGCCGAAAAAGCCGCCGCTTCACCGGAAAAATGCTTTGAGGCCGTTGCGGTGGCATGGCACAAAACCAACAAAAAGTGGTCGGCTGACTATGCAGAGCGCATCCTTGCCAGCATGAAAATCATATCTTTCCGGCGATTGGTCATCTGCCCGTCACGTTGTTAAAAACACAGCATTTCACGGCGTTGCTGAAAGTTATCGAGGACAAAGGCTTTCTTGAAGTCGCGTCCCGAACCCGGCAGCAACTCTGCAACATCATGCGTTACGCCGTTCAGCAGGGGCTGACTGAAAACAATCCGGCGCTGCATCTGGAAGGCGTCACCGCGCCGCCGGTTTAAAATCACTATCCCGCCCTGCCGCTGGAGCGGTTACCCGAATTGTTTGAGCGCATTGGTGATTATCAGCAGGGACGGCAGCTTACAAGGCTGGCGGTGGTGCTGACACTCCATCTGTTTATTCGCTCCTGTGAGCAGCGCTTCGCCCGCTGGAGCGAGATTGATTTCAGACACAAAATCTGGACCATTCCCGCCACACGGGAAACGATTGAGAAAGTTCGTTTCTCTGGCCGTGGCGCAAAAATGCGTACTCCGCACATTGTGCCGCTTTCCCGACAGGCAATTGCTATTCTGAAGCAGATACAAGAGATTTCCGGCCATCTGGAACTGGTGTTCCCCGGCGCACAGGCCAATAGCCCTTGTTTTTTGTTGGGGCTGCGAACGATACCCGAGCGCTGGGGCGGCAGCCGTTGAGGTGTGGTGGGGCTTCGGTTGTGCTCTCTGAGCAACCGCCCGCTTGCGCGGGTTATCCCCCGGATCGTCCAGATCCTCCTCGGTATCGGTTCATGTTCTCCTTATGGGTTAAATGGCCTGAAAAGGCAGTGTCAGAATCCAGCCATGAGCTGGCGCAGTTGAGTTATCTGGTGCAAGTCGAAAGGACTGCGTGCGTCACTTTCTCGCGACTTTGCGGTTAAAGTGACTCACTGGTACTGGTGCAGCATCTGAAAATTTTTCGTCTGGTGCAGTTTTACGGTCACGCGGCAGCAAAGCCTTCGGCAATGCAGACCACTGCCCGTCATGAAGGAATTGACGCTCCGGTTCAGGGAGCGCCAGTGTTTACAGTACAAATCCGTAGTGAGAACCATCCGGCAGTTCAACATCAAGACGTAGCTTGCCGCCAGTCGCTTCAACGTAGCGTTTGAGAGTGGAAAGCTTCAGATCGCGCCCTGGTTTTTCCATTCCTGCAACGGTAGGTTGCCTGATGCCCAGCGCCTGTGCCATCTCCACCTGCGTTTTCTGTACTTTCTCACGCAGTTCGGCAAGGTGAATGTTGAGCAGTATGTCCGTCGCCATCGCCTGAGCTTCGGCCACGACTTCAGGTTTTTCATCCGCAATAAGCTGTTCCAGCGTTCTGCCCATCGCGTTACTCCTTCTCTTTTAATGTGTTCAGCCAGTTCGTGAATTCCCTGTCAGCAACAGGGAGCATCTCATCGTAAAAACGTTTTTCATTGCCGACCTTATTTCCGGCACAAAGCACAATGCCGGTACGGGTCGGATCAAAAGCGAAAAACGCCCGTATCGGCTCGCCCCGACTCTGAATACGTAGCTCTTTCATGTTGCTGTAGCGGGAACCTCTGACCGTATCGGCATAAGGTCTGGACAAACCTGGTCCCTTTTCCCGCAGGACCAGCAGTGCTGCAAGCATGCTGACCCTGTCGGTATCGCTGAGCGAGGCAAACCAGCGATCAAACGTATCCGTTGTTTTAATTGTCCACATGGGACCCCCTAATAAATATAGGTTAAATGCTATATAGATGTAAAGCTATAAAGCGGATTATGAAGTGATGGGATGAGGGATTCATGCGTCATTACTTCAAAGATGAAGACGCATTCGGGTATTTCAGTGAATAACATGCAAGACATTCACCGTTTTACGACCTGTACCGAAAAACCAGTTCAGGTATTAACGCAGTGTGAAGAGTGACCTTAACTGCAACGCAGTCCGACATTTACAAAGGTATTGTCGGTAACGGGACGACCAGCCTGAAATCAGGCCGCTTCTTGCAGGTCGTGAAGCGTAAGGGCAGCCCGGAGGGCCATTCGTTGCATGGGGGAAATTATACGAATGTAACTGGCGCAGAAAGAGGAAACTGTTTTTGCCTGAAAAATATTTCCCGTTGATTTGATGCTGAGTTGCCGCGCGTCACTGGCGTTCCCTCGATCTCCCACCCGCAAGGGCAGGCAGAAGATCGGGAGGAACTGTTCACCTTATCGATATTCTGATTTACGGTCGCGCGATGGCCAGATGTCCTCAGGCGCAACATCTAACGCTTCAGCAATCAATCTTTCGCCTTTGGGCCAGTGGCGGGTAAGCGCATTAGCCAGCGTGGAGGACGCCAGCCCGGCATGACGGGAAACCGCCGCCAGCGACATTCCCCGCTTTTTCAGCGCCGCAATAATGTCGGCAGAATGCCAGTCCTGTCGCATCATGCGGCCACCTCGTCGATAAACTTCACGCCATCGGCAGTGCGGAGCCAGCGCGGCGCTTTCATTTCCGCAGCGAAATAGTTGATCAGTTCATACAGCAGGCAGCTAAGGTGTTTCTCCATTTCAGAGTAAAAGCCTTGCCCTGCCAGCATCTGCGTCAGGGAGAGACGGTAGCGACAAAGCTCTGTGCATTCAGGCTCGAAACGGGGGGAATTTGCAGGGAGGGTGTCAACGGTCAGGCTTTCAATAAGATGGGGAGGAACGGGTTCTAACAGCGTGGGCTGCAACAGCGTCAGACAGGCGTTGAGTCTGCCGCAGAGCGCCATTTTGAGTGTGGGATCGTTGCTTTCAATCAGAGTTTCGGCGAAGTTTTCGCAGTGGTCGGCCAGTACAGTGAAATCCGTGGCGGCATTAAAGGGAACAGCAAGTAATGGATGTGTTTGGATTGGGGGAGCAGCCATAGCTGCAGCCTCCTGTAACGGGTTTAAAACCCACCACCAGAGGTTCCAATCTCATGGTGGTGGACTGAACGGGGTTGGAACTACCGGCGTTACAGGCAACCGGCGCACCTTACGGTGCCCCCGCCCAGCCCACCATTGAGGTATAGCCGAGCGCACGACATAAAAAAAGACGCGGGGCGCGTCGTATGTCGCCTGTAACATTCCTCAGGGTTCCAATCCCGGCACCTGAATTTGCAGGTGCGGGTAGACGATACCGCTTTCGGGTGATGCCTCTAATTAGTTGAATCTGATGTATAATGCGGGCTTTTGAGGTTCTTTCATGGCCAGCGTTAACATTCA
>NZ_JAKKOM010000067.1:0-6633 GCF_021739525.1 Klebsiella sp. 2019SCSN059 | reverse complement strand
CATCTTCAGCTCAGCAGCACCCGCAATACCATGATCAATGCCGGTCAACATCTTGATATCGGTGCGATGAAAAATCTTTCTGTAACGGTAGAAAAAGCCCTGGGTATGTTTGTGCATAAAGACGGGGCGAAGCTGGTTGCCAGCCAGGGAGATATCGAGATTCAGGCTCAGCATAACACGATGGGACTTCTGGCAAAGCAGCAGGTGGCGATAACCTGCAGTGAGGATGGGATTTCCATCAGCACGCCGGAGACGCTGACGCTGAATGGCGGCGGATCGTATCTGAAGCTGAGTAAAAACGGCATTGAGCATGGTTCTGAGGGGATGATGGTGATGAAAGTGGCGAATTATCTGGTTCCCCGTACCGGGGCATCATTGAAAGGTGTCACGGAGACCTTCAGGAAAACCACACTGGAACTGGTTCCTTCCCAGCGGCGCGGAAGGATTTCAAGGTAAGAAACTCATATGAAAATCAGTTACCCTCTCAGGGACACCAGCGGTAAAGAATTTCGCTCACTGGAAGATGTTATGCGGCTTATCGACGGAGAAGCGCACGGGACCTGGCTGCTGGGGGCGAACGGATTGTGGCATGGCGGGATCCATATTAGCGACATCTCTAATCCCTTTTCCGCCCTGAATCCGGATGCAGTCAATGCCGGCGACCCCGTTCCCCTCCAGTTTATGGCAGACGGTACGGTAGTGGCGTACCGGATAAACAATGAATACCTGACAGCGCCATACTGCGGACAACAACTGCGCTACAGCAGCAGCTTTGTGCTGGTGAAATCACAGTGCAAGCCTGACCCGCAAAAGGAAAAAAGCTGGCTGGCGTTTTACAGCCTGTATATGCATCTGGCCCCGGTGTCTGATTATCCTTCATCTCCCTGCTATAAAGTCAGGGACGGGCACAGCGGCATACTGTTACGTCAATATAAAGCCGGGCAAAACGGGTTGCCGGAGGGGGAGCCGGATAACGGTGAAGCCGGAACATATCCTGCCCCGGCGAAAACGAAAAAAAGCCTGAAGGCAGGCGATCGTTTTGTCTCCTCCCGGACGGGGTGTTTTTATGTCACGAAGAACGGAAACGCAACCCTGACAACCTTTGGCCTGGTTCGTTTACTGAAAGAAAATGTTCCGGGAAAAGAACAGTACTGGGTGACGCTGGATCCGGAGCTGATGGAGCCGGACGGCGAAATGCAGGGATTATTGCCGGAGTGGATGCAGAAGGCAAAACAAAAAGGGGGGTTCGACTCTGTGGAGCTAACGGGCGAAACAGAAGAATGGAAGGTCAGCGCCGGAACGCCCGTCGGATTTATGGGATGTATGGAATCGCCGGGTGAGGGAAATAATCTCCTGGATAAAGAGTGGTTTGTGCATCTGGAAGTGCTGAGTACAGATCCAAACATGCCAGGATTTTTAGCCAACCCTGAAAAAGTGAAAGGTGATAAACGGTCCGTTCTGGCAGCAAAGGGAAGCGCCCTGTTTACCCGGCAGGATGTTACGGGACAGCCCGTCTTTACAGCGACATCAGCGCGACTGAGCGCACAGTGCCGGCTCCTCCGTGAGTCAGCAATGCCTGTCGCGGATGAAGCACAAAAATGGTGGTATAAGGTCAGCGGAAGCGGCTGGCTGCCGCAAAGTGATGTTGAAGAAGTAAGTCAGTACGATCTGTTAAAACTCGGGTTTCAGGCGCTGGAGGAAGACGGTAATAGTGACGTGATGAACAGCCCGTATGAGAGCTGGGTACCGGAGGCGTTTGGGGCGATAAGCCGTTCAGCAGAGCAGGAGGTCTCCTGGCAGTACGGACAGGTGCCACAATTTTATCGTGATCTGATGGCGGAGATGGACAGCAACCGGGACGGGAAAGTGACGACAGAGGAGATCAGACAGGCGCTGGCAGTTCGTGATCCGCTGGTGAAAGATGTGGTCAACCGTCTGGTGGTAAAACATCACAGCGAGTGGTGCGGTGGCCGTTCGACGGGGCGCTGGGAAGGGTTTTATAAGGATCTGGACTCGCTGGAAGTGAAATACTGTGAGAAATGGCAGGCGGACCTGGAGTGGATGAGCAAGGTGCCGCCGTTTGATAAGGATGAGGCGGTGTGGCATTTTCATCCGGTGTTTTTTTTGAATGAATTATTATCTTCAAAATTAATTACACTGGAAATGGTTCTAGCTGCAAATCTAAATAAAAATAAAATTCAATGTGAAAGGGTACTACCTTATCTCAATAAATATGCAAAAGCCTATAAGATGGAAGATAAAAAAGAAATTGCACATTTCCTGTCTCAAATTGGACATGAAAGTGGTTTTAGTATAACAGAGGAAAATCTAAATTATAGTGCTAAAGGAATGCGAAGGATTTTTGGGTGCATTAAAGGTCCAGCTCAATATAATAAAAATACTGATGATTGCAACTTGGGACGTTTAAGAGATAAACTCTGGACTCAGGAATCTTTGTATGCGCATAACCCAAAAAATTTGGCTAATTATGTTTATGCCAGTCGAATGGGTAACGATGGAGAATCTTCTGGGGATGGTTATAGATACAGGGGCCGAGGGATGATTCAGTTGACTGGTAAAGATGGCTACAGATTTTTTACTAATAAACATAATGAAATGAATCCGGATGATAAGAGAAACTTTGTCGAACAACCTGATCTAGTGATAAGTAATACTGAATATGGTGTAGAGTCAGCTTTTTCCTTTTGGGTAAGTAAAGGACTAAACAAAACTGCCAGAGCATTGAGTGTGCAAGAAGTCACGCAAATAGTTAATGGTGGGCAGAATGGTTACCCTGATCGCCTACAAAGGTTTAATGCAGTGGCCCCATTATTAAGAGTCGATAAGGAGTGATTTATGCGTGGCTTTATTTTTGGCTTATCTTTGTTGATTTCTTCTTTTTATGCACTAGCTAAAACCGACATAGTACAAGGGCCATTTAAGTTAGATGCTAATGATAGTGTTTATATTAAGAGGGAGGATGATGCTAATTATCCATTAGCTCTTTATTTCAAAGCTAATGGTAATAGTATCAAAGTGGAGGCTTATGAGGTCGATGGTGGTGAACCTCATGTGGAAACAATTTTTTTTACTAAAATAAACAATAAAAAAAATATAATTGTATTAATCTCATGGGAACAACGACACTCTGCGGAAAAAATAAATGGAACTGCGTATCAGGTTTATGGTTATAACTATAACCTTAATAGCCTTTCTATAAATCCTTCTATAAAAAAAGACCAGAATCTCAACGGCCTCAATGGAGAATTTAATGGTGAGGAGTTACATTTCAAATATAAAAATGCAACAGAAATCAAGACATATCTACAATCCCATTATAAATAATTCCGGAAAGCTTTGGTACGACTCGTTAAACTAAAGACACATCCAACTGACAACTAACCCTGTTAAGGAGAAATCTGTATCTCTGTCCGTAAAGAGGGAAATAAATTCTGAACGAATAAGAAACGGGATACGGCTGAATTATTTTATGGGGTAAGATATATTGCGATAAATATCTTAATGCAACACAAAGAATTTAAGGCGGATTTGAAGAGAAAGATGAAAAGTGCGGCGATGGACAAAGAATACTTCAGTCCATGCGGGCTACGGGATCTCGTAATTTTGCCCTACCAGGGATGAGGAAGAAAGCATTGTGCTGACATTTGACGGACAGGAAGAAGGAACGCGGCAATGAGCGGAGCACTGATGAATAAAGGACTCAGTCTGACAAAAAAGCTGACAGGTTAGTCACGGTACCGGGTTGATGTGCATGAATGCAGCGATTTCCTGGATGTTCTGCGTTACAGTGCGGTGGAAACCCTCTGTCAGCACTGTAGTGATGTTGTTGCTGTTACAAAAAGAGTAAATCGGCGAGGCTGGCGCGCAGTGCCAGCTCTCCCGGGGAGCGGCAACGCCCGTCGCGGATGAGTCACAAAAATGGTGGTATAAAGTCAGCGGCAGTGGCTAATGATGTTGAGGAAGTTAACCAGTACGATTTAGAGAAACTTGGGTTTCAGGCGCTGGAGGAAAGCTGCGGGGGCGATGTGATGAACAGCCCGTATGAGAGATGGATCTCCCAGGCGTTTGGGGCGATAAGCCGAACAGCTGAACAGGGCGCGGGGTATCAGTACGGTCTGGTACCACAGTTATATCGTGACCTGATGGCGGAGATGGACAGCAACCGCGACGGGAAAGTGACAGCAGAGGAAATCAGACAGGCGCTGGCAGTGCGGGATCCGCTGGTGAAGAACGTAGTCAACCGGCTGGTAGTCAAACATCATAGTGAATGGTATGGGGCCGCTCGACAGGGCGCTGGGAAGGGTTTTATAAGGATCTGGACTCGCTGGAAGTGAAATACTGTGAGAAATGGCAGGCGGACCTGGAGTGGATGAGTAAGGTACCGCCATTTGATAAGGATGAAGCGGTGTGGCATTTTCATCCGGTGGTGTTTTTGGATACTATTACTGATAAATTTACAGATGTGATTGAATTCCAAACAACTATGGGCGTTTATAGAATTTCAAAGAAATCAGCGGAATTCATATTATCCTGGGAGGCATATATGCCTAAACCATATGTCCCAGCAGGAGATCAATCAAGTGGTGTTACTGTCGGATATGGATATGATTTAGGGCAGCAAACTACTTCATCGGCAAGGGCATTGTTATCTGAGTATTACTCGGACTCACAGGTTGAAAGGTTACTTTCTACAATTGGTAAGAAAGGTAACGAGGCACGAGCAATTGTCCATGAGTTGTCTGATATTACAATTGAAAAAGATAAAGCATTAGACATGGCCATGGTATTAAAAGAGCGATATTGTCAGACCGTTGTTGATACTTATCCCCCAGGCAATAAGTCTTCCTCCAGACAGTGCCGGGGCCATATTATCATTAGTATATAATCGTGGGCCATCATTAGCACTTCCTAAGCCTGGGGACCCAATCGATAGGCGTCGTGAAATGAGAGAGATTCGTGATGATTTTGAACAGGGAAATATAAAAAGCATCCCTGAGCGCTTGAGAAGTATGAAGCGTTTATGGCCGAATCAGCGAGGGCTTGGTCTACGTAGAGATGGCGAAGCGAAGTTAATGGAAAATGAAATTTCCAATTGAGGATAAAATGAAAAATTTTATTATAAGAACGTTGGTTCTTGCATTGTTCTTTTTTTCAAGTGTGATTTGTGCTTGCGGCGATAACCCTAATGCCCTTGTTCAGGGGCCATTTAAAGATAATTCCTTCACTAATGGATTTATTTGTTTTCAGTATGCACCTGATAAAAGGGATATAGATTTTTATCTAAGTCGCACCAAGGATGGTGAGTTAGATAACTCTAAAATCGATACCTTCCATTACTCTGACGCTCCAGTGGAATTAATGACCATTTTCTTTATGCAAGTAAATGGACATAGAAATGTTGTTGCTCTTCTTCGATGGCATGTGAATTATGAAAGTAATGGCGTCGAATACCCATATTATTATGAGGTTAAAACATATAAACATGACGAGGTGCGAGGGTATATAAAAAATTTGGATGGAGAAAAAGATTCTGAATTATCTGGTTATCAAATTAAAAGGAACGGAAATATCAAAAATTTTCCATTGGGTAATGCCGAGAAAATAAAACACTTTTTGCGCGTTAAGTATAGTATGTGATTTTATATCTACTGTGTAAAAGATCAGGGTTAGAACAACCTGATTTAGTGATAAGCAATACTGAATATGGTGTAGAGTCAGCATTTTTCCTTCTGGGTAAGTAAAGGATTAAACAAAACTGCCAAGACATTGAGTGTCCAAGATGTCACACAAAAAGTTAATGGTGGGCAGAATGGTTACTCTGATCGCCTGCAGAGGTTTAATGCAGTAGTCGCATTGTTGAGAGTAGATAAGGAGTGATTTATGCGTGGCTTTATTTCGGGGTTGTCTTCGTTGACTTTTTCTTTTTATGCATTAGCTAAATCCGACATAGTACAAGGGCCATTAAAGTTAGATGCTAATAGTAGTATTAATATTAAGAAAGAGGGTGGTGTTAATTATCCGCTAGCTCTTTATCTCGAAAGTAATGGCAATAGTTCCAAAGTGGAATCTTATGCGGTCGATGGTAGTGAACCTCATGTGGAAACAGTTTTCTTTACTAAAAAAAGTAATTGTATTAATCTCCTGAGAGCAACGGCACTTTGCGGAAAAGATAAATGTAACTGCGTATCAGGTTTATGATTATAACTATTCCCTTAATAACCTTTCTATAAATCCTTCTATAAAAAAGGATCAGAATCTTAATGGCCTTGATGGAGAGTTTAATGGTCAGGAATTACATTTCGATTATAAAAACGCAGCAAAAATCAAGACATATCTGCAGTCTCATTATAATTAATGCTGGAAAGCTTTGGTGCTACTTATCAAAGGATTTAAGGCGAGTTTAAAGAGAAAGATGCGTCGGGCTGCGGGATTTCGTAGTCATACCCTACTTGGGAAGAGGAAGACAGCATTGTGCTGGAATTTGATGAACAGGCAGAAGGAGAGGCGTCATGAGCGGAACACTTATCAGGAAGGTCACCGACGCGGTGCAACAGCTGTCAGGGCAGTCACGTTATCGGGTTGATGTACATGAATGCAGTGATTTCCTTGATG
>NZ_JAKKOM010000066.1:0-6710 GCF_021739525.1 Klebsiella sp. 2019SCSN059 | reverse complement strand
GAACGGTCTGCGTTGTCGGGAAGATGCGTGATCTGATCCTTCAACTCAGCAAAAGTTCGATTTATTCAACAAAGCCGATCTGATCCTTCAACTCAGCAAAAGTTCGATTTATTCAACAAAGCCGACGCAGGTAAAAGATGTATCCAGCGTGTATATTCCATCAATGGCTTAATGACCAGATTAGTGAAGGTATAGGCCTCCTCACTCAGGTCTGAATTTGGCAAACCGATATACATATTAATTTCCTGTAACCGGTTAGCATGTACAGATAGAATCTCACGCTCTGAAAAGAGTGTTATACCCGCAGGCTTACTTGGACAATCAAGATAGCTTTGCACATCCTTGTTAAGCGTGTGCGGGATATCGTACTCATCATCTGTATAAAAAACAATATCGTGGTCAGGCCCTCCGAAGAGGGCGACCCTAATTTTTAAAAAAATCCTGGATATAATACTCATATCAACCTGTGAGTTATTGTACCGAAACAGGAGTAGCAGAAGGCTGTGTTTTGTCAGATGGTTTACCGGTGCCAGCTGCTGCTTCTGGTTTTAATGTCGGCTCACTGCCAGCATCAGCAGAACTGTCACTGTGACCGGACTGAACAGGGGCTTTAGTTTCGAGACTGGCAATATAAAGTTCCACCGATTTAAACCGCTTAATGTTCTGAATGAATGGCAATGCGTCGTATTTTCCATTCACGCGGTTTTCAGCGTTCAGTATTTTAGTTATGCTGTCCATCGCAACCCGCAGTGAGCTCAGGAGTTGCAGGATAATTCGGTCATGAACCTGTTGTGATATCTGACCGTATAACCACAACTGATGTGCCTGACGAGTCAGGACGTTGATGGTCTGGATAATATCCAGCAATTTATAGGTCATTGGGTGGTTCCAGCGAATTTCAAATTCACCATAGTCGAACCCTTCGAATGAAGAATCATCCAGAGGCAGTCGGGCGACATTTTTGTCAATCTGCTCTTTGAAGGTATTTACATTACCCGACAGTTCTTCGTAAACACCGGAGAGCCATTTCTGAACTTTAGTGCTTGTCGCCTGGTCACCTTCTACCAGGCGGAAAATATTATAAATGGCATTGGAGATGGCGTTAAACTGGCGCAGGCAGGCTCTGTTTTTTTCATGAAAGTGCGTATAGAACTCACTTGAAAGTGGCTTTAGTTTTGAAATGACCATCCCTAACGGTCGGTTATTGCCAGTGTTTCGTTGATTGCGCGGTTCAGTTTTTGGGGATGCGTTGTCAGCCATTATATTAACCTCTTCAGTTTTTCCAGTCTTTTGATGTCGGCCAGTTTTCGTTGATGGAATTCCGCGAGGAGATCACGGATTGGTTTAATTTTGTTTTCTGTTTCCTGGATCATCTCCAGTTCCCAGTCCAGAGCATTTTTAAAACAACTAACGCTGTATCCTCCGAGTTTAGGTTTAACAACCACGCCATGATGTTCAATTTTGTTTTTGAACCTAGGCGAAAAATCTTTCCATACAATTGTCAGTTTTTGCGACGATCCAACCTTTCTCAGCACAGGAGCAAAACGACCAGGTATAAACCTTCCCCCGTTTGCATACGTGGTCTGGGATATCAGTTGGTTTCGTGCCTTCCAGGCCTCCCAGTATTCATCCAGAATTTTAGAAGCCTCCGATTTCAGTAACTCGATATAGCGAACCGAGTTCTCGATAACGATTTCCTGATGTGCCGTAATTATCGGGTTCATATCAACTCCTCCAGCAACACAGACTACAGGAATCCAAACAGATTTTTCTGAACTAACAAGGGCGTTTGCATTTTTTTTTAAAATTTTTTTGTGCTCATGCCGTCGGCTAAAAAAAGTAACTTTTTTGTGAGCACGTCCAACAACCTCTGCCTGTGGCCCGCACGGTGTGCGATCCATCCCCGGAAAACCACTTCACGCAAACTTGGAGATGGAAAAAGTAACTTTTTTGCTAACCAGTAATAGGTACCCTTATACATAAGTAACTATTTGCAAAAAAAGTACTAATGAAACCGAGCGAAACTGTGCAGCTTCTATAAAAAGTGCCTAATGTTATAAGTACCAGTACAAGGTAAAAGGACAGTGATTTTTTATAATTTAGTATCTAATAATATTAGTACTTGTTTTTTTTGGGTAGTATCTCTAAGATGGCTTTGATATAATAACAGCCCTTAAGTAACCGTATGTAGCGCGATTTAAAAGTACTCTGGAGAGCGTATGGACGTACAACCCAACGTACAGACTGACACGGTCATTAAGGCGTTTCTCCGCTCGGAGTTGCAGTTGATACGTAGTCAGAAAAAACTACTCAGTGTGTTGCCTCGTGATCTCGCGTCGGACTACCGCTATATACCGGAGAACCTGCTGGAGCGTTTTTTCCATCCCGCCACTGATGCGCGTCTAAATAGAATTGCCCTGTCAGAAGCCAGACCAGGTAGCCTGCTAGTTCCCCGTGTCAACGGGAAGCCTGTTTTATGGGGTGAGTTAATAAAATTAATCCTGGATGACTCTCAGTTACTGAAGTTTGAAACGTACGGCAGACCTTTTGACAGTACCGAGATGAAACCAAATGAGCCATGCGAATTATTGAGCGGGAAGCAGTATGTTTATAAACCCGTCGACCTTGAGTTATTCAGGAAAAACATCGTCTCTATACAGATGAATTTCCTGGTCAATCTATGGAATCTGGCCAGATTTAAACCGGCTTATGTCAGGGCTTATTTGGCTCTGTCTAATGACGCTTTTCAGATGCTCCTCGATACAGAGATATCCGCCTTTGTTGAGGTGACAAATGTGGTTCTCTTTCCCCGGTTTATAACCTATGATGCCGGACGACGTGATCACAAAGTATAAGCATGGGGTTACGAGATTATGGCTGATGTTCTGGAAGGTTTCATCCCAAAGGAAAATATGTAAAACTTACGAGTTGAATTTGTTCTTAAAGATTCATATGAGAAGCTAAAGTTATTTTAGCGGTTTCTGGATGCTATAAAAGTTAACTAGCTTCACTCATTGATATGGTAACCTGATTACGGTTCATTCATGTTGGTGAATAACAGGAACCGAGCGTGCTTCGCTGAAAAGTAACTTTTCTGAAAACATGAAGTGGTTTTTCCTGCCGGTCGAAAGAACCGGACCAGGTACACGTTAAGGAGAATGCGGATAATGGGCTTTAAAAAGAGCGAGGTAAGCCAGCTAAATAGCCTGGCAAGTGCCATAAAGTTAATAGAATTTGATGCCAATAAATATACCATAACACATTTGTATGGTCGTAAAGTTGCCGACAGCCTGGAGTACCCCAAAGGGATAAATACAAGAAAAGGGGTAGGTAAATGGCTCGGTGAAAAATCCGCCATGTTGCTGTCAAATGTCGTTGTAAACAATTCTATTCATATTTTCGGATATGACACTCAAAATCCTACAGAATCAACCAGAGAAATGGATTTTAATGCACTTGTTGATTTGTTAATTAACACGGGATATACGCCGGAATACTACCCGCTCAAGGTCAACAGGATTGTCGAAGTTCTCAACGGGATGTCGGAAGCTGACTATAAAGACTATTGCCTGGTATGTAAAAAGCCCTTCATACATGCGCCGGACAGGTATGATTCCTGCCCGACATGTAGCGCAAAAAAATGCAAAGTTGCTATTATGCGTGGCTTTGTTGAATAAATCAGATTTCGGGTAAGTCTCCCCAGATATCCTTCCACAAAACAGCTGGGCCGTTGGGTTCGGATTTATGAAGAGAAGGGCGATTTACCCAGGGAATTAAAACCAAGAGAACGCTATTCACGTACACAGAAAATTGCTGCTGTTGAGCATTATCTTACTCACGGTGGTTGCCTGTCGTACACTCGCCGAGCCATCGGCTACCCCAGTAACGAAATTCTAAAGCGCTGGATTGAAGAGTTTTATCCAAATGCGCGTCCCCTGGTCATTCGCTCAGGCACAAGCAAATGCTTCAGCCCGGAATAGAGGTCTCAGGCCGTCCGGGAGCTCTGTAACCGACGTGAAACCGCGCGTAAAGTTGCACAAAGCATAGGCGTCAGCGTCCCGGTCCTGTACAAATGGAAGAAAGACCTTATCAGTGACGAGACTTATCAATCCATGCGCAAACGAAAGGCAGCCCCTCAGGATAAAAATCAGGATGCTTTACTCGGTAAAATCCGGTGTCTCAGGAAGCAGGTTCATCAGCTGCAGCTCGAACGTGACATACTGACAAAGGCGAATGAACTGATAAAAAAAGATCTGGGCGTCACCTTTCTGAAACTGAAAAACAGGGAGAAAACCCTGATAGTTGATGCCCTTAAGAAAAAGTACCCCGTTGCTGAGTTGCTAAGCGTTCTGCAACTTGCCCGCAGCTGTTATTTTTACCACAAAGCCAGCAAACGTCTGTACGATAAGTATGCGGAAATACGCGTGATCATGGCCGATATCTTTGAGGAGAATTACCGCTGTTACGGCTACCGGCGCCTTCACGCGATGCTTCGCAGTAACAACAGAGTTATTTCTGAAAAGGTTGTCCGCAGACTGATGGCAGAAGAGCAGCTCGTTGTTAAGCGCACCAGGCGACGACGATATAACTCTTACTGTGGCGAAATCGGTCCGGCACCGGAAAATTTACTCGCCCGGGATTTTAGTTCCTGCAGGCCAAATGAGAAGTGGCTGACCGATATTACGGAGTTCCAGCTTCCGGCTGGAAAAGTCTATCTGTCGCCGGTTATCGACTGCTTTGATGGCCAGGTTGTAAGCTGGTCGATAGGAACACGCCCGGACGCGACGCAGGTGAATACGATGCTCGATGACGCACTCGATACGCTCAGCGAACATGATAAACCGGTGATACACAGCGATCGTGGTGGCCATTACCGGTGGCCGGGCTGGCTCGAGCGTATCAACACCTCCGGACTTATAAGGTCCATGTCGCGCAAAGGATGCTCGTCGGATAATGCTGCGTGTGAAGGCTTCTTCGGGCGTATCAAAAACGAAATGTTCTATGGCAGAGACTGGGCGGGTATCACGCTGGAAAAATTTATCTGCTTCCTGGACAGGTACATACGCTGGTATAATGAGAAACGTATCAAGCTATCATTAGGTGCAATGAGTCCTGTGAAGTACCGGCAGCATCTTGGGATCACAACATAACAGTCCAGGAAAACATCCGCAGCCCCAAAAGTGACATTACCAAATGGTTCTAACAAAATTGGTGCGTGTAATCATTGTTATGTTAAATAGCCTCCATGAGTATTTTACTTCATGGTTTTTTGGTGCAACCACTGAAATCAGCATGTTGAATCGCCACGGATAATCTAGACACTTCCGAGTCGTTGATAATACTGGTTTTCATATTCTGTCGGTGACATCTGATTGCTCGAACCATGCCGACGCTTACTGTTATAAAACATTTCGATGTAACCAAAGATATCGCTGCGGGCTTCTTCCCGCGTTCCGTAGATCTTTTTCTTTATCCGTTCGCGTTTCAGCAACTGTAGAAAGCTTTCTGCAACCGCATTATCGTGACAGTTACCGCGACGGCTCATGCTCCCCCTCCAGGCCTTGTGATTTCAGGAACGACTGCCACTCATGGCTTGTGTATTGACTGCCCTGGTCCGAGTGAACCAGCACCTGTTTTTGGGGATTACGCCGCCATACAGCCATCAGCAGTGCATTCAGGACAATGTCCTTTGTCATCCGGGATTGTATTGACCAGCCGATAATTTTGCGTGAGAATAGATCAACAACCACAGCAAGATACAGCCAGCCTTCGTGGGTCCTGAGTGACGCTCCTCCTCTGGAACGCATCATGGCCATCGTCCAGGTCATGGACTTATTTGACGAACCAATGAAAATCCTGATGCTTGCCCGTCACTTTGGCGGGGCTTATGTGGAAGAGCAAGAACGTGCCAATAAACTCCAGGCAACTCTGGACATGATGAGCGAGCCAAAATGCGTGCCGGCGCCAGAGCTCTCAGGAGACAATATGGGCATTGAAAGCAAAGAGCGGGAGATCGCCAGCCTTAAGTCTTCTTTAGGCATGTTAATTACCGCCTTTAAACTAATGGCAACCCATAACGGTTTCAAAATGCCAGAGCTAACCGGCGATGAACATCCCGCTGCTATTCGCCAGCTACTTGGTGCGATGGCGGATAATATGGATGAAGCGAAGAGCCGTATCGAAGATATGATGCGAGAACTTGCCCACTGCCACGATCTAAATGACCAGCCGCACAAGATGCAGCAAGTCAGCCACTGAACCTGAAATAGCAAGGGGGCGAGAGCCCCCTTCCCCTCCTCCGTAGCCCTCTGTATAGATCTTTTACGCCTTTTCTTGTTTGAGATAATAAAACAAATAAGAAAACAAATTGTTTATATTGTGAAATTATGAGTACAGCGCTTTCTGTCCTTGAGTCTTTTGCTTCGAACACCGGTATCGACCACAGCAAAGAGATGAACGTCATCCATGCAATCGTGGCCGAGTGCGAGAAAGGGATCGCGTTCATGCACCAGGTTCACGACTTCACTTATGGCGACGAACGTCACTGGAATAAGTGTTTAAGATTTGTACTACCTACATTGGAAGTGGAAATTATTTGGTAGGGATATAAGATCATATCCCTAAGCTCTTTTAAGGCTTTGTTGAATAAATCAGATTTCGGGTAAGTCTCCCCCGTAGCGGGTTGTGTTTTCAGGCAATACGCACGCTTT
>NZ_JAKKOM010000065.1:0-7360 GCF_021739525.1 Klebsiella sp. 2019SCSN059 | reverse complement strand
CTAAGGAAGGTGCGAACAAGTCCCTGATATGAGATCATGTTTGTCATCTGGAGCCATGGAACAGGGTTCATCATGAGTCATCAACTTACCTTCGCCGACAGTGAATTCAGCAGTAAGCGCCGTCAGACCAGAAAAGAGATTTTCTTGTCCCGTATGGAGCAGATTCTGCCATGGCAAAACATGGTGGAAGTCATCGAGCCGTTTTACCCCAAGGCTGGTAATGGCCGGCGACCTTATCCGCTGGAAACCATGCTACGCATTCACTGCATGCAGCATTGGTACAACCTGAGCGATGGCGCGATGGAAGATGCTCTGTACGAAATCGCCTCCATGCGTCGGTTTGCCCGGTTATCCCTGGATAGCGCCTTGCCTGACCGCACCACCATCATGAATTTCCGCCACCTGCTGGAGCAGCATCAACTGGCCCGCCAATTGTTCAAGACCATCAATCGCTGGCTGGCCGAAGCAGGCGTCATGATGACTCAAGGCACCTTGGTCGATGCCACCATCATTGAGGCACCCAGCTCGACCAAGAACAAAGAGCAGCAACGCGATCCGGAGATGCATCAGACCAAGAAAGGCAATCAGTGGCACTTTGGCATGAAGGCCCACATTGGTGTCGATGCCAAGAGTGGCCTGACCCACAGCCTAGTCACCACCGCGGCCAACGAGCATGACCTCAATCAGCTGGGTAATCTGCTGCATGGAGAGGAGCAATTTGTCTCAGCCGATGCCGGCTACCAAGGGGCGCCACAGCGCGAGGAGCTGGCCGAGGTGGATGTGGACTGGCTGATCGCCGAGCGCCCCGGCAAGGTAAGAACCTTGAAACAGCATCCACGCAAGAACAAAACGGCCATCAACATCGAATACATGAAAGCCAGCATCCGGGCCAAGGTGGAGCACCCATTTCGCATCATCAAGCGACAGTTCGGCTTCGTGAAAGCCAGATACAAGGGGTTGCTGAAAAACGATAACCAACTGGCGATGTTATTCACGCTGGCCAACCTGTTTCGGGCGGACCAAATGATACGTCAGTGGGAGAGATCTCACTAAAAACTGGGGATAACGCCTTAAATGGCGAAGAAACGGTCTAAATAGGCTGATTCAAGGCATTTACGGGAGAAAAAATCGGCTCAAACATGAAGAAATGAAATGACTGAGTCAGCCGAGAAGAATTTCCCCGCTTATTCGCACCTTCCCTTGCGGCAGCATTCCCGGGATTAGGAATTGGTTTTGCTGGGGTGGCGCTGGCCTTCGGTTTAACGGTATTAACCATGGCATATGCCGTCGGTCATATTTCCGGCGGACATTTTAACCCGGCAGTGACTTTAGGTTTATGGGCTGGAGGTCGTTTCCCGGCCAAAGACGTAATTGGTTATATTATCGCCCAAGTCGTCGGCGGTATTATCGCCGCCGCTATTCTGTATGTTGTCGCCAGCGGTAAAGCGGGCTTCGACGCCACCGCTAGCGGGTTCGCTTCGAACGGTTATGGCGAACACTCTCCGGGCGGCTTCTCAATGCTTTCCGCCATTGTGATAGAGATTGTCCTGACATGTGGCTTCCTGCTGGTTATTCACGGTTCCACGGATAAAAGCGCTCCTGCCGGCTTCGCCCCTATCGCCATTGGACTGGCACTGACGCTTATTCACCTGATCAGCATTCCGGTCACCAACACGTCGGTAAACCCGGCGCGTAGCACTGCGGTAGCGATTTTTCAGGGCGGTTGGGCATTGCAACAATTATGGTTATTCTGGGTCATGCCAATCATTGGTGGGATACTGGGCGGTTTAATTTATCGCACTTTGCTCAGCAGTGATAAATGAATAATTAAAAACTCTATACGACTGCAGATCATTCCATATTCACGCCAGCCATCGAAAAAATCTTCAGTCCTCCCCACTCTGCAGGCCTTGCATACAACTGTATGGGTGGGGAGTGGGGGGTTAAACCGTACAATTATCCAGCCTCGTATAGTTGATCGAGTGTGTCGCAATTTCGAGCACCTCAACATGATCCAAAGCATCGCTTTTTATCACATATCCCTCTCCAAGGACATAATTAAGCATTTAACTTTCAAATATATTTCAAGCCACTTATTCCTTTTAAACCCCATTAACTTCATTACTATTGATGGCTCAACTCCCAAGATCAGCATATTCATTGCAAATGCGTGTTTAATTGCATCCGGCGTGACTTCTACTGGAAAAATCACGCCATCCAATCTGGCATGTTTAATAGCATTATCTATCCATGATGTCGCAATGAAATTGTCCACATCCCATATCCTCCTAGGTTTGGTGGAATCGCCGCAAGTATTACCCGCTATTTTCAAAGTAGCAATCAATAACTTAACTTGAGCTATATAATATGGGGAAAGTAAAGGAATTTTCCGGCGGGGAGACAATCTATTATCGTTATCTAACGACAATGATTCAGTTTCAGAACTTAATACTTTAACATATGGGCGAGGAGATTTAAAAACAAAAGACTTCCGTTCTAAATGAATCACTTCAGTTAATGAAGCACCAGTATTCCATAAAGTAGAAACAAAAGTTCGTACACTCAACTCAGGCGAATAATGCAAAACAATGTTAATCTCTGTGGGTAAAATATATGGAGGAAAACCCAATTCAAGGGCCTGTTTACGAAACCCCTCCCCCAGATACAACCCCTTCGGATTAAAAGCCCCTGAAGTAAGGAAAATACTTTCAAGTTCTTTTTTATTTAATGGCTTATTATCCATCATATCTTATCCATCATATCGACACAAACACCGGCCACCAAGGCCGGTGTTTGGTAAATAATTAAAACTGATATACTAAACCAAGTGCGACAATGTCATCAGTAGAGATGCCAGCAGCACTGGTGAAACGATTGTCATCCACCAAATTGATTTTATAATCAACATAAGCAGACATGTTTTTGTTGAAGTAGTAGGTCGCGGCTACATCAACATATTTCAGCAGATCCTGATCGCCGAAACCTTCGATGTCTTTACCTTTGGACTGCAGGTATGCCACGGACGGACGCAGACCGAAGTCGAACTGGTACTGTGCAACCACTTCAAAGTTTTGTGCTTTATTAGCATAACCACTGACGGAATCACCACTGAAACGAGTCGCATTATAAGTTTGGGTATACTCCGCAGCCAAGTAAATATTGTTCGCGTCATATTTCAAGCCACCAGTGTAAGTTTCTGCGTATTTACCTCGACCAACCAGACCTGCAGCATTCTGGTCATCAGTTCGTTTAGAATGAGAGTATGCAAAACCTGCGCTGATGCCTTCCCAAATATCATAAGTGATCGCTGTTCCGAAGCCATCACCGTTCTGTTTGTTCCAGCCGCGACCATTGTTAGTCTGGCCTTCACCACTTACACTACCGTTTTTACCCTGGTACTGCAGCGCAAAGTTCAGGCCGTCAACCAGACCGAAGAAGTCAGAGTTACGATAGGTTGCAACACCATTAGCACGCTGCTGCATGAAGTTGTCAGAGCCATAAGTGTCACCGCCAAACTCTGGCAGAACGTCAGTCCAGGAAGTTACGTCGTAGACAACGCCGTAGTTACGACCGTAGTCGAAAGAGCCCACGTCGCCGAATTTCAGACCAGCAAATGCCAGACGAGTCCAGGACTGCTTGTCAGAACCTTCAACGTTGTTCGCCTGAACGTTGTATTCCCACTGACCGTAGCCAGTCAGTTGGTCATTAATCTGGGTTTCGCCCTTCACGCCGATACGCATGTAGGTCTGATCGCCATCGACGCTCTTGTCATCAGAAAAGTAATGCAAGCCATCAATTTTACCGTACAGGTCTAATTTGTTGCCATCTTTGTTATAAATTTCAGCCGCATTTGCTGCACCTGCTACCAGCAGAGCCGGTACCAAGAGGGATAGTACTTTAACTTTCATGGTTGAACCCTCGTTTTATATTTGCCACTGCGTATCGGGCTGTCATTGTATAATTATCTATACACAAAAAAATCCAGCCTTCTCATGCTGTAAGCTAGTTAAAAGTTCCCTGTGAATACACCTACATTTTGTAACATATTGTAAAAGGAATGCATAACACGTCATCTCGTGTCTCATAACCAAAACACATAGCAATAGGAATGGACATGCCCTGAGGGGCTATACAGATGCCAGTAAGCATGAAAAAGAACAAATTGGCAGAGTTATCCTGGAGATGTTCGAAGAGGCTGATATGTGGATGTCTGGAGAATAAAATTAGCGATACCAATCATGCATTTGATGCCTTCAGCTCTGCAATGATGTTTTGCAATTGCTCCATTTTGCCAGCTAAATATTTCACCGCGCTGATCGCATCCATCAGCAGCGGATTGGTATCGAGTTGCAAGCGATCATCGTCCACTCTCTCGCCGTTGAGCATAACCACAGCGCTGATAATGGCGGTCACGCGGCTCATGACATGATTATTCCAACAGCCAGAAACCACGGCCACGCATCATTACCATCTAAGGCAAGAAACGCAGCAATGACGAAGCAAATCAGATTCATTTCACACCATCCAGACAGAGCTGCTTTTCCGCTGCGCGACGAGTCACCAGGCCGGGAAGGATTTTTCCTCCGTCGTATACCCCAGCGTGGGAACTGGTTGCAGGCACTAGTTATCTTTCCCTGTCGCAGGTAATTAAACAGAGTTGATTTCTGCATACTGGCGCAACCAGCGTTAAACGTGATCGACGTTACAGCAGAAAATGTATTGTCGCTTAGTTGTCGTCCATTGCCGTAGGTATTGACGCAGCGCTCAGCCGCAAGGATGTTTCGCTCCCGGTCTGCGGCTATCTGCTAATCAGTTTTGCACACACCGCCTTTAACGTCATGCGTGTTAAGGCACAGCCCTGATGTAGGTAGTGATTATGCTAATAGTAACGGACATAAAAAAGCCTGAATCGCCACGGATAATCTAAATAGCTGCGCCTAATACCGCTACACTTTTGCCTGACCATGTTTTCCTCCGGGGAATGGGCTGGCGGTTTCCATAAAATGGCGGACCTTTTTCAGTAACTGCCACATTGAGCGGCACTGATGATTACGGGTTATCGTGTCATGAAGTGCCTGCCATAGCTGTTCCACATGATTCACCCACGGCGAGTAAACCGGCTGGTAAATTACCCTGAACTTGGGATTTGCTTTCAACCAGCGCTGTGTTTCGCGGCTTTTATGGATAATGTAGTTATCAACGATCAGCGTGATTGTTTTCGCCCGCCGATAAGTGGCTTTCAGGTGCTTCAGCAGAGCGATAAACAGCGCTGAACTTTTGCTGTTGCCGCCCACGTAGCTGACTTTACCCGTGCCACTGTGCAGTGCGCCGGCCAGATAGTATTTTTCGTTCTGCCCCGGCGTCACTACCCGTTTCTGCTGTCCGCGCAACTGCCAGTCCGCACCGATTTTAGGATTAAGGTGGATATCCACTTCATCTTCATAAAATACCGGATGCTCTGCGCTGCATTCATCCAGCGCTTTGTGGATTACCGCCATCTTTTCATCTTTATGTGGGTCACGGATACGCAGAGTTGGCGCGGCCCTGCGCCATACAAGCCCCGCAGATGGCAACCAGCGGCGAACGGTTCCTGCATGTAACTGGCAACCGGTTATCTCATTGATTTTTATTGCCAGTAATTCGGTGCTCCAGCGTGAACGTTGATAACCAAAATCGCCGGGAGAATGCTTTATCAGCTCACGTAACAGGGTGCAGATATGTTCAAAAGGCCAGCGTCGGGAGCGCCCTGCGGGTAAGGATTTCAGGCCTTCAATACCTGAGTGCGTAAACCAGTTAATCCAGCGACCAACGGATGAACGGGCACAACAGAGAGTTCTGGCAACATCGCTGACCCGTTCACCCCGATGAAGCATCAGCATGGCCGTGAGTCTGCGGGCATGATTTTTATCACGCGTTTTATGAATAGCTTTCTGCATCAGGCGTCGTTCGCCACGGGGTATTGGTACTATGATCGGCATCGCTCAGTCCGGTTGGTGATTTTGGTTGGTTTGGCGATTGATCAGATCGCACAATCCGGGCTGAGTTCCCTTTCAGTGATCTACTATTCCGCGCAGCTATTTAGACACTTCCGAGCCGTTGATAATACTGGTTTTCATATTCTGTCGGTGACATATGATCGCTAGAACCATGCCGACGCTTAGGAAGGTGCGAACAAGTCCCTGATATGAGATCATGTTTGTCATCTGGAGCCATGGAACAGGGTTCATCATGAGTCATCAACTTACCTTCGCCGACAGTGAATTCAGCAGTAAGCGCCGTCAGACCAGAAAAGAGATTTTCTTGTCCCGTATGGAGCAGATTCTGCCATGGCAAAACATGGTGGAAGTCATCGAGCCGTTTTACCCCAAGGCTGGTAATGGCCGGCGACCTTATCCGCTGGAAACCATGCTACGCATTCACTGCATGCAGCATTGGTACAACCTGAGCGATGGCGCGATGGAAGATGCTCTGTACGAAATCGCCTCCATGCGTCGGTTTGCCCGGTTATCCCTGGATAGCGCCTTGCCTGACCGCACCACCATCATGAATTTCCGCCACCTGCTGGAGCAGCATCAACTGGCCCGCCAATTGTTCAAGACCATCAATCGCTGGCTGGCCGAAGCAGGCGTCATGATGACTCAAGGCACCTTGGTCGATGCCACCATCATTGAGGCACCCAGCTCGACCAAGAACAAAGAGCAGCAACGCGATCCGGAGATGCATCAGACCAAGAAAGGCAATCAGTGGCACTTTGGCATGAAGGCCCACATTGGTGTCGATGCCAAGAGTGGCCTGACCCACAGCCTAGTCACCACCGCGGCCAACGAGCATGACCTCAATCAGCTGGGTAATCTGCTGCATGGAGAGGAGCAATTTGTCTCAGCCGATGCCGGCTACCAAGGGGCGCCACAGCGCGAGGAGCTGGCCGAGGTGGATGTGGACTGGCTGATCGCCGAGCGCCCCGGCAAGGTAAGAACCTTGAAACAGCATCCACGCAAGAACAAAACGGCCATCAACATCGAATACATGAAAGCCAGCATCCGGGCCAAGGTGGAGCACCCATTTCGCATCATCAAGCGACAGTTCGGCTTCGTGAAAGCCAGATACAAGGGGTTGCTGAAAAACGATAACCAACTGGCGATGTTATTCACGCTGGCCAACCTGTTTCGGGCGGACCAAATGATACGTCAGTGGGAGAGATCTCACTAAAAACTGGGGATAACGCCTTAAATGGCGAAGAAACGGTCTAAATAGGCTGATTCAAGGCATTTACGGGAGAAAAAATCGGCTCAAACATGAAGAAATGAAATGACTGAGTCAGCCGAGAAGAATTTCCCCGCTTATTCGCACCTTCCCTAAA
>NZ_JAKKOM010000064.1:0-7489 GCF_021739525.1 Klebsiella sp. 2019SCSN059 | reverse complement strand
AAAGCGTGCGTATTGCCTGAAAACACAACCCGCTACGGGGGAGACTTACCCGAAATCTGATTTATTCAACAAAGCCCATTCCGTCCTGATAAGTTGGTCGGATAAGGCGCTCGCGCCGTATCCGACATTAATTTCTTAAGCGACTTCATTCACCTGGCGACGCAGCAGGGAAAGTGGGTCGGGGCCGCTAAGCGTGAACACGGAAATTAAGGTGAAGCCCAGCGCCACCAGACCCAGCACCAGGTAAGCGCCCTGGAAACCGATGCTTTCATACATATTGCCCGCCAGAATAGACATAAAAATCATCGCCAGTTGCTTAAAGAAGCAGAAACAGACCAGATAAATCGTCGCTGAAAAACGCACTTCAAACTGGCTGGTAATATATTTAAAGCTGCCCACCAGCAGGAACGGTACTTCAAACATATGCAGCGTTTTCAGAATAACCACTTCCAGTGCTGAGGTAGCGAACGATGAGCCAATAATACGTACTGACATAATAGTGCCAGCCAGCAGCAGGGCGTTTTTCCCACCGATGCGATTAATGATCAGTGGCGCAAAAAACATAATCGAGGCGTTAAGTAATTCGCCCATTGTCGTTACGTAGCCAAATACCCGCGTACCCTGTTCACCGGTAGCAAAGAACGAAGTAAAGAAATTAGCAAACTGTTGGTCAAAAACATCGTAGGTGCAGGAAACGCCAATAACATACAGTGACAAAAACCACAGTTTTGGCTGTCTGAACAGTTCCAGCGCCAGCTTAAGGCTAAATGCCGAATGGTTGGCACCTACCGCATTGGCAACCGTGGCAGAAGAGGGCGCATCCGTTTTGGCGAAAAAGAGTAAAACGGCGAGGATGAGTGCACAGCCAGAACCCAGCCAGAAAACAAACTGATTATTGATGGTGAACATGATGCCGACAATCGAGGCACACAGCGCCCAGCCAACACAGCCAAACATCCGCGCGCGACCAAATTCGAAATTACTGCGACGGCTGACTTTCTCGATAAATGCCTCTACTGCTGGCGCACCGGCGTTAAAACAAAAGCCTAGATAAATACCACCAACAATCGATCCTACTAAAATGTTGTATTGTAACAGTGGCCCGAAGATAAAAATAAAGAACGGCGCAAACATCACTAACATGCCGGTAATAATCCACAGCAGGTATTTGCGCAGCCCGAGTTTGTCAGAAAGCAGACCAAACAGCGGTTGGAATAATAGCGAGAACAGAGAAATAGCGGCAAAAATAATACCCGTATCACTTTTGCTGATATGGTTGATGTCATGTAGCCAAATCGGGAAAAACGGGAAGTAGGCTCCCATGATAAAAAAGTAAAAGAAAAAGAATAAACCGAACATCCAAAAGTTTGTGTTTTTTAAATAGTACATAATGGATTTCCTTACGCGAAATACGGGCAGACATGGCCTGCCCGGTTATTATTATTTTTGACACCAGAGCAACTGGTAATGGTAGCTACCGGCGCTAAGGTGGAATTCCGCCGACACTGACGGGCTCCAGGAGTCGTCGCCACCAATCCCCATATGGAAACCGTCGATATTCAGCCATGTGCCTTCTTCCGCGTGCAGCAGATGGCGATGGCTGGTTTCCATCAGTTGCTGTTGACTGTAGCGGCTGATGTTGAACTGGAAGTCGCCGCGCCACTGGTGTGGGCCATAATTCAATTCGCGCGTCCCGCAGCGCAGACCGTTTTCGCTCGGGAAGACGTACGGGGTATACATGTCTGACAATGGCAGATCCCAGCGGTCAAAACAGGCCGCAGTAAGGCGGTCGGGATAGTTTTCTTGCGGCCCTAATCCGAGCCAGTTTACCCGCTCTGCTACCTGCGCCAGCTGGCAGGTCAGGCCAATCCGCGCCGGATGTGGCGTATTGCTCGCCACTTCAACACCAACGGTAATCGCCATTTGACCACTTCCATCAATCCGGTAGGTTTTCCGGCTGATAAATAAGGTTTTCCCCTGATGCTGCCACGCGTGGACCGTGGTAATCAGCACCGCGTCGGCAAGCGTATCTGCCGTGCACTGCAACAACGCTGCTTCGGCCTGGTAATGGCCCGCCGCCTTCCAGCGTTCGACCCAGGCGTTAGGGTCAATGCGGGTCGCTTCACTTACGCCAATGTCGTTATCCAGCGGTGCGCGGGTGAACTGATCGCGCAGCGGCGTCAGCAGTTGTTTTTTATCGCCAATCCACATCTGTGAAAGAAAGCCTGACTGGCGGTTAAATTGCCAACGCTTATTATCCAGCTCGATGCAAAAATCCGTTTCGCTGGTGGTCAGTTGCGGGATGGCGTGGGGCGCGGAGGGGAGTGTCACGCTGAGGTTTTCCGCCAGACGCCACTGCTGCCAGGCGCTGATGTGTCCGGCTGCTGACCATGTGGTCGCGTGCGGTTGCACTACGTAAACCGTTAGCCAGAGTTGTCCGGCGCTCTCCGGCTGCGGTAGTCCAGGCAGTTCAATCAACTGTTTACCTTGTGGAGCGACATCCAGAGGCACTTCACCGCTTGCCAGCGGCTTGCCATCCAGCGCCACCATCCAGTGCAGGAGCTCGTTATCGCTATGACGGAACAGGTATTCGCTGGTCACTTCGATGGTTCGCCCGGATAAACTGAACTGGAAAAACTGCTGCTGGTGTTTTGCTTCCGTCAGCGCCGGATGCGGCGTGCGGTCGGCAAAGACCAGACCGTTCATGCAGAACTGGCGATCATTCGGCGTATCGCCAAAATCACCGCCGTAAGCCGACCACGGATTGCCATTTTCATCATATTTAATCAGCGACTGATCCACCCAGTCCCAGACGAAGCCGCCCTGTAAACGGGGGTACTGACGAAACGCCTGCCAGTATTTAGCGAAGCCGCCAAGACTGTTACCCATCGCGTGGGCGTATTCGCAAAGGATCAGCGGGCGCGTCTCTCCAGGCAACGAAAGCCATTTTTTGATGGACCATTTCGGCACAGCCGGGAAGGGCTGGTCTTCATCCACACGCGCGTACATCGGGCAAATAATATCGGTTGCGGAGGTGTCGGCTCCGCCGCCTTCATACTGTACCGGGCGGGAAGGATCGACAGATTTGATCCAGCGATAGAGTGCGTCGTGATTAGCGCCGTGGCCTGATTCATTCCCCAGCGACCAGATGATCACACTCGGGTGATTACGATCGCGCTGCACCATTCGCGTTACGCGTTCGCTCATCGCGGGTAGCCAGCGCGGATCATCGGTCAGACGATTCATTGGCACCATGCCGTGGGTTTCAATGTTGGCTTCATCCACCACATACAGGCCGTAGTGGTCGCACAGCGTGTACCACAGCGGATGGTTCGGATAATGCGAACAGCGCACGGCGTTAAAGTTGTTCTGCTTCATCAGCAGGATATCCTGCACCATCGTCTGCTCATCCATGACCTGACCATGCAGAGGATGATGCTCGTGACGGTTAACGCCGCGAATCAGCAACGGCTTGCCGTTCAGCAGCAGCAGACCATTTTCAATCCGCACCTCGCGGAAACCGACATCGCAGGCTTCTGCTTCAATCAGCGTGCCGTCGGCGGTGTGCAGTTCAACCACCGCACGATAGAGATTCGGGATTTCGGCGCTCCACAGTTTCGGGTTTTCGACGTTCAGACGTAGGGTGACGTGATCGGCATAACCACCACGCTCATCGATAATTTCACCGCCGAAAGGCGCGGTGCCGCTGGCGACCTGCGTTTCACCCTGCCACAAAGAAACCGTCACCCGCAGCTCATCGCGCAGCTCGCCGTACATCTGAACGTCTGCCTCCAGTACAGCGCGGCTGAAATCATCATTAAAGTGAGTGGCTACATGGAAATCGCTGATTTGCGTGCTCGGTTTATGCAGCAACGAGACGTCACGGAAAATGCCGCTCATCCGCCACATATCCTGATCTTCCAGATAACTGCCGTCACTCCAGCGCAGCACCATCACCGCGAGGCGGTTTTCTCCGGCGTGTAAAAATGCGCTCAGGTCAAATTCAGACGGCAAACGACTGTCCTGTCCGTAACCGACCCAGCGCCCGTTGCACCACAAATGAAACGCCGAGTTAACACCATCAAAAATAATTCGCGTCTGGCCTTCCTGTAGCCAGCTTTCATCAACATTAAATGTGAGCGAGTAACAACCCGTCGGATTCTCCGTGGGAACATACGGCGGATTGACCGCAATGGGATAGGTCACGTTGGTGTAGATAGGCGCATCGTAACCGTGCATCTGCCAGTTTGAGGGGACGATGACAGTATCGGCGTCAGGAAGATCGCGCTCCAGCCAGCTTTCTGGTACCGCTTCTGGTGCCGGAAACCAGGCAAAGCACCATTCACCATTCAGGCTGCGCGACTCTTGGGAAGGGCGATCGGTGCGAGCCTCTTCGCTATTACGCCAGCTGGCGAAAGGGGGATGTGCCGCAAGGCGATTAAGTTGGGTAACGCCAGGGTTTTCCCAGTCACGACGTTGTAATACGACGGCCAGTGAATCCGTAATCATTGTCATAGTTGTATCCTGCGTGAATTGTTATCCGCTCACATTTTCGCATAACATACGAGCCGGACACATAGAGTGTAAAGCCTGGGGTGCCTAATGAGTGAGCTGACTCACATTAATTGCGTTGCGCTCACTGCCCGCTTTCAAGTCGGGAAACTTGTCGTGCCAGCTGCATTAAGGAATCTGCCAACGTGCGGGGAGAGGTGGTTTGCGTATTGGGCGCCAGGGTGGTTTTTCTTTTCACCAGTGAGACGGGCAACAGCTGATTGCTCTTCACCGCCTGGCCCTGAGAGAGTTTCAGCAAGCGGTCCACGCTGGTTTGCCCCAGCAGGCGAAAATCCTGTTTGATGGTGGTTAACGGCGGGATATAACACGAGCTGTCTTCGGTATCGTCGTATCCCACTACCGAGATATCCGCACCAACGCGCAACCCGGACTCGGTAATAGCGCGCATTGCGCCCAGCGCCATCTGATCGTTGGCAACCAGCATCGCAGTGGGAACGATGCCCTCATTCAGCATTTGCATGGTTTGTTGAAAACCGGACATGGCACTCCAGTCGCCTTCCCGTTCCGCTATCGGCTGAATTTGATTGCGAGTGAGATATTTATGCCAGCCCGCCAGACGCAGACGCGCCGAGACAGAACTTAATGGGCCCGCTAACAGCGCGATTTGCTGGTGACCCAATGCGACCAGATGCTCCACGCCCAGTCGCGTACCGTCTTCATGGGAGAAAATAATACTGTTGATGGGAGTCTGGTCAGAGACATCAAGAAATAACGCCGGAACATTAGCGCAGGCAGCTTCCACAGCAATGGCATCCTGGTCATCCAGCGGATAGTTAATGATCAGCCCACTGACGCGTTGCGCGAGAAGATTGTGCACCGCCGCTTTACAGGCTTCGACGCCGCTTCGTTCTACCATCGACACCACCACGCTGGCACCCAGTTGATCGGCGCGAGATTTAATCGCCGCGACAATTTGCGACGGCGCGTGCAGGGCCAGACTGGAGGTGGCAACGCCAATCAGCAACGACTGTTTCCCCGCCAGTTGTTGTGCCACGCGGTTGGGAATGTAGTTCAGCTGCGCCATCGCCGCTTCCACCTTTTCCCGCGTTTTCGCAGAGACGTGGCTGGCCTGGTTCACCACGCGGGAAACGGTCTGATAAGAGACACCGGCATACTCTGCGACATCGTATAGCGTTACTGGTTTCACATTTACCACCCTGAATTGACTCTCTTCGGGTGCTATCATGCCATACCACGAAATGTTTTGCGCCATTCGGAGGGGGCACGCCGAAGTGAGATTCAAAATGCCGACGTCAGTTCACAGGTGGGTAATGATACCAACGTGTTGATTTCGTATTTTCACTGACACCAGGATCATCCTGATGTTACAAGGATTGAATGACTACAGATTAAAATAGTCATCAACAGGTTGACAGCATTACCCAGCGCCCGCTTTCCGCGTATTTTTCGATTTGCACTGCCGGGGGCACTGGCGGGTATCGCGTTCCGCACACTTTTACATTTATTTATCTGGTGACTGACCTTTTTAAGGAGACAGAATGAAAGCCGTTGGTTTCTGGCAACCCGGGAAAGTACATCCGTTATTGAAGATTTGTCGCTTCCCCACCCATCCATGCCCAAGGGGCGTGATCTTTTGATCAGAGTCAGGGCGGTCGCGGTTAACCCACGGGACCTGAAAAGCCGGCGAAACATCAGTCCCTCTGCAGGCAATCCGGTAGTTATGGGATACGACGCTTCCGGTGTTGTTGAAGCAACCGGACCAGATGTGACGCTGTTCAGGCCAGGTGACCACGTTTTCTATGCCGGTGTGCTCGATCGCCAGGGAGCCAACGCAGAGTTTCAGCTGGTTGACGAACGCATTACGGGGATAAAGCCGGCAGCACTAAGTTTTGAAGCTGCAGCGTCGGTTCCTCTGACCGGTCTGACAGCCTGGGAAATGTTATTTGATCGTCTGCAGTTGTCAGTGAACGGAGATGCTGATCAGACCCTGTTGATGCTTGGCGGTGCGGGCGGAGTCCCTTGTATGGCTATACAGCTTGCCCGCACTCTGAGTCGGGTGAACATCATCGGGACTGCCTCCCGGCAGGAGAGTGTCAGAGCGGTTCGCGGGTTTGGTGCGCATTATGTCCTGGATCATTCATGTGCGCTTGCGCCACAGGTTGCCAGCCTTGCTGGACTCCCTCCCATTACCCGGATTTTCTCAACGTACACCACGCCATCTGCCTGGGAAAATATGGCCGAAATTATTGCCCCACAAGGCCGTATCGGACTCATCGACGACCCTGAACCACTGGATCTGCGTTTGATCAAATTTAAGAGCGTTTCTGTTCACTGGGAGGCAATGTTTACCCGCCCCATGCATGCTACTGCGGACATGTCTAAACAGCATGATATTCTTAACAAACTCTCATGCATGCTGGATTCCGGTAAGCTCAAACCTCCGTTGCTGGCAGAGTATGGCAGGCTGAATGCTAAAGCACTTCGCCGGGCTCATGAGGACATGGAAAATAAAAATGTGAACGGGAAAATTGTTTTTTCAGGGTTCTGATGAACAGGCCTGTCAGAGTAAAAAAGATTCGGGTTCAGCACAATGCTGAATTCTGTCTGGCTATAGAGTAAGAATCGTACCGGAATTGAGCATTTACCCTCAGTACCTGCGGATGAAAAAGCAGTCTGCCCTGACATACTGAACAATCCCTTCTCATAAGATGCCTCTCTTTTGCTGTTTAAAGAGCTGAGCAGTCCGGGCGGAGACTGACCTCGTTCCGCTTTCCAAGCGACCCCCTTGTTGAAAGTGCGACAAAAGAGATAGGGCGAATGACTATACTTCGCTCATAGCTGCCCGCCATGCCAGCTCAAAAAACAGGCTTAACGTAGGATATTTAATGAGATGGTCACTCCCTCCTTCCCAGTACTATGCTGAGGACAGGCTTTCATTCGGAGAACCATCATGGAA
>NZ_JAKKOM010000063.1:0-7536 GCF_021739525.1 Klebsiella sp. 2019SCSN059 | reverse complement strand
GTATGCAACGCATGACTCGGGGACCTTGTGGATTGCTGGTCCTTCAATGGTCGGGGACTTTCACCCCTTGATCTCTAACCGGTCTCCCGGCGCACACTGTTTTAATAACCAGTATAGTAACATTGTTATTTTTCAAATCCAGGCAGAACGTGAATTAATCAAATGGCTTCTCTTGCCTGTGCGTGGAACTTCGTTTACTGTTTTCGAAAATACCCAGTGTTTTTGAACATGCCCCGGAGCGTCGTTGTTGAAAAGCCCAAATGCGCACAGTAGCCTGAGAGAAACCTATCTCCTGAAGTTCAGAAAGTGCAGTACGACTGAAACCCTTGACCGAGTGTTTGACCGTATCCTGGATAAATTAAATGATGAAGGTGGGGATATAAATAATATAACCAGCCTGAACGGAGCTTATGATCACCGCAGGGCTGAGATCTACATGAAAAAAAACTATGACAAAATACCTGCTTCCGTGTGGCATCTCATCCCCGATGAGATATGAATAATGTAATTAGACGCTGTTATTTCAGGTTTGATAAAAACGGATGATGTAGAATTCCTTTACTCATTTTTAACGAGGAATATACATGCGACGTAATGCACAAAAATGGATCCCGTTTGGATTTGATACGGATTCAAATAAAATTGTTGATATCGCCAGCGTTGAAAATGGGCTTTCGTGTAACTGTATCTGCCTCATCTGTGGGACCTCCCTGATTGCCAGGCAGGGTCAAAATAAAAAATGGCATTTTAGCCACAGCACAGAAGTAAAAGGGGTTTGTAGTGAGCTCACACTACAACATATAAAAAAATACATAAAGGTGAAAATACAGGAAAAAAAATACCTTGCTCTCCCTCATCTTCTGCAGGGTAAGGAGAAAGGGATAGTTAACCTCAAAAATCTCGCTGGTGGTGGGATTGTTTGTGGCCTTAATGCTGACCTCACAGGGATATGTAACGATACGACAATCGGGATATTTATTAATGATACGTCGGAGGATATCCAGCCCAATCCAGACCTGTTAGCGCAAACAGACCAGCTGGCGCTGGTGGAGATCGATGCCGTTCGGATTGAAAGTATCATCGCTCCATATCGTGAGAATGGGGAAGGCATAAAGATGATGGATGCGATAGAAAAGTTACTTTTCGTTTCTGAGGAAGCGAAAAAATGGATCTACCATCCTATGATGAAGAAGGTTAAACACCATACTTTACACCAGTACCGGCGTGAGCTGTCTACAAGTGGAAATCAGATCCTTGCTTTAATTCCTCATGAACTTCCGATAAGCATGAACGCCCTCCCATCCTCCCCGGCACAGCAGTGGCATCACCTTCGAGCCACGATTAACCTTCTTTGTCGCCTGAGCCGTTCTGATATCCCTCAAGGCAGTATTGCCTTTGAAGAACTGGTTTATTATATCCCCCGGCTTCTGGAAGCATCTGAATCTATCAATGTTGCCGCCTACGAACGATGGTATGACTTCTATATACGCAAAAAAGGAGAGGGTGTACTGAATGAGGCTGAAATTGAATTTTTGTCTTTTATAGTGAAAATCATTAACTGGAACTTGTCCATACATAACCTTCCCACCTTCGATAGCAAGCAGGCCTTTCGGGATTGGTTTTTGCTAAATGATCCTAACAAGTCGCTATAGATCAATCTGTTTCTGCCCCGGGTTAAACCTGGCCTCCTGTACCGCTGGATGTGTGCTGTTTGGTTAAGATTCTTTTGATGCCAGCCGGGCGTATATCACGCTGCAGCAGGTCACGGCGATTTTAATGTCGACTGTAGTCGCTGGTAGTGTCAAAGCTGGCGTGTTAACGGGGTCGGTAGAGGGGAATCATTCTCAACGCTGGCGGGTAAACGGATCCGCTACCGGTGCTCATCCTCAACGCTGGCGGGCAAACAGGGCCGCTGCCGGTGCTCATCCTCAACGCTGGCGGGTAAATGTGACCGCTGACGGTAGCTATCCTCAACGCTGGCGGGTAAGCGTGGCCGCTGACGGTGGCTATCCTCAACGCTGGCGGGTAAGAGGGGCCGCTGCCGGTGCTCATCCTCAACGCTGGCGGGTAAACGTGGCCGCTGACGGTGGCTATCCTCAACGCTGGCGGGTAAACGTGGCCGCTGACGGTGGCTATCCTCAACGCTGGCGGGTAAACGGGACCGCTGCCGGTAGTCATCCTCAACGCTGGCGGGTAAACGGGACCGCTGCCGGTAGTCATCCTCAACGCTGGCGGGTAAGCGTGGCCGCTGTCGGTGGTCACCGTCAACGCTGGCGGGTAAACAGGGGCGATACCAGTGACCATCCTCAACGCTGACGGGTAAGCGTGGTCGCTGCTGGTGGTCATCCTCAACGCTGGCGGGTAAACAGGGTGCTGCTGGTGTAAAGCCTCATCCCTGGAGGGTAATTACCTGGTGCGGTTTGCTGCGTTAGCTAAAAACCCGAACTCTTGAAACTACACTCTGGAGTCAGTGTGTAATGTAAATGACTGATTTTACCTAAATAACTCAGGTAACTTTTTTGTTTCGACTAAGAATGACCAGTACATAATCCCCACGATTTTTTTCTATCGTGTATTTTAAAAAACCAGCTTCATCCAGTTGCTCTAACGCTTTTTTTATCGTCGCATTCTGAGCACCTTTGTGTGAAGTCAGCTGCAACCGTTCTCTTAAGCGGTCGAATCCAATGCGATAAAAATGGTCAGGTAATTCAACTAGATAAAGATACAGTGCCTGGGCTGATTCTTTTCGAGACAGGGTTTTCAATATTTTTAAGTAAAGTCGGGTCTTCCCGTCGACACGATACAGAGTATTCAAATCCGGATTTGGCCTGATAATGACCTCATCGGTTCCCTCATCATAGTAAGAAGTAGACACCAGGCTCATGTCGATCTTTACTTTTTTCCCTTCTACTGTTGAGTTTTTGATGAACTGGAAATGGGTGTGCTGGATCCGTGTCAGTGAGTCGCTAAAACGTTTCCTTAACCTTGAATCAACTCGTTTTGTAGCAAGCCCACAACTGAAAGCAAAATCAATAAAATTGACCCTAACAGTCCCATCAGGCTCAAGAAACGTGTTGGCGAGTGTGTCCACGATCCCTAGCCAGACTTTGAAATCCGTATCCATATCAAGCCTGGGCCCAAAAATACTAATCTTTTCGTACCCCTCTCCAGCGATAGAAGAAAGACGACACAACTCAGTCGTTGCATCGATGACATGACCTCGTGCCATAGGGTCGCTGCCATCCTTGACTGTCGGAACAAAGACCCCCAATCGCAGTAGCGATTTAGGTTGAATACTCTGTTTTGAGTTAGGAACCAAATGTATAACTTCACCAGAACTTTTATCTTGCTCAGTGATAATTAGCGCTAACTGATTGTTATCATTGGCCATTTTATAAAATCCCGGATGTGGATAATGTTACCAGATTACCCGCTGGCGTTGATAAAATCTACCCTCTGGCGATGATAATTGCCCCGTTAGCGTTGATGGTATACCCTCTGGCGATGATGGTTCACCCGCCAGCAATGATAGAATACCCGCCAGCGTTGACAGAGATGGCCTGAGAGCCCCGTAGTTCAAGGCCTCACTAAAACGTTATTCTTTTATTAGTCTTTTTTGTCCTTTTCTTAGCTTTAGTTAAGCTTCTGTTATTATTCTAAGCTGTGGATAAACACCATCATCAATAGTCAACAATCCGGGCAAGACAGAATCACCAGACAGCAAGGGAGAAACTTACCAGAAGCCGGTCAGACACTGTTTGAAACCGGCCGAAGCACCACCTGTAACCAACCCATTCTTTCTCCATACGACGCTGCAACTGTTTCAGTTCGATCGTTGTTCACTCCTCTGCCCGGCATGCAGTATGCAGTGACAAACAGAATTCGTCTGGCCCGACAATAAATTAACCAGCACGCTGTTGGCTGACATTATCATGCTGCCATTTGCCGAAACTGAATCACCCGATCGTCAAGGTTCTCGACTGAGCAGATAATTCAGAGGAGGGGAGACAGGTATCGTTTGATACTCTTCAGGCAGGCACAATTTTCCGGAATGCCCGGATTAATATGTGGTAATTATGATTTTCGGGCATCAAATGTAACGACAGAGTTACCTGACAGACAGGTATTCCCCTGACGGGCAAAGGCATCATCAATAACCGCAACCGTCGTCTCCGACACAGTCAAAACAGACGGAAAGGTGAGGACTGACATCCTTCCATACCGTGTCTACTGGATGCTCTGCCATGATCCGGGAACGGGTCAGTATTGGATGCACCAGTGTCGATACTAGGAATGTCTACTGTATGCGATGCCCTCTGCTTCGTGATTAAAACTCAAACAATATTATCAGGACATACCGAGGTTCCTGTCTTTTGTGTCGACTACAGTAGACCAGCGGGAAAAGAGGGGGGAGGGGTTACCTGTATACCAGAACGCAAAAGTGATAATTCGAAAGAGACAGCCACATACACATAATCAGATAGGTTTTCCAGATTGTTGTGTAATCTGTAACCTAACGCTAATGTATGTGTACATTAGCATTAGCTGGGGAAAAGATACGTGAGAGCTGAAACGCAAGAAGCTATGCGGATGTTTTTGGGGGGACGTTGCTACACGGCTAAACAGCTCGAAAAGGACTATCTCTCTGAAGTGGCAGGTTACAGCGACGACCGCTGGGAAGCGCCGCAAAGAGCTGCCCGGCAGGCGGCAGCGGTAAAACGCTACAAAACCTCCGAGATGCTGCGTTTTATTTTTGCCACCATCGCGTATGATCCCGACCCGGATCTGACCCCGCTTGCCGTGAAGCGGCTGTGTCAGGCCTTGTTCGGCAGAACCGGTAGCCAGTGGCTTATTGTGGAAATTTTCGGGGTGAAGGGACGGCATCACCGCAGCGTTGACAGTACGCCGGAGGCCGTTGAAAAAATGGCAACCAGGTATCGTCATGCAGCAGAGCTGCACTGGGCAGCAACTCTGGCGGAAATTGAACGGGTAAAGCGCAACTATCAGACCCTGGTTAAGGCACCCGGGGAGAGAGAAGGGTAAATACCATAAGCTTAAAGCTAATGGGGGCAGTTTGGATATAGAGAATTATTGTACGGTAAGCCTGTTTTTTGAACAGACTTACCTATAGCAATAGGGTGTACTCCCGCGCTATACGGCATTTTCAGAGGTTTGACCTTAATCGGATAACCTAAATGCGATACTGCAAGAGCGACAACTTAAAAGCGATAGCCACTGACGCAATATCAACCCCTTACGAACCAAGATTGGTTAAATAATGCGCTTAACGTACAAAAATTTCCGATCTCCAAACTGACCCCTAATGTACGCGTACGTTAGCTTTAAGCTAAAGTGGCTATACAACCAATTTTTCTGTATCAAAACGGCTTCCAGACTTGTCGATTTGCACGGTAATTCCGGCAGGAAGCGACGGGGGATACCCGGACATTTCGGCTGGAAAAAACCGAACATTTGGCAAAAAGCGCATCAGCATTGAAGACGCGGTCGCGGCCATTGAGGGATGCAATGAAGTCTTTCATGGAGGACTTTCGGCAGGCATCCTGTACCTGTACATGTACATATCAGTAATGCTGTCTTTTCTCATCTTTGACTCACGCCCACCTCACGACTGAACGGAATTATTCATCATCACCGGCAGGGGCTGCAGTGCTGGTATGCACTTTATAGCAGTCCACCCGGCGGGACAATTCATGAAAGCTGGTGGGCTCGTAACCATCACGCTCAAGACGTAAGACAACATGCCTTTTAGCCCTGCAAAGCCTTTGCCCCGGTGCGTCACGCTCTGCGTGGGTCGCGACTGTGCACATTTTTGGCATATTCTTTTTTTCTTTTTTTTATTTTTTCTCTTTTTTTCGTCCGCGCGGGGGCGGTGGGCCTGGCACGGTAAAGGTCAGAATCCTTAAGGGTATGTTGTCTTACGCAGGCTCTTTTGCTGCCTGCAGCACTTGCCGGCGATCAGAATCAGGAAAATGGCCATCGCCCGTTTTCCCTCATTTATGGCATACAGTAGACATCAATCCGGTGTAAGGTACCGGTTCTGACCGGACTATTCCCCCTGGGGCTGCTGTTCGTTACAGCTCTGAGCTGATACCGTGGATACGCGGCTTGTTCTTACGCTTATCACCGAAAGTGGCGAACGGGCCTTACGGGCTAACGCTTTAACAGAATTAACGCCAACTTTGTTAGGGAGATAATAAGTGAACATCGAAGCGAAGCAGTTTCTTACCGGCAGCGGCAGAAGAGTACTGACAAATGAGGGCAGACAGGGTATGGGTGGAGTTGCTGGTGTAGGCTCTTCAACCGAGAAAATGCTGGGCTACGTCGCTGAAGCTGTTTTTGAAAACTGCGGCCAACTGGATAACCAACAGCTCGATGACATTATCAGCTGGATACAACTTTATAAGTCCTGAATGATGCATGAGTGTACAATGCAGCTCGTGTTTCTAACCGACGAAGCGTGCCAGATTTGAATTGTATATAAATCTGCTACACATGGGGTATCTATGAAACCTGAAGTTCGTGAAGCTCCGATTAGTATCCGAGCCAAAAAATCACAGCGTGACCTGATCGACATGGCCGCAAGCCTGGTCTCAAAATCACTGACTGATTTTATGCTTGAGGTCGCCTGCAGGGAAGCACAGGACATTCTGCTTGATCAACGCCTGTTTCTCCTCAATCACAACCAGTTTAAGGCGTTTATAGAGGAGCTTGACGCCCCAATAACGCCGGAGCGCAAGACGCGAATCGATAACCTGATGAACCGCAAATCACAATGGGAATGAGAGCGCCTGAATCCCTGACGGCTGAACATAACATCGCTGATGTTCTGTTGCCAGGTGCCTGCCCTTAATAAGTGGTTAAAGACAAAGGCTCTCAGAAACCACAGTACCGGCATTTCCCGTGTCTATGCCGTTTGCGCAGAAAACACGAACCGGATCATCGGTTATTATTGTTTATCTTCGGGTAGCTTCCGCCATAAGACAGTGCCTGGGACATACCGACGCAACGCACCTGATGTCATTCCGATCATTGTCCTGGGACGGCTTGCCATCGACCACTCCTGCTCCTGTGCTTATCCTCCCGGGTAGATCGGGCTTTTATGAAAACAGTGACATGTATAGGGAAGAGGGATGCCGGAAAGCGGGTTGGACGTCCTTCAGTACTGAATGAAGAACAGAAACTACGGTGATTGCACAGATTAAGCGGGAGTCGTTTTTCAACAAAATGCCTGCAGGTCAGGGGAGAATTCATCGCAGGGATGTTATGGTAGATGGGGAGCCCGCAGAATTCGGAAAAAATCGTACGCTAAGGTTTTCCGGGCATCCGTAAGGGCCGAAACTTCCCGTCTTCCAGTCTGCGGCTCTGCCGCCAGACGTAATCGCCGGTTAGGTTGATGTGCTCCCAGCCCAGCGGCGACAGGAATTGCAGCAGCTCGCCGTCCACCGGCTTGCCGGCCTCGACCAACCCCTGGGTGGCGCGTTCCAGGTACACCGTGTTCCACAGCACGATAGCCGC
>NZ_JAKKOM010000062.1:0-8760 GCF_021739525.1 Klebsiella sp. 2019SCSN059 | reverse complement strand
GAACGGTCTGCGTTGTCGGGAAGATGCGTGATCTGATCCTTCAACTCAGCAAAAGTTCGATTTATTCAACAAAGCCTGTATCTGGTTAAAGGCTTCGCGAATCGCCACACCGCGTTTTTTCAGCTCAATTTGCGCCAATGGCAGGCCATTGACCAGAATGGTGACGTCATAGCGGTTGGCGTGTGAGCCGGTCTGTTCAAACTGTTGAATGACCTGCACTTTGTTGCGCATGAGATTCTTTGATACATCAGTGATTAAGCCGATACGGTGACGTGGGTCGATACCTTCAGCGAGCCAAGCCCTGCATTCATCACGTTTATCTCGTGCCATTTTCAATGACATATCCGGATACTTGCCCAGAGTCAGCCATATTGGGGAAGTATCTCTACCGCCCAAACGGTAGAACATGACAAAGCTCACAGCCCCATTCTTGCTAACTCGCGCCGACATTCCGCGACCGTCTGAAATCAACCGCTGCTTAGTCTGCGATTTACCCTGTAGCGCTTTTAGTTGCCTATCACTCAGTTTATTTTCTGCAGCCATCTTCTCACTCTCTGCACACACAAAAGCAATACACACTGCAATACACAGTGGCCCGTAACGGAGAAAACGGATGCGATCATGCTCGAACATCAAAATCAAAAAAACCATAACTCTCATTAAGTTAACGAACAATCACGAACACTACCGTTCCTCTGAAACCTCTATGTTGTATGCTCATGATCCACGTCTGATGGCTTCTAAATTTGTATCTCCTTACCGCATGGCCGGAAATCAGGCAAAAATGATGCAGCTGATGCACAGGCTATCTGTGAAGCAGTTCGTCGCCCGCATATGCGGTTTATACCCGTTAAGGATGAGAGCCAGCAGGCGATGCAATGCCTACACCGCTCCCGTCAGGGATTTATAGAAGAGAAAACAGCAACGTATAATCGCCTGCGAGGATTGATATCTGAATTCGGCGTCATCGCGCCACAAAGTACAGATTCCCTGCGACACATGGTTTCTGCACAGAAAGATTCTTTACCACTTCAGGTTCAGCAATGTGTTGATGATTTGCTGGAGCACGTTGCTCGCATCGAAGCCAACATAGCTGAATATGATCGGATTTTGTCCCGCATGGCCAAAACAGATCATCGCAGTCAAAGGCTGATGGAATTGAAGGGCGTAGGCCCCACAACGGCCTGTGCGCTGGTCGCCAGTATCGGTAACGCACATGATTTTAAGAATGGACGCCAGCTGGCAGCCTGGCTGGGCCTTACGCCATCGCAGTACAGCAGCTGCGGAAAGTCGAATCTTGGCAGGATAACGAAAGCTGGCGATTCGTATCTGAGAACATTTCTGGTTCAGGGGGGCCGCTCGGTACTGATCGGGGCGGAGAAAAAGACTGATTCATTCAGTCGTTGGGTCTGTTCACTGATCGAGCGCAGAGGATACTGGCGTGCCGTTGTAGCGATCGCCGTCAAAAACGCAAGGCTGTGCTGGGCATCATTGCATTACGGTGATGATGTCAGGCTGTACTCAGCCAGCTAAAGCACGAAACAAAATAACCATCTGTTCTGCAATTCGTTGATGATAAAGGGTTAGACCCCGTGAGGCCTATCTGGCTATTGTACAGGATATACGTATCCGCTTAACGAACAAGAACCTCACGCGCGTCTTTCATCAGGGTCCGAATCGATAACGATTCATTATGACCGTTTATAGTACCGCAAACTCTCCCCTTTATTTTTAACTGTAGTGCAGACAGAAACCGTAAACACCGGCGTTGACATGCCGGGGAAGCCCTTATAGTACAATAATTTTCGATATCCAAACTTACCCCAATTATCCGGATTCCAGCGACTAGCCTAAAAATGAGTATTAATACTATCAATAACTTAAGTGATACCAACTGTCTGAAGATTCCAAGGGCCAGTCTATTCATGTACGAGAATCTGGTGAAGCCATAATTAACTCCGATTGACTTCTGAAGTATTACTCACGTCGCCGCCATGATTGTGCTGATGGTAATGTAACGTAAACATAACCCCACCAATTAACAGCGTAATAGCGGCACTTTCCTGGAGATCCGGAATGCGCTGTGAATAGATAAAACCATATAGCAGCGCGAAAAGGGTTTCAAAAACCACCATCTGCCCTGTCAGTGATACCGGAAGACGCCGGGAACAGAGATTCCACGCCAGATATCCCAGCCATGAGGAGACCACGGCTAACATCATGTTCGTTATCCAAAAGAGCGTTTGGGTGTGTTCCGGTAACGACAAGTCAACTGCAGAAAACCTGAATATACTGGCGATGAGCCATAGCAGTACCGAAATACATCCCGTACACAGGCCTATCAGGAGAGACCACTGGTTACTGGTGTAAGGGAGTTTTTTCAGACAGCGGGAGTTCTCGACAGCGTAACGGCTCCAGCACAGTAATGCAGCGAAGGCACAAAGGATCCCCAGCATCTGCCGTTTTCCTTCTGTAACTTGGTGCGATGATGTTTGTATCGCATGCAGATTAATCAGCACCACACCAGCAATGATAGCCGTCATCGGCAGCAATAATTGCCTGAAGGGCGGAGCATGCTGGTCCCTGCGACCAAGCACCGGAACCATCACCGGAATTAAACCTATCACTAACGATGTCGCGGCAATACCGACCTGCTGTACGGCCACCGCGACGAGCAGAAAATAGAAAACATTGCTCATCAGCGAAAGACGAATTAGCGTCAGCAGATCGCGATGATGCCATACACGGGCAATGTTGCGCCATTGAGGTATAAGTAATATTGCCGCCAGTATCCCATAGGTAGCAAAGCGACCGCAGGTTAACAGCAGTGGTGAGATCTCGGGTAGCAGTACCGGTGGCAGGAAGATGAATCCCCAGCATGCGCCAGCGAGTACGCCAAATGTAATCCCTTGCTTCATGCTGACTCCTTCAATGCCCTTTCAGGTAATCTAGCCCCCGACTGGCGCTCACTCCACGACGACAAAAAATACTGCAGCCGCGGGCTTTTCGGCTGATGGAACAGTTGCGCCGGTGCTCCCTGCTCTTCAATGCAGCCATCGGCAAGAAACAGCACCCGATCGGAGACTTTAGCGGCAAACCCCATCTCATGGGTCACAATCATCATGGTCATACCATCATCGGCAAGATTGCGGATGACCTTTAGCACCTCCCCGACCAGCTCCGGATCAAGCGCTGAAGTCGGTTCATCGAACAGCATAATGGCGGGTTTCATGGTCAATGCCCGGGCGATGGCAACGCGCTGCTGCTGACCACCGGATAACATCGCGGGCCAGCTATCGGCTTTGTCTGCCAGACCAACCCGTGCCAGTTGCGTTTTCGCTTCGGAGTAGGCTGCTTCACGGGAGACCTTTTTAACCCGCCGCAACGGCGTGGCTACGTTATCGAGTACCGTCATATGCGGCCACAGATTAAACTGCTGAAAGACCATACAGACGTCGCGTAAAGCCTGACGGTTTTCCTTGTCGCTTAAACGCCGGCGTTTTTCCCCGCCGAGAGGTTCATAGCCGACGTTCTCGCCATTCACCAGAATGCTGCCGGAGCTATAATCTTCCAAAAAGTTAATACAGCGTAACAGCGTGGATTTACCCGACCCTGAGCCACCAATCACGCAGATGACTTCTCCGGGAGAAATGCTGACATCGATGCCACGTAGAACATGGTTTTCGCCATAATGTTTATTGAGGTTGTTAATCTCAATAGCATAATCACGCATAGTATTAACCTCGGCTTAATTGAGAATAAGAATAATGGCGCTCTATTTTATTACCCAGACGGGAGATACCGATCGCGATCCCCCAATAGACAATGGCCATTAAGGCGTAGATTTCAACCATCGCATAGGTCTGGTTAGCAATGGTCATGGCGGTATTGGTGAGTTCACCGACCGTAATAATGGATAGCACCGACGACTCTTTTACCAAAATGACGCTCTGGCCAATCAATGGCTGGATAATGCGCGCGAGCATTTGCGGCCAGACAATGAAAGTAAATATTTGCCATGGACTTAACCCCAGGTCTGCCGCCGCTTCAACTTGCCCACCTGAGACAGCATTGCGACCCGCACGAAATATTTCCGCAAAATAAGCGGAACCATAACATCCCAGGCACAGTACCCCGACCTGTTGCGCCTCGAGATTAATACCTATATAGGGTCCACCATAAAAGACTAAAAAGAGCTGCACCAGTAACGGCGTGCCGCGAAACACATTAATCCATGCATGATATATCACATTAAATAAAGCCGGTTTTTGTCTTTCGAGAAGAAAAAAACATAGCCCGATCGCCAGCCCCAGCAGGATACCGCCGAGACTCATTTTTAGGGTCATTAAAATACCGGCGGCAATGGCATCTTTATAGGTAAAAAGTATTTCAACATTCATTGTGCTAATACCCTTTGAGCCGAAGATGAGCGGTTTTTCTCTAACCTGGTGCCAACAATACTCAGCCCCCACGAGGTCAGAAAATAAAGGAGACCGCATGCCGTATAAAACTCCAGCGGCCGATAGGTGGTTGAGGCCAGCGTTTGAGTCACTCTCATCAACTCATGGACCGCCACCACCGAGACCAATGCCGAGTTTTTGATAATATCGATGGTTTCATTAATCAAAGCCGGCATCATGGCGCGCAACACCTGCGGCATCTGAATATAAAACAGCGTTTGCGCCGCTGAAAAACCAAAATCTCGTGCCGCTTCCAGTTGGCCTTTGGGCAACATTTTAAAGCCAGCCCGAAGAATCTCTCCTTGAAAGGCTGCGGTATTTAATGAGAGAGCCACAACCGCCGCCAGCAATGGTGAAAGCGTGATCCCTACTGTTGGCAAAGCATAAAATATTAATATCAACTGGACCAGTAACGGCGTTCCACGATAAAAACTGACATAGGTTTTGCAAAAACAACGCACGAGACGCCGCGGAGAGTTTAACCCCAGGCAAATTAACCAACCGAGGATCAATCCTATGACAATCGCGCTCAGCGATACAGCCAGAGTACTGAGCACGCCAATTAATAGCTGAGGGAAATAGGGAAACACCACTGAAATATCAAACATATTGCCCTCCAGTATCCATCAAATTAGTTTGCCGGGGTCGGAACTTGCTCAGGAACGGCCATAGAAAAACCCAGCCACTTCGTTTGTAGCTGCGCCAGTTTTCCCGATTTATTCAACTGCACAATGCCGTCGCTGATAAATTTGACCAGTGAGGCGCTATCCGCATCCTTTCTTCCGGCCCATGCGTACCAAGTGGCCGGGCCAAACGGTGGGCGTACAATTTCAAACGTATCACCACGGGTCTTTACCAACGGCGCGAGGTTCGGCAGCGATTGCACAACCGCATCAACACGGTGCGCCGCTAATGCCGCATAGGCTTCGTTATAATCAATAAAGGCTTTTATTTCTTTAACGCCGTGACCGGTGGTGGGTTTAAGTACCGATGCTTCATATTCTTTTAGCACCGCAATTTGCGGCGCCCCGGCCTGGCTGGCGACAATCATGCCCTGGAGATCTTTGGCGCTATTAATGCGGCTATCCCCTTTGCGTTTCAGAATGGCCACGCTGGCGTCAGAAAAGGGAGCGGTAAAAGCAAATTTTGCTTCACGATCGCGAGTGATGGTTAAAGAAGTTGCCACAAAGTCAAATCGTTTGCTTTCCAGGCCGGGCAAAATCCCTTGAAATGGAATATCCAGCTGAACCACTTTCACCCCGGGTAATCCTTTCATCACTTCCGTGAGAATATCTTTTCCCAGACCGACTATTTTGCCATCTTCAAGCATTTCAAAAGGGGCATAGCGCGCTTCGGTGGCAATCACTATTTCTTTTTTTTGCTTAATATCATCCAGTAAATCAGCCTGGGCCGTAGATATCAATAATGGTGAAAGTTGTAAGGCAGACATAGAAAGTAATAGCCACAGTTTATTTTTCATCAATGTTTCTCCGCGAGTTTGAATGACGATGATAATATTTATTCATTCGCTGAGCGGCGACAAACGGTGGTTTCTAACTGATAACTATTAGCACGGCTAATGGTGATTTTGGCATGAATAGTGCTTATTACAGGTTATTTAGCAAAAGAGAAACCGATGATGCAACGAAAACCAGGTTTGCCGTCTCTCGACGGTTTACGCTACTTTGATGCCGCAGCGCGCAATCTCAGTTTTACCCGTGCCGCGCAGGATCTTTTTCTTACTCAGAGTGCAGTAAGCCAAAAAATTCAATCGCTTGAGCAGCAACTTGGCTATCTGGTCTTTCACCGCACTCCCGCGGGACTACGCTTAACCCCGCAGGGTGAACAACTTTTTATCGGAGTGCGCCAGGCCTTTGCCATCCTCGAAACTACGTTGCACCAAACCGGTGAAGAAACCCTTGAGGGCACCATAAAGATTCGGGTTATGCCGTCCTTTGCCACCAAATGGCTGCTTCCCCGATTGCATCAGTTTTATGAGCAGTACCCTATCAGCCTGGAAATTGATGCCGATATGACGCCCGCCAATTTTAAATCTGACGCGGTCGATATCGCCATCACTCCTTTTTGGGTTGATGATAAAAATCTAATTCAACGGCATCTGTTCAACGATGTGATCTATCCCGTGATCAGCCCGGATTTGTTGAAAACACGGCATCTGCGCAGTTACAGCGAACTCTGTGGTTTGCGCTTACTGCATGATTCCATGCCGCAAAATGCCTATAGCACCCATTGGCGCTCCTATTTTGCCCGCCTCGGGCTCTATGACCTGAATGTCGAGGCGGGAACCGGATTTTCCCGCGCTGACCTCGTACTCCAGGCCGCCTGCGCCGGCCAAGGAATCGCCTTAAGCCGTCACTCTTTGTGTGCGATGGAAGTGAGCAATGGCGCACTGATTCGCCCTTTTACCGATATCGTCGAAGACGGACAGGTGTGGTTAACCTGCCCGCGTAATAATGAGAAACGGCCACGCGTTCAGGCGTTGATTAACTGGCTGACACAAGAAACCGCACGTCATATTGCAGAGCGAACGCAAATTCTCGGTGAATATACGCTGCATAAGGCCGGCTAATGACGGCAAATTAATAATCTCCGTTTGTAGCAAGATATCATTTTCCAGATGATGGCATCACGCCATTATCAACGACGGAGTTTATTATGAGCATGCCAGATATTATTGAATTAGCTAATGGGCAAAAAGTTAAAGGAACGTTCAGCTCCCATGAGATGCAGCGCCGACTGTCGGGATTACGGGCCACCATGGAAGCAGACAGCATTGATGCAGTTATTTTAACCTCGATTCATAATATTAATTACTACGGCGATTTTTTATATTGTAGTTTTGGTCGCCAGTATGCCTTGGTAGTGACACCGAGCCAGTCATTTTTAATTACCACCAATATCGATGGAGGTCAGGGATGGCGCCGCAGCTACGGTGCAAATATCGTTTACACGGACTGGCAGCGCGATAATTATTACCGTGCAGTACGTAAAGTGGTTCCTGATAACAGCCGGCGGATTGCACTGGAAGGCGATCATGTAACGATCGAACAGCGCGCTAAATTTTGCCATTACCTTTCTCAGACACAGTTTATTGATATTGCACCGGCGACGATGCGTATGCGCATGATTAAGTCTGCCGAAGAGATTGCGCTGATTAAAATTGGTGCTCAGGTCGCCGACCTCGGCGGCGCGGCATGCGTCGCAGCGATTGCCGAAGATGTTCCGGAGTATGACGTTGCCCTGGCAGCCACCTCGGCGATGACCCGGGAAATCGCGAAACGCTTGCCGCATATTGAATTGCGCGATACCTGGACGTGGTTTCAGTCTGGCCTGAATACCGACGGTGCTCACCATCCGGTGACGACCCGTCGCCTCAAGCAAGGGGATATTTTATCACTGAACTGTTTTCCCATGATTGCCGGCTACTATACCGCGCTGGAGCGTACACTGTTCCTCGGTCAGCCTAGCGATGAGCAATTGCGTCACTGGGAGATCAACTGTGAGGTGCTCCGCCGTGGGCAGGCGCTCATTCGCCCTGGCGCCCGTTGTTGCGATATCGCCGCCTCGCTCAATGAAATTTATCGCGAGCATGACCTGCTGCAGTATCGGACTTTTGGCTATGGTCACTCCTTCGGCGTACTGAGCCACTATTATGGCCGCGAAGCCGGTTTAGAATTACGCGAGGATATTGAAACCGTTTTAGCGCCGGGAATGGTAGTCTCAATGGAACCGATGATCATGCTGCCAGAGAACATGCCGGGACACGGCGGTTATCGCGAACACGATATCCTGGTAGTCACCGAAAATGCAGCAGAGAACATTACCCATTTCCCTTATGGTCCTGAGCATAACATTATAGAAAAATAGCAGATAAGCATGCCTAATGTAGAATGCATCAATATATCAGCACCTTCTGGTGCTGATTATTTTGCCCGGCTTTGTAATATGAGCGTCATTATCTAAATTCAACAGGAAATAATGTGATGCTCTATCTTCCTCAGATCAGTTCAGTGGAAATGACTCTAAATCATTGATAGTGTTTTATTGTCATGTAGTACTCAATGTGACCTACCCAGCGTTTATTAACATACCCCAATATTAGTAATGTATTCATAAGCCACATGAGGACATCCCCATGAAGGGTAATGACGGCTTTGTTGAATAAATAAGATTTCGTGCGAACGACCCTGTAGCTGGCTGGATTTTCAGGCAATACGCACGCTTTCAGGCATACCTGCTTTCGTCATTTTGTTCAGCGCTCGTACCAGGGCCATAGCCT
>NZ_JAKKOM010000061.1:0-8789 GCF_021739525.1 Klebsiella sp. 2019SCSN059 | reverse complement strand
CAACGGTGGCTATCGCAGCAACGTGCCGAAGCAACCCGCGCCAGCGATTCTAAGTAACCGACTTGGGATTAAGTAACAGCCGATCGACCGGCGACCCGCCAGACTCTGAGACGACGGCGGGGAGCCAACCCGGGGCAGCGCCCCAAGACAGCAGAAAACCCGGCCAGAGGCCACCGAGCGCGACGCAGTGCAGACCGCCCGAAGCAGTGCAATAACCCTCAAAATAACTACTTTGGAGCATAGGCCATGCCGACCCAGATTTCGGACGTAATCGTCCCCGAAGAATTCACTAAATACCTGGTGCAGAACACCATGGTAGCCAGCGCCCTATTCCAGAGCGGCGTTCTGGCAAACAACGACGTGGTACTGGCACAGCTTGCCGCCGGTGCTGACATGTTCAATGTCCCTTATTGGAATGACCTGTCAGACGACGAGGCGGACATTGTCAACGACAACCCGTCCGACATCGCCGCAGCCGGTACGCTGAACGCGGTAAAACAGGCCGTGCGTAAGTCCTTCCTGCATAAGGGATGGTCGACCATGAACCTCGCCAGCGAACTGTCTGGTAGCGACGCCATGGCGCGAGTACGCGAACGTGCTACCGCATACTGGACACGCCAGGGCCAGAAACGCCTGATCTCTATGCTGATGGGTATCAAGGCGCACAACATCGCCAACGACGGCGGCGACATGATTCACGACGCCAGCACTGAAACCATCGGCGCTACTCAGGTTATCGACGCAGCCGGTACGCTGGGCGACGCTATGGGTGCTTTCCGCGCTATCGCGATGCATTCCGACCTGTACAAGTCCCTGCTCAAGCAAGACCTGATCGAGTACATCCGCGACTCCGACGGCTCGCTGGTGATGACCACTTACCGCGGCCTGGCCGTGACCGTCGATGACGGACTGGTGCCGGACAGCAACGGCGTCTACACCTCCGTGCTGTTTGCTGCCGGTGCTATTGGCTACGGCAGTGCAGAGCCGCGCATCGCCGCAGGCACTGAGATCGAGAACCTGCCGGGCGCTGGTAACGGTGGCGGCCAGCAGATCCTGCACACCCGCGTTAATATGGCATTTGCCCCGCTGGGCTATGGCTGGACTGAGGCGAGCGTTGCGAAGGAATCCCCTTCCATCGCAGAGCTGGCGATCGCCGAAAACTGGAAGCGTACCGCCGCAGAGCGTAAGCAAGTCCCGATCGCGTTCCTGCTGACCAAGGGCGAAGCCGCAGCGGAATAACCCGCAACGACGACAGACCCCGCCACTGCGCGGGGTTTTTTGTGCCTGCAATCCACCCCCAGCCCGCCAGAATCCAGCCTCAGCGCCTAAATATCAGAAAATTTCTTCGGTAACTTAGAGGCCGCCAACCCGCGCCACAACTGAGATTTAGCCGATCAATGCCTATCAACTCGATCGACAAAACCTATTAAGGCCATTGAATAGACTATTAGCCCGATGTAATATCCTCACACGAAAATAGATACGAGGTAGCTATGAAATTCAGAGAAGTGAGGGCGGGCGATTTGAAAGTGGGCGATAAGGTTTTGAGCCGTGGGCCGCAGGTGGTGGCAAGGATCGAGGGGTGTTTTTTCGATAAGCGCGAGATACTGATGACGTTTGAGAGCGGGCTTGCTGGCGTATGGGATAAGCGGGATTTTGTGACGCTGATCGTCACTGAGTAACGAGACGCTCCGGGGAAGGCTGCAACCTAACCCCGGAGCTGCATTAAGACTAATCCGAAGGGGAGGATAATCAAAATGTCTGCAACGAGAATATTAGCGGTGTGCCTGGCACTAGTCCAGGGCGAAAAGGTAAGGATCCCGGCAATGACCGCGGGCGAGCTGGGCGAATTGCTGAACTGCGTGGCAATGCTGAAAGGGGAGATCATGGGATGAGCATTTTAAAAGAGATAGCAGCAAAGGCGGCGGCACTGCGCGGCGACCTGAGGGACGTTAAGAGCAGCAAGGGCACGCGCACCATGACGCCGGTGTATGACGACAACCACGTTAGTGCGCTGGCAAAGTCCATCCGCCAGAACGCGCCGGAGTGGCTGCAATTGTGGTTCGAGATATCGATCGAGACTGGCGGGCGAACCGCGGACATTGCGGGCCTTCGATTTTCCGACCTGAGCGCATCCGGTGAACTGCGCTATGTGGTGGCTAAACAGTCAAAAGCAGCCATGAGCCGCGCCACACGCAAGGGCGTGGAGCTGGTACGAGAGCAGCGCAAGGCAGCAGCCAAATCAGCGGGCCAGTGGGAGCTGTACGCGCAGACCGACGCCGCCACAGCTGACGAACTGGCGGAGACGTTGACCGATGCAGAGGAGGCGATGGTACTGGAACAGGTGAGCCGGGCGCAGGTGAAGATCGACAGCAAACAGCTTTCCCCGGGACTCTGCAAGCGTATTGCCGCGTATCGTGCCCGCACCATTGGCGCAGACGATGACAGCGCGCTGATGTTCCCCGCTGCCGCTACCGGCAGCAACCGCGCCGCCGGTGTGTGGCATAAGCCAGTGACACGCCAGACCATATGGCGACTGATTAAGCCGTTCATGCTGGCGATCGAGAAGGCTGGCGATGGTCTTATGCGCCTCAGTGCCTACAGCACGCGCAAAATAGCCGCGTTCCGGTGGATGAAAGCCGGTGATAAGCAGCAGCCGGGGAGCGGGATCACGCTGGTAATGGAGATGTTAGGCCATAGCAGCCTGGCTATGAGTAAGAAGTATTTAGGTCTTGATAAGCTGGCGGCGAGACTGCAAAGAGGGGTAGCCCTGGGAACGCTGTAAGGACGTCGCGCAACGTAGAAAACAGCGCTCCCGGGCCTTGCTGGGTTGACAGACGAGGTAGCCGTGGAAATTCCAGCGGGGGTGATGTTATCAACCGGAGTTCCTCAGATGGAAGGGGAGGATTTCACTCGCCTCAAATATTTTCCCCGGGGTATGTCACAGACGCCTCAAACGGTCACTTAGGCGCGCTGTGAACGCTGGTAAGGGGATTGCATGGGGTGAGGTGAGAAAATCGCGCAGAGAGGCGCTGAGGCCGCGAGGAGCCTGGGAAGATCTGGATCGTAAGAAGTGGATCGAGTAATATCAACGAGCTATCAAGGCGGGAACGCTGAGAGGCTATCTGGATGGTTCACCGAACCGCAGATAAAACAAAGGCCGTATATCGTGTGACTCCGGCAAGATGATCACGATATACAGCCCCAACGAAAACCTGAACACTTGTAATTATCGCCAATTGGTGCGCGAATCGCAACGAAAATAGCCTTTTCATTGCATTAACCGCAACAATCGCGAGAACCACAGCGAGCCGTGAGGCCGCGCAGGTACTCAGAGCGAATATTACGACATAGGAATATCCCTTTCAAGTTTTCATGTGGGGCCAGCGCCTTTTTCTACAACGAAAAACGGAGCACCAGACATGAGTCACCAATACGAAGACCTGCCGCAGTACGGCGACGACGAAACCGACTACGCCGCGCTCGAAGAGTACAGAAGCAACGTAGTGCAGATGCCGCAGCCGGGCGCGCCAGCAATGACGCCGGAGCAGATCGAGGCCGCACTTGATGCCATGCCGGACGGTCGTTCGCGCGTTTCATTTTCACAGCCCACACCGGCGCACAAGCGGCCAGAGCATGGCGCGAATGCCTCAGAGCTGCGCAGGGAAGTGGAATCCCGAAAGTATGATCCCGACGTTGCAGAAAGGAACAAGCGTCACTTAGACGCCATTATGGGCCTTGATGCGCCAGAGTGCGCCACGCCAGCAGATGCCAATATCGACTACATGCGCAAAAACTTTGTGTTAGTGGGCGGGCGCCTGGTCTTGAGCCTTGTCGATCCCACGTTCGCAATGAAGATTGACGATGCGGCCAACCACTTTACCAGCATCACGACCGACGGAATGCCGGGGCTTGAGCACACTAAGCGCGGGGCGGATGGCGTCGAAAAGAGGGCGTTTGCCGTCTGGCTGGCTAAGCCCAAGAAGGAAAATATTGTCCAGCAAATGACCTTTTCCCCCGGCAAGCCGAAGATGTTCTATCACGAGAAGTACGGGCGAGTATTCAACCGCTACACGCCGCTATCGTGGGACTTCTCCGCAGTTGAGGACGTGACCTGGTTTATCGATCACCTGAATAACCTTTGGGGCCGGAAGGCGCGATTGTTCCTCGAGTGGCTGGCGTATGGCATCCAGAAGCCCGAGGCCACGATGGAGCTGGCATTTCTGCACATCAACGAGACGCGAGGATCTGGACGCTCAAAGGCATTCGAGATCATTCGTAAGGTTTACGGCCGGTACGCAGCGCCGCGCCTCAATCTGGCTGAAATGCTGGAAACGAAGCACAACACGGAAGTGGACGGAAATATTTTCTTCGCCTTTGATGAGATTCTGATCGAGGGCGTCAAGCGCCGCAAGCTGGCGGAGGCTGTTAAAGAGTTCATCGACAACGGCACGAAGCAGGTTAACCCGAAGGGACTGGCGAAATATGAGGTGGTGGTGAATAGCCGGGTGTTATTGGCCTCCAACTACATCAACGGCCTACCTATTGAGAAGGGCGACCGGCGGATAGTGGTTCACATTGGCAACCTTCCACGCCTGGACATTGCCACCGCTCAAAGGCTGATCGCCGCAGCAGAGCGTAAGAGCTTCATCAACTCATTTGCAAAGTTCCTGATGGAGTATGACGTGAGCAACTTCAATCCCGGCCTCGTTGACGTCGACGACGAAGACCACGCCCGCGTTGTGGGTGCCACAATGTCACCAGAAGACAAGATGATAGCGGAGATCATCAACTCAGGCGTGTCTATCCTGACCTCTGACATGCTCACCCAGCTTGCCAAAAACTACGGCTTGCGCGGTATGCCTAAGGACACGTTAAGCGCCATGAAGGACGCCGGGAAGGTGACGGCGCAGCGCCTGAGAGTCGACGGAAAGCAGACCCGGTGCTGGGTGTTCCGCGACCATGAACGATGGAGAAGCGCAGATGGCCGCGAAGTCACAGCGCAAGTGGTAAGCGACCGCGGATTAATCGACATCTAACAGACCAGTGAAACAGTAACTTAGGGCCGCTCTTCGGGGCGGCTTTTGCTTTTTGTGCTCTTAAATACATAGATCCTGTGTAGCTATTGCGAGGCCGTAATATGGATGTTAAAAACGTGACTCACACACAGCACGACACACAAAAAACGATGAAACAAGTTAGGGCGAAGAACCTACGGAAAGGCGACAGAGTAAGGGTAAGCGGATTGCCCACACTGAGGGGCGTCACCAGAGTCGCGATCGACGGCGAGCTGGTCGAGGTATGGGTAGCTGGCCGGGAGGTGCCGGTGTACGTCGGGAGAGAGGCCATGATCGAATGCTCCCCCGCAACCTGGGCGAGGGTAACCAAGCCGACGGGTGCAGGAAAACCTGCAACCCACCACGACAGGCCAGCCGCAGAGCTGGCTTTTTTGTGTCCATTTTCCAACTAAGCGACCGAAAGCACCAACGGTCATGACCGGATCGCCGGAAACCCAATATAGTCCCCCCCCACTATATTCAGTGGGTGAAAATAATACAGTCATCATACCACTGGTTAAAATACATGCTAAAACGAGACACTGAGACAGATGCTGTCTTACCTTCTGTCTCGCCTGTAGGCCGCGCCAGCTCTGGGCTGGGAGCAAACGAGACACTAAGACACTTGTTTTTAAAATTCCTATATATTTATTTTTTTATTATTTTTTCCAAAAGATTCATAAAAATAGTGTCTTACTGTCTCACAGGGTAGGTAAACCCAGGCGTGGCGAGGCCTGTAGCTGAGACAGTACATTTTTTAATCTGTCTCAAAAATAGGGGGGAAAAACAGGCTCAGCCCAGACGTGGCGCGGCTCTCAGCCCGAGACACTAGATTTTTATCATCTGTCTCGCTCCTGTCTCGCTCTGTCTCACCCCTGTCTCGATGCTGGCGAAGTGGTGAGGAAGGGGAGGATAAGACCGACCGCCGCCTATCGCGCGCGCACGCGAGGCGTATATTTCAGCGCGTTACTATCACTGCGCGTTATTACACCTGCAGATCCCCGGCCAGCGTCACAGGAAAACCCGCTTTGCAGGGTGGCGGTCTGGCCCCGTCACTCCACCTACCCGGCCAGAAGTCGCCGATTAGCCCGCCATGCCCTACCGGGCATCAACACACAGCCGCCGCAGCCAGCCCACAGGAGCCGATCTCCACTTCGGTGCGGTAGTTATGCCGCAGGCATGGAAGGCGGCGCACAGGAGCGTACAGAGAGCCTGAGGGGCATCACCGCCGGGAAACAGCAGGGCATCACAGAGAGCAGGCCACCCCCTTCACTGGAGACGTGTTTTTAACATCGCGGGCACGATCGCCCGGGCGACTCAGCGGGTCGGTGTCGGAGATGCCGATCGTGAGGGAGATTCTTTTGATTGAGGCCCACTCCCTGGTTATGGTTCCCGGCGCAGATGAGGAGCTTAGGACATGGCGAAGCCTGAGAGCGTAAAGCGCATGGCGCGATTAAAGCGCCAGAAGGAGCGAGAGGGCGCGAAGGACAGGCGCACGAAATACAACGACGACCGGCCCCGGGAGTTGCTCGCCTACGTCATTTCGTGGTGCGAGATGGCCGGGCAGGTCAAGACCAAGCGTCTTGGGTGGCGCAATGACTACCGGAAACACGTCGGACTGTCCACGTCAACAATCACCAAGTGGCGCAGGACTCACCCGGCCTTTGCCCGGGCAGAGCTGGAGGCATACCACGTATACCGAACGTGGCTGTGCGACCTGGCGGCCGAGGGCGACGAGCGGTTAACGCTGGGCAAGCCGGACAGGCTCTACCAAAACAGGCAGATAATCATTGACCAACAGATCACCATCCCGGTGCTCAAGTACGGCTACAGCTACGGGGCGCTGAGATACACGGCGACGCTAGACCCGCGTGATCTGGTCGATAACTCGCAGTATGTGACGATTAAAAACAGATCGGGGGATCGGTAACTTTGGCAAAGAGGACTTATTCGGCATCCATCGACGAAAGGTACTGGCCGGCGATTGATCGCCTGTCCGCACAGCTGGGCTGTGTGCGCTCAAGCATCATGCGGATGATTGCCCGGGGCGAGCTACTGGTGAGTGTGAACCCTGACTATGTGCGGACGGCGGAGGACGAATACAGCGAAAAGATGGCGGCAAGGCTTAATGATCCGGTGCGCAAGCAGGGCACTATCAGAAAAATGATTGTTGACGCTGGACTAAACCCGCCATTGGGGCTTGTCGGTGACGAAGAGATGGCGATCGAGATGGCCTCTCAGGCCGCCGTCATAGCTGAACGAAACAAACCAGAGGTGAAGCATGAACCGGAGAACAGGCCGCAAACCAGTGCTGAGAAGGCGGAGTTTATTCGCCTGGATGCTCAATTCGGGGCGGGAGGCTGGCTATCAGGGAAACCAGGCGGCAAGTACAGCGCCGATCTCGATGACGCCATCCGGTTCATTGTCGGGCGATACGTCGAACTGTCCAGACGTGGGCGAGTCGGATTCATGCCGGTTATTGCTGGCGAGCTGAATGACATGGCGATGCCCTCCTTTGGTGGGGCGAAGTGGCGGCCCGTCGATGTCTCCTGGATGGTGACAAAACTCCGGGACGCCGGATACATCAACTAATCAGGCCACGCTTTCGCAGGCGAACCCGTGTATTCATGATCGTGCGGTGCGTCCATTCCACGCCAGACGGTGACAGCATGCCGCGCCGGTTGAGTTCGTCCGCGATAGCCTGATCGAGTCCCTCTGAACCCTCCGCTGCGTTGCACAAATCAATGATTACCTGCTGCGCCGGTGATATTCCGCCCCGTGGAGCCTGCTGGCGCTTCTTAGGGGCGTTATTTGGCCCTTTAGTGGGTCTACCTCCCCAAATCTTTTTCGGCGGCTCCTGAGGCGTTACAGGGGCATTGTGACCGCCGGTCAGAACTTTAAGCATCGCCTCGATCCTGTCCAGCTGGTCATGCTTTCCAGAATCCAGCCGCATGCGTGCCGCGCCAGCAAGCCATGATGTAAATGATTCATCGCCCCTGATGGCGTCTACCTCTGCGCACAGAGCATCCGGGAAGTTGAGGTGTTTTAACATTGTAGGTACTCCGCAGCTATATTCCTTGGTTCAAATATAGTAACAGCATAGCTATCGGGCATCAAAAATGGGTAGCTATGACATAGGTGATTACCCCGGCTGAATCTTACGGGAGAGAAGAACGATTGACATAATTGGCCCACTATCCACCGCGACCCTGAGGGCATCCGAGATGAGCGACCACGACAACCACGAAGACCACGAAGACCACGGCGAAGAGCAGAACCCGGGACTGGTGAAGAAGAACCGCCAGCTACTGAGTGAAGCAAAGCAGAGCCGTGCGCGTGCTGATGAGCTACAGGCTCAACTTGATGCGGCCAATAGCGAGCTGACAGCCATTAAGCTGACCAATCCGGTTAACGACATGCTGTCTGACCTGGTGCATCCGGCACTTAGTGAGTCTGCCAGACTGGCTACCGTGGGCGAGTTCATCGACTTTGCCCTGCGCGATGATGGATCGATCGGCGTCTTCAAAAAGGACGGTTCCGAGGCTGGCGTGGAATTCAGCGTCACAGAGCTGCGCGAATACCTGAGCAAAGTGTCAGGCGGGCGTCTCGACTCCCTACTGCTCGCTCCTGAGTCTCGCGGTACTGGCATGCACGGCAACGGTGGCTATCGCAGCAACGTGCCGAAGCAACCCGCGCCAGCGATTCTAAGTAACCGACTTGGGATTAAGTAAC
>NZ_JAKKOM010000060.1:0-9682 GCF_021739525.1 Klebsiella sp. 2019SCSN059 | reverse complement strand
TTCCATGATGGTTCTCCGAATGAAAGCCTGTCCTCAGCATAGTACTGGGAAGGAGGGAGTGACCATCTCATTAAATAAAGCACGCTAAGGCGTAGTTCCCTCGGGCTACACCGCGTCCGCACTGCGCGGTTCTTTCTTCCCTTGCAGTGACGCAATCAGCGGGCAGGAAACGTTCCCCTTCCGCGCATGGCAGGCGCACACCAAATCAGACAGCACGGCCTCCATGCGCGCCAGGTCAGCCATCCTCTCGCGCACGTCCTTGAGCTTGTGCTCGGCCAGGCTGCTGGCTTCCTCGCAATGGGTGCCATCCTCCAGCCGCAGCAGCTCGGCGATCTCATCCAGGCTGAAGCCCAACCGCTGGGCTGATTTCACGAAGCGCACCCGCGTTACATCCGTCTCGCCATAGCGGCGAATGCTGCCGTAAGGCTTGTCCGGTTCCGGGAGCAAGCCCTTGCGCTGATAGAACCGGATGGTCTCCACATTGACCCCGGCCGTCCTGGCGAAAACGCCAATGGTCAGGTTCTCCAAATTGTTTTCCATATCGCTTGACTCCGTACATAACTACGGAAGTAAGCTTAAGCTATCCAATTCAGATTCGAAAGGACAAACGTATGTCTGAACCTCAAAACGGGCGCGGCGCGCTCTTCACTGGCGGGCTGGCCGCCATCCTCGCCTCGGCTTGCTGCCTCGGGCCGCTGGTTCTGATCGCCTTGGGGTTCAGCGGCGCTTGGATCGGCAACTTGACGGTGTTGGAACCCTATCGCCCCATCTTTATCGGCGTGGCGCTGGTGGCGTTGTTCTTCGCCTGGCGGCGCATCTACCGGCCGTCAGCCGCCTGCAAACCGGGTGAGGTTTGCGCGATTCCCCAAGTGCGAGCTACTTACAAGCTCATTTTCTGGGGCGTGGCCGTGCTGGTTTTGGTCGCGCTCGGATTTCCCTACGTCGTGCCATTTTTCTATTGATCACAGGAGTTCACCATGAAAAAGCTGCTTTCCGCCCTTGCCCTCGCTGCCGTTGTTGCCCCCGTGTGGGCCGCCACCCAGACCGTTACGCTGTCCGTACCGGGCATGACCTGCTCGGCCTGTCCGATCACTGTCAAGAAGGCGATTTCCAAGGTCGATGGCGTCAGTAAAGTTGACGTGACCTTCGAGACGCGCGAAGCGGTGGTCACCTTCGATGATGCCAAGACCAGCGTGCAGAAACTGACCAAGGCTACCGAGGATGCGGGCTACCCATCATCAGTCAAGAACTGATCATGAAAGACCCGAAGACACTGCTGCGGGTCAGCATCATTGGCACAACCCTCGTGGCGCTGTGTTGCTTCACCCCTGTTCTGGTCATTTTGCTCGGTGTGGTCGGCTTGTCCGCGCTGACCGGCTATCTGGACTATGTGCTGCTGCCTGCGCTGGCGATTTTCATCGGCTTGACCATCTACGCCATCCAACGAAAACGCCAAGCCGATGCCTGCTGCACCCCGAAATTCAATGGAGTAAAAAAATGACCGAAATCACCGTGAATGGCATGACCTGCACATCCTGCGCCACCCATGTCAAAGATGCTTTGGAAAAGATTCCCGGCGTGAATGCCGCTGTGGTGTCCTATCCAGAAAGCCGCGCGCAAGTCATGGCAGACACCGCCGTGAGCCACAACCAACTGCTGGCCGCCATCGCCGCATTGGGTTATCAAGGCTCGATCCGGGTTGGTGATTTCAAAGATGAACCAAAAATCCGTGATGCACTTGAGGGCGCCGGTTTGCATATCGCCATCATTGGCAGCGGCGGGGCCGCGATGGCGGCGGCGCTGAAGGCCGTCGAGCAAGGCGCGACGGTCACGCTGATCGAACGCGGCACCATCGGCGGCACCTGCGTCAATATCGGCTGTGTGCCGTCCAAGATCATGATCCGCGCTGCCCATATTGCCCATCTGCGCCGGGAAAGTCCGTTCGACGGCGGTATTGCGGCAACTGTGCCTGCGATTGACCGCAGCAAACTGCTGGCCCAGCAGCAGGCCCGTGTCGATGAACTGCGGCACGCCAAATACGAAGGCATCCTGGACGGCAATCCAGCCATCACCGTTTTGCACGGTGAAGCGCGTTTCAAGGACGACCAGAGCCTGGTCGTCCGTTTGAACGAGGGTGGCGAGCGCGAGGTAACGTTCGACCGCTGCCTGGTCGCCACCGGTGCCAGTCCGGCCGTGCCGCCGATTCCGGGCCTGAAAGAGTCACCCTACTGGACTTCCACCGAAGCGCTTGTCAGCGACACCATTCCCGCACGCCTGGCCGTGATCGGTTCGTCGGTGGTGGCGTTGGAACTGGCGCAAGCCTTTGCCCGGCTCGGCAGCCAGGTCACGATCCTGGCACGCAGCACCTTGTTCTTCCGGGAAGACCCGGCCATCGGCGAGGCCGTGACAGCCGCTTTCCGCGCCGAGGGCATCGAGGTGCTGGAGCACACGCAAGCCAGCCAGGTCGCCCATGTGAACGGCGAATTCGTGCTGACCACCGGACACGGTGAATTACGCGCTGACAAGTTGCTGGTTGCCACCGGTCGGGCACCGAATACGCGCAGCCTCGCGCTGGACGCGGCGGGGGTCACTGTCAATGCGCAAGGGGCCATCGTTATCGACCAAGGCATGCGCACGAGCAACCCGAACATCTACGCGGCCGGCGACTGCACCGACCAGCCGCAGTTCGTCTACGTGGCAGCGGCCGCCGGCACCCGTGCCGCGATCAACATGACCGGCGGCGACGCAGCCCTCAATCTGACCGCGATGCCGGCAGTGGTGTTCACCGACCCGCAAGTCGCCACCGTGGGCTACAGCGAGGCGGAAGCGCACCACGATGGCATCGAGACCGACAGTCGCACGCTGACACTCGACAACGTTCCGCGAGCGCTTGCCAACTTCGACACACGCGGCTTCATCAAGCTGGTCATCGAGGAAGGTAGCGGACGGCTCATCGGCGTGCAGGCGGTGGCCCCGGAAGCGGGCGAACTGATCCAGACGGCGGTGCTCGCCATCCGCAACCGCATGACGGTGCAGGAACTGGCCGACCAGTTGTTCCCCTACCTGACAATGGTCGAGGGGTTGAAGCTTGCGGCGCAGACCTTCAACAAGGACGTGAAGCAGCTTTCCTGCTGCGCTGGATAAAAAAAGGAGGTTTTCAATGAGCGCCTACACCGTGTCCCGGCTGGCCCTTGATGCCGGGGTGAGCGTGCATATCGTGCGCGACTACCTGCTGCGCGGATTTCTGCGTCCGGTGGCGTGCACCCCGGGCGGCTATGGCCTGTTCGATGATGCCGCCTTGCAACGGCTGTGCTTCGTGCGGGCGGCCTTCGAGGCGGGCATCGGCCTGGACGCGCTGGCGCGGCTGTGCCGGGCGCTGGATGCTGCGGACGGCGATGAAGCGGCCGCGCAGCTTGCCGTTCTGCGCCAGTTCGTCGAGCGTCGGCGCGAAGCGTTGGCCGATCTGGAGGTGCAGTTGGCCACCATGCCGACCGAGCCGGCACAGCACGCGGAGAGTCTGCCATGAACAGCCCCGAGCGCTTGCCGTCCGAGACGCACAAACCGATCACCGGCTACCTGTGGGGCGCGCTGGCCGTGCTCACCTGTCCCTGCCATTTGCCGATTCTCGCCATTGTGCTGGCCGGCACGACGGCCGGCGCGTTCATCGGAGAGTACTGGGGTATCGCAGCCCTCACGCTGACCGGTTTGTTCGTCCTGTCTGTGACACGACTGCTGCGGGCCTTCAAAGATCGATCATGAGCGCTTCCCATTGAGACAAACCACGCTGTCGCTACGTTGCCTCATGCCGGCATCAAATTCGGCTGAGTAGCTTCTCGCCATCTGGACGTAGCTCACCCTTGGGTGAAACATGCCGATACAGGGTCTGCCGCGTGACGCCAAGTTCCTGGCACAGGTCGCCGACCTTGGTCTCTGGCTGACCCATTGCCGCCATCGCCAGCCGCAGCTTGGCGGCGGTCATCTTGAACGGCCGGCCGCCTTTCCGCCCGCGCGCGCGGGCCGAGGCTAGGCCGGCAATCGTGCGCTCCGCGATCAACTCGCGCTCGAACTCGGCCAGGGCGGCGAAGATGCCAAAGACCAGCTTGCCGGCGGCGGTCGTGGTGTCGATGGCCGCGCCGTGCCCGGTTAATACCTTCAAGCCGATGCCGCGCCCAGTCAGGTCGTGCACGGTGTTGATGAGATGTCGCAGGTCGCGTCCGAGCCGATCCAGTTTCCACACGACCAGTGTGTCGCCAGTTCGCAACGCCTTCAGGCAGCTCGTCAAGCCGGGCCGATCCTCGCGCATGCCGGATGCCTGGTCCTCGTAAAGATGTACTGGATCGACCCCGGCGGCAATCAGCGCGTCGCGCTGCAAATCGGTAGCCTGGGAGCCGTCCGCCTTCGATACCCGCATGTAGCCTATCAGCATGTCGTACCTGTCACATATACGTTCGTTTTGTCGAACCATTGCATCGCCCTTTGTGATTGGCGTATAAACACACAAACACCTATTAGCGGAGAACGCTATGAATACCATTCGCTGGAATGTCGCCGTCTCGGCCGACACCGACCAGTCGCTTCGGATGTTTCTGGCCAGCCAGGGCGGCGGCCGTAAGGGCGACCTGTCGCGCTTCATCGAAGAAGCGGTACGGGCACACATCCTGGAGCTGAGCGCTGAGCAGGCCAAGGCCGCTAACGCCCATCTGAGTGAGGCAGAATTGACCAACGCGGTTGACGAAGCGCTCGACTGGGCACGTAAGCGCTGATGCGGGTCGTGTTGGATACCAACATCCTGTTCAGCGCCCTGATCTCGCCACATGGCGCGCCCGATGCGATCTACCGTGCCTGGCGGGCGGCGCGTTTCGAGGTGGTGACCTCGCGGATGCAACTCGATGAAATTCGTCGAGCCAGCCGCTATCCCAAGCTTCAGGCCATCCTACAGCCCGCCAAGGTGGGCGCCATGATCAATAACCTGCAACGGGCTGTGGTACTGGAGCGCCTGACCATCGAGGTCGAAGCCGATGATCCGGATGACTCGTTTTTGCTGGCCATGGCCTTGGCGGGCGATGCGGACTACCTGATAACCGGTGATCGCCGCGCCGGCCTGCTGTAACGCGGGCACATCGAACGCACGCGGATCGTCACGCCCGCCGTGTTCTGCGTCGAGGTGCTGTGATCAATGCCGGTCGGTTTTCTGACTCAAGAGCAACGCGACGGTTTTGGCCGCTATGTTGATTCGCCCAGCCGTGAAGAGCTGGAACGTTACTTCCACCTGAGCGATGAAGACCGTGAAGCCATCCAGGTGCTGCGGGGTAACCATAACCGTCTGGGTTATGCCGTTCTGCTGACCACCGTCCGCTTCGTTGGCGTTCTGCCGGACAAGCCCGCCGCCGTGCCGGTGGAAGTCCTGCAGGTGCTTTGCCGACAACTGGCGATTCCAGACCCCGACTGCCTCCAGCGCTATAGCGATCATCGCCGCTGGATACATGCCACCGATATTCAGAACCGCTTTGGCTATCGTCATTTCACCGATCCGGGCATCGGCTTTCGCTTGAGCCGCTGGCTGTATGCCCTCTGCTGGACGGGCACCGACCGGCCGGGAGTGCTGTTTGAGCGAGCCACCTCGTGGCTGTTCACACAGAAAGTCCTCCTGCCTGGTGTGTCTCAACTAGAGCGCTTTATCGCCCAGTTGCGCAGTCGGGTCGAAGAACGCCTCTGGTTTACGCTGGGCCGCAGCGTGACTGAGGAACAGCGATTGCAACTGCAAGACTTGCTGACGGTGGCCGAAGGCAACCGCAGCTCCCGGCTGGATCAATTGCGCTCCGGCCCGGTCATGGTCAGTGGCCCCGCGTTGATTCGGGCACTGCGCCGGCTCGATGACGTGCGCGGCATCGGCATCACCTTGCCGGCGGCGGCGCACATCCCTCCCAGCCGTATCGCCGCCCTGGCCCGCTTCGCCAACACGGCCAAGGTCACCGCGATTAATCGGCTGCCGGCGTCGCGGCGGATGGCGACACTGGTGGCCTTCGCACTCTGCCTGGAGGCGACTGCGCACGACGACGCACTGGAAGTCCTGGAGGCCTTGCTGCGCGACCTGTTCAGCAACGCGGAGAAGGCCGACAAGAAAGCCCGCATGCGCAGCCTGAAAGACCTGGATCGGTCGGCCGCGACGCTCGCCGCCGCGTGCAAGGTCGTGCTGGACAGCTCGATCAGCGATGACAACGTGCGCGCCCGGCTGTTCAACGACCTGCCGAGGACCACCCTGGAAAAGGCCCTGGAAGAGGTCAACGCGCTGATCCGCCCGGTAGATGACGTCTATTTTCTTGCATTGGAAGCGCGCTACCGCAGCGTGCGCCGCTTCCTGCCCGACCTGCTCAAGCACATCCGCTTCGGCTTCAGCCCGGCCGGCAAGGGCGTGGCGGCTAGTCTGGAGTGGCTGCAACTGAACCTGCCGCGCCGGAAGCCAGAGGATGACGCGCCGCAGGAGATCGTGGCCAAGGCTTGGCAGAAGCACATCACCCGCGAAGATGGCTCCCTCGACATGGGTGCCTATGTGTTCTGCACGCTCGATGCGCTGCGCACGGCCCTGCGCCGCCGCGATGTCTTCGTCTCGCCCAGTTGGCGCTATGCCGACCCGCGCCTTGGCCTGCTCGACGGTGCCGAATGGCTGGCGGCGCGACCGATCATCTGCCGGTCACTGGGCCTGACCATCGACGCCAAAACCACCCTGGACGCCTTGTCCGTCGAGCTGGATGCAACCTGGCTGGCAGTAGCCGCGCGCCTGCCCGACAACCCGGCGATTCAACTGAGCGAGAACACCGAGGGCAAGACCGAACTGTCGCTCGGGGCGCTGGACAAGCTGGACGAGCCCTGCTCGTTGCTGCAACTGCGGGCGGCCGTGTCTGACCTGATGCCGCGTGTCGATCTGCCGGAAATCCTCTTGGAAATCGCCGCCCGCACTGGCTTTTCCGAGGCCTTCACCCATGTCTCCGAACGCAATGCACGCGCCGACAACCTGGTCACCAGCCTCTGCGCGGTGCTGTTGGGCGGGGCCTGCAACACCGGCCTGGAGCCCTTGATCCGCACCGACAACCCGGCGCTGCGCCGTGACCGGCTGTCCTGGGTCAGCCAGAATTATATCCGCGACGACACCCTGTCAGCGGCTAACGCCATCCTGGTCGGAGCGCAAAGCCAACTGGAACTGGCCCAAGTCTGGGGTGGCGGCGAGGTCGCCTCCGCCGATGGCATGCGCTTCGTCGTACCGGTGCGCACCGTGCATGCCGGCCCCAATCCGAAGTATTTCGGCACCGGCCGGGGTGTCACCTGGTACAACCTGATTTCCGACCAATTCTCCGGCCTCAACGCCATCACCGTGCCCGGCACGCTGCGCGACAGCCTGGTGTTGCTGGCGGTCGTGCTGGAACAGCAGACCGAGTTGCAGCCGACGCAAATCATGACCGACACCGGGGCCTACAGCGATGTGGTGTTCGGGCTCTTCCGCCTACTTGGCTACCACTTCAGTCCGCGGCTGGCCGATGTCGGCGGTACCCGCTTCTGGCGCACGCGCCCGGACGCGGACTACGGCAAGCTCAACGGGCTGGCCCGCCAGTCGGTCAAACTCGACCTGATCGCCGAGCACTGGGACGACCTGCTGCGCCTGGCCGGCTCGCTCAAACTCGGCCGGGTGCCGGCGACTGGCATCATGCGCACGCTGCAAACGGGAGATAGACCCACCCGGCTGGCCCAGGCGCTGGCCGAATTCGGGCGGATCGAAAAGACTCTGCACACGTTGACCTATATCGACGACGAGTCCAAGCGCCGCGCCACCCTGACCCAGTTGAACCGAGGCGAAGGCCGGCACAGCCTGGCCCGCGCCGTGTTCCACGGCAAACGCGGCGAGCTCCGCCAGCGCTACCGCGAAGGCCAGGAAGACCAGCTCGGTGCTCTGGGCCTGGTGGTGAACATCATCGTGCTGTGGAACACCCTCTACATGACGGCGGCCGTGGAACGGCTCAAGCAGCACGGCTATCCAGTGCTGGAAGAGGATTTGGCCCGGCTATCGCCGCTGATCTACGAGCACATCAACATGCTCGGGCGGTATTCCTTTGCGGTACCGGAAGAAGTTGCGCGCGGCGAGCTGCGGCCACTGCGTAATCCAGACGACGACCTGTGATCCCCCTAAACGCTATGAGCAACACCCAAGCTGCTGCTGGATCGGCGGGCACTTCACCGAGCCGAACGAACAGAAAACGCAGCAATCCCCTGGGTTGGGGCGCAGCAGCGCCTTGCAGTTGCTGCACTCGTAATAGAACTGGCAGGCGTCCGTGGGCATGGTTTCCGGCTTGGCGAAGCCGCAGCGCGGGCAAGTCAGCACGGACTCAAGGACAATGGCGCTCATCGTGACCTCACTTCTGCACTGTGGAGGGGTATCCCGCGTTCGCGGTCGCCTCAGTCAGTGCCTCGGGCTGGGCCTTATCGGGATCGTAGGTGACGGTCGCCGTCTTCTGGTCGAAATTGACCTGGACGTCACTCACGCCGGACACCTTCTCCAGCGACTTCTTGACCGTGATCGGACAGAGTCCGCACGTCATGTTCTGCACGTCGAGCGTGACGGTTTTCGGGGGAGCCGCCAGCGCCACGAAGGGCAAGGCGAAAAGCACGGCGATCAGCAGTTTGCGCATGGTTAATCTCCTTCAGTAGAACAGCGGGGCGAGCCACGGCACGGCCAATAGGCCGAGCAGCAGCACGCTGACGATCCAGAACACGAGTCGCTGTCGCACGAGCGTGCGCGGATCGGCGCAGGGTGTACCTGGCGTACAAACCTGTGGCACCAGGTAGAGCTTGCGGAATGCCAATCCCAGGAACAGTAGAGTCAACCCGATGAAGAGGGGGCGTAGTGGCTCCATCATGGTCAGAGCGCCCACCCACGTACCGCCGACACCGAGTGCCAACAGCACCAGTGGCCCGACACAGCACACCGACGCACCGATGGCGGTCAGCGAACTCGCGACCAGCGAGCCTTTCCCGGTGAGTTGCATCCCCATTCCCATCTCCTGAGCCTGATTGCCTAGGTGCTATTCTAAACTCCGTACCAAAGTACGGAATCAAGGAGAAAGTGATGGCCACAGAGCTGACCATTGGCAAGCTGGCAGACGCCGCCGGGGTGAACGTCGAGACGATCCGCTACTACCAGCGACGCGGGCTGCTGGATGAACCAGCCAAACCCTTGGGTGGCCATCGGCGCTATCCGGTGGACATGGTGAAGCGACTGCGTTTCATCAAGCGGGCTCAGGCGCTGGGTTTCACGCTCTCGGAAGTCGGTGGACTGCTGACGCTGGATGAGTCGTGCGCCTGTGCCGAAACGCGAGCACGGGCTGCACGCAAGCTCGCGTTGATCGAGCAGAAGATGGCCGACTTGGTCGTCATGCAGCAACTGTTAGGCGAACTGGTGCAGCAATGTTATGCGGGAGACGGCGGAACGATCTGCCCGATCATCGAGGCACTGATCAGAGAGTAATGCCTGGCGGGTGAGCTGGAGATCGGAAAGCCCCTTTACGGTGGGGTTCAGAGCTTACGTTGGTTTTTGGTTCCATTGCTCCCCAAACCCCGGATTGCCGCCAACGATAGCGTAAGGCTCCACATCTTTTGTCACCAACGAGCGGCTGCCTATCACCGCACCGTGCCC
>NZ_JAKKOM010000005.1:0-269302 GCF_021739525.1 Klebsiella sp. 2019SCSN059 | reverse complement strand
CGGCTCACCCCTTCGGGGCCAGCGCGACACGCGCGCTGTTCAACGCCTGCGGCGTTAGTCCGAGTCCGGGCACCACTATTTAAAGAACCTGCCCAATCTTGTGAACCTGCTGTGTATCAACAGAAATTTTGAATACATCCATTGGTATGCCTCATGACGAGTATCCCAACGCAGTATGGTTAGCGATAAGACACCACCGGTCCGCGCCGATTTCAGGTACATGGCCGTGTTCCTCAGCCACCTTCAAACATGAGAGTAGCGTGTCAAGGGAAACGGCGAAATGATCACGACCATTATCAAGCACATAAACTGTACAACTGTCATCATCAGTATGCATAAGCATTACAGCAGGAATGTTTTAACCGCCATATGCATTTTAATCACCGAACTGGCACGCCATGGATAGAGTAAATTAATTCACCAAATTAGCAGGGAGATTTATGAGGACCGAACGGTGCTCCCTGTCGCCAGCTACTACCCTAAGCACGGCTTCTCCAAGGCATCTTCCAACCTCTTCATGATCTACAGTAAAAAGACAGGTTGAAGACATTATCCGCGAAGAAAAATCACTGCTCGCAGTGGCACATATCATGGACTGGTCATCAAGGCTACCCACATTAAGCGATCGCAGATAATGGCTAGCCCCCATCAATAAAAAGTCATTGATGAAAATGATAAAGTCCGGCTTTATTTCTTGCAGCATGAATTGCTGCACAGCTTTCTCCCCGGACAATTCATCGACTGTTCCAAAGAAAACTAATCCTTTACCCGGTGTTAGTCCACATTCGCGCATTTCATGTAAACAGCCATCCAGAAACTGTTGGCCGTGCATACTATCAGGACCCAGCGTGGCAATAGCGATACGCTTCGCGCCCTGACATAGAGCAAAACGAACGCACTGACGCCCCATATCTTCATGATAAAAATCGACCCAGTTGAACAGCCCGTTCATTGCTCGACTCTGCCCCATTGTAACAAACGGGAACTGGAGGTCATTTAGTAGCAGAATACGTTCATCGACAATTCGCGTATCAGTGAGAATTACGGCATCTGCGCGGTTTTGTTCAACAATCTTACGTAACAACTGATGTTCACCTTGCCGATCGGTAGTGACATGAATAACAGGATCAATACCACTGTCTTTAAGGCTGGCCTGAAGACCTCTGGCAATACGCATAAAGAACGAAGCAGTATGCACGTTACCATCCTTCGCTACAGGTAGAAGCAAGGCGACAACGCCCACTTTACCACTCCTTAAATGCCGGGCAGAAGCATTGGGCCTGTAACCTAGCGTTTCTGCTGCCTTAAGCACCTTCTCACGAGTATGACTACTTATATCGCTTTTATTGTTTAACGCTTTCGAGACCGTGGCTGTTGATAGGTTTAGGTACTCCGCCAATTCTTTAATATTCATTTTTCGTTATGGATTAAATGGCTTCCTGTAAGGATATTATTGCTACTTTAAACCTTTATTTTCCTTGTGACAATATAAAAACCCTTACCCCATCATTTCATTGTGCGACATCGATCACATACAGAATAAAAAGCCTATTGCGTAACTTATTTTAAAGATCAAGAATGAAAAATACGAAATCGATTAAGTATTATTTTTTAAAAAATATTTCACATAACAATCTGGATAAGGGTACTTTCTCATGCAATTAGATAGAGTCATGCCTGCCTCTGTATCAAGAGGTAAAAAAAGGCCACAAATAATCTGGATATGTCTTCTGGCAGCACTTGCAGGTTTACTATTTGGGTTAGATATCGGTGTCATCTCAGGCGCATTACCCCTTATCGCCAAAGAATACAATCTTATCGATAGTCAGCAGGAATGGATTGTCAGTTCAATGATGGTAGGTGCTGCTGCAGCCACATTGTGCAGCGGCGTTCTGGCATATCGTCTGGGCCGCAAATATGCGTTACTGATTGCCGCAGCCTCCTTTAGCCTGGGAGCAATATTTTGCACGTTTGCTACTAACGTCGAGATGTTGATTATTGGTCGGCTTATTCTCGGTGTCGGACTCGGCGTCGCTTCCTACGCCACACCGCTTTATCTCTCTGAAATTACGCCCAAGAGTATTCGGGGAGCAATGATTTCTGCCTATCAGTTGATGATTGCCCTGGGAATTTTAATCGTATTCCTCACCAATACTGCTTTCAGCTATAGCGGCAACTGGCGAGGAATGCTGCTCGTCGTGGCAATACCTTCCCTGATTTTTCTGTTTGGCGCATTGTTTTTGCCTCGCAGCCCACGCTGGCTCATGATGCATGGTCGGGAAGAAGCAGCTTATGAAGTGCTCATGCGATTACGAAGTAGTCATGCAGAGGTAGAAAGTGAATTACGGGAAATAAAAGAACAACTCAGGATAAAGCAACAGGGATGGCATTTATTCCTGGAAAACAAAAATTTTCGCCGCACTGTTGGTTTAGGCATTGTTTTGCAAATCATGCAACAATTCTCTGGCGTCAACGTTATGATGTATTACGCCCCACGTATTTTCCATGAAATAGGTTTTACTTCCACATCAGACCAAATGTGGGGCACTGTCATCGTAGGTGTTGTTATGACCATTGCGACATTTATTGCCGTTGGTTTCGTGGACAGATGGGGTCGCAAGCCCATGCTGTATATAGGTTTTCTTACCATGAGTCTCGCAATGGGGGTGGTCGGGGCACTACTCGGTGGCGAAGTATTATCCGTGCCAGGAAAAATTGTCACTGTTGCCATGCTGCTGATATTTATCGTTGGTTTTTCAATGTCCGCCGGTCCGCTCATCTGGCTGTTGTGTTCTGAAATTCAACCACTTAAAGGGCGTGAGTTTGGTATCACCTGCTCGACTTTTACCTGCCATATAGCCGGAATGATTGTCAGTGCGACGTTCCTGTCACTTCTGAACTCATTAGGAAGCGCTCATACATTTTATTTATATGCGTTACTGAACGTCGTAGCCATTGTTATTATTAATCGCTTCGTTCCTGAAACGAAAAACATATCTCTGGAACAGATTGAACAGAATCTGATGGCTGGTAATAAATTACGCAATATTGGACGATGATAGACAGAGGTATCGCACATGGGTTTTTTAGAGTTTAAAGAAGAAGGTTTTTATATTTCCTTTTCGCTGAATGAAGAAGGAGTTATCTATATTGACCAATTTTCCACTACGGATCATGGTGAGTCACACGGTGAGTTTCCATTGATTCAGGTTCATGCCAGCGGATATAATCAAAATGATCATCATGCACGTAAACATACTGGCTGCGAACCAGGGTCATCTTTACGCTATAAGACGCACCGGTGTTACGATAATGACCTTGGAAAGAAACTTGAAGTCGCGCTAACCGGGGACGTCATATCTGCATATTGGCATCTCCAGCATTTTCAACACCTGAAAACAGCCAGAATATGGTGTGAAATTCATAATCACAGCCAGGAGTCTATTGGGCTTGAATATGTCAGTTCCCTGACACTGTTTGCCATTAGTAGCCTTCCGTGGGAAAAGAACAGCGTTCTTCATCTTCCACATAATAACTGGTATGGCGAAGCGCAATGGAAGAGGGCGACACTTCCTGAGCTTGGGCTTGATAAGGTAAACCGCTTCTCTTTGGATAGATTTTCCATAGAAAATACCGGGACCTGGTCAAGCATCGGCTACCTGCCTTGCGCTGCTTTTGAAGATTTAGCCGCAGGTACTACTTTGTTATGGCAGATTGAGCATAATGGCTCATGGCAGTGGGAGATTGGCGACTTCCGTGAGCATCTTTACTTACAAATCAGCGGTCCTACTGAAAACGAAAATCACTGGTGGAAACAGCTCATGCCTGGTGAAACGTTCACCTCTGTCCCGGTAGCCGTATCGCTGGTTCAGGGTGGACTGCAAGAAGCGCTACAGGAAATCACCCGTTACCGCCGCCGGATCCTCCGGCCTTCTCAGGATAATATTGTTTTACCGGTCATTTTTAATGATTATATGAACTGTCTCTTTGGTGATCCTACGACAGAAAAACTGTTGCCGCTCATCGATATTGCAGCAGTTGCAGGTTGCGAATACTTCTGTATCGACTGCGGCTGGTATTCAGACGGTGAATGGTGGGATGGTGTCGGAGAATGGCAACCTTCAGTTACGCGCTTTCCACGCGGGATAAGAGAGCCCATCGATTATATTGCTGCAAAAGGCATGAAACCAGGCCTGTGGCTGGAGCTTGAGGTCATAGGTATTACGTGCACTCTGGCACAGAAACTTCCTGATGAATGCTTTTTCCAGCGCCATGGTAAACGAGTTATTGACCATCAGCGTTATCAGCTTGATTTCCGCCATCCCCTGGTTCAGGAACACGCCGATCGGGTTATTGCCCGGTTGGTTGATGAATACGGTATTAGTTATATTAAAATGGATTACAACATTAATGCCGGTAGTGGTACCGACTATCAGGCCGACAGCACAGGTGACGGACTGTTGCAGCATAACCGCGCCTACCTTTCCTGGCTGATTAAAACAATGAATCGTTATCCACACCTGGTGATAGAAAACTGCGGAAGCGGTGGACTCAGGATGGATTATGCTTTGCTGCAACATCACAGCATCCAGTCTGTTACCGATCAAACAGACTATCGTTTAATGGCTGTTATCGCATCGTCTGCTGCTTCTGCTGTTACGCCGGAACAGGCTGCTATCTGGTCTTATCCGCTGCGTGAGGGTGACCGGGAAGAAGTAGTGATGAATATGATTAATTCGATGTTATTACGCATACACCAAAGTGGCCATCTTGCGGAGCTTAGCGAGGAACGCTTTTTACTGGTTAAAGAAGGTATCGCACTATATAAAACCTTCCGCGAAAAGATCCCCCACATGACACCTTTCTGGCCGTTGGGAATGCCATCAATGTCATCGCCATGGCTTGCCTTCGGGCTTTACGATGATAATGATATATGGCTTGCGGTTTGGCGAATGGACAGCACTGAAGATACTATTTCACTCCCTCTCCCCATTCCTGAAGCAGAATACTTAAAAGTGAATTACGCTTACCCTCATTTTGATAAAAGTGAATACGCTTCCATTCGGGAAAATAACAGAGTGGAAATAACACTTCATAAAAAGTTCATGGCGAGGCTATTACACTGCCACCATTAAAAAACAACAGGAAAAATTAACATAAGAAATATATTCTTTTGTGACTTACATGTCACAAAAGAATGTTACCACTGCCACAACCCTTAATTAAAAGCTGTCAATTACTTTTATCTTAATCTTACATCTTATCTTTAAGAGGTTAAAATGAATTTCCTAAAAAAAACGTTCTACATTGCAGCATTGTTTTGTATGGCATTCTCCATTCCGGCATTGAGTGCCGGCCCCTGGATCGAAGCGCGTGATGGATACGAAACAGCCTATAATCGTCATGAACTAGCCTTTCGGGGAGGATATGATTTCAATAATGGTGCAGGTGTCATGTTAACCAATGCCTATAATTTAGAGGCATATGAACAACTCAAACATAGCTGGAATGAACTTGAAGGTTGGTATCCATTTTTATCTCTTTCTGAATTGACAATTTTTGTTGGTGCTATTGTCAATGAAAATACAGAGGGTTCAGGTGGGGCAGGATATTTTGACTTCAGATATACAGTTGCCCCTTCTCTAAGCTTTACGCTACGAACTCGTTATAATTATCGTAATTATGATTCTGTAAATTACCTTGGGAAAAAAGATTCCGATAATAACATGGAAACTCATATAGGAATGAATTATGTAATTAACAATGAATGGAATTATTACCTGGAGCCTGCTTATTATAGTCATTTTAATGACTTTCATGCCAGCAATGATAAAAACTATCACTGGGAAGTTGATAATGTTTTTACGTACACGGGGTTCAAGCATGCACAGCCATATTTTTCGGCAGCCTATATGGATCGCGTAACGGCGAAGCATGACGATAACTATCGAATTCGAATTGGTTTACGCTATAATTTCTGAACGAAAACATCCTGAATTTCCTCTACGAGGAATTCAGGATACCGTGACTACCACTGTTCAATATGATCGGTTGTGTGGTGAATCGTACTACACACATGGTCTACCACCCCGTATCCTCTGTATCTTTAAGCTCCGTCTCCCATAGAATCTTTTCGCAAATACATTGCCAGATATCAGATAACACGCTGATTAAAATCGCCTTTTTGTCGCCAAAAGCGGCTAAAAACGCCCTTTTCTGGCAATCGATCCGCCCAGGCGGCTACCCTGCTTTCCCTCCGGATGGCTGAACAGCATCTTATATTCCATTTTGCGCTAAATGACAGAGAAATATTCTTTAAATAACCGATTTCACAGACCTACCATGCAAAAATATCTTAAACGAGTGGGTAAATGGTTATGTCACTGTTTCATTCCGTGAGCGACCTGATCGGTCATACTCCCCTGCTCCAGTTGCACAAACTGGATACCGGCCCCTGCAGTCTGTTTTTAAAACTGGAAAATCAGAACCCGGGCGGCTCAATTAAAGATCGGGTTGCGCTGTCGATGATTAACGAAGCCGAGCGCCAGGGAAAACTGGCGCCCGGCGGGACAATTATCGAAGCCACCGCCGGCAATACCGGCCTCGGCCTGGCGCTGATTGCGGCGCAGAAAAATTACCGCCTGATCCTGGTGGTGCCGGACAAAATGAGCCGCGAGAAAATCTTTCACCTGCGGGCGCTGGGCGCGACGGTGCTGCTCACCCGCTCCGACGTCAATAAAGGCCACCCGGCCTACTACCAGGATTATGCCCGCCGCCTTGCCGATGAAACGCCGGGGGCTTTTTACATCGACCAGTTTAACAACGACGCTAATCCGCTGGCGCACGCTACCTCCACCGCGCCGGAACTTTTCCAGCAGCTGGAGGGCGACATAGACGCCATCGTCGTCGGCGTTGGCTCCGGCGGCACGCTGGGCGGGCTTCAGGCCTGGTTTGCAGAACATTCGCCGAAAACGGAATTTATCCTCGCCGATCCGGCGGGCTCGATCCTTGCCGATCAGGTTGATACCGGACGCTACGGCGAAACGGGATCCTGGCTGGTCGAAGGGATTGGAGAAGATTTCATCCCGCCGCTGGCCAGGCTGGAAGGGGTGCATACCGCCTATCGCGTCAGCGACCGCGAAGCGTTCCACACCGCGCGCCAGCTGCTGCAGGTCGAAGGCGTGCTGGCCGGCTCCTCCACCGGCACCCTGCTCAGCGCCGCGCTGCGCTACTGCCGGGCGCAAAGCCGTCCGAAGCGGGTGGTGACCTTCGCCTGCGACAGCGGCAATAAATACCTGTCAAAAATGTTCAACGACGACTGGATGCGCCAGCAGGGGCTGATCGCCCGCCCCGAACAGGGCGATCTCAGTGATTTTATCGCCCTGCGCCATGACGAAGGCGCCACCGTCACGGCCGCGCCGGACGACACCCTGGCCGCAGTCTTTACCCGCATGCGGCTGTATGACATCTCCCAGCTGCCGGTGCTGGAGGATGGCCGCGTGGTCGGCATCGTCGATGAGTGGGATTTGATCCGCCACGTAAGGGGCGATCGCCAACGCTTCTCTCTGCCGGTCAGCGAAGCGATGAGCCGCCATGTTGAAACTCTCGATAAGCGTGCGCCAGAGAGCGAACTGCAGGCCATTCTCGATCGCGGTCTGGTGGCGGTGATCGCTGACAACGCGCGTTTTCTTGGCCTGGTCACCCGCAGCGATGTACTGACCGCCTGGCGTAACCGAGTCGCACAATAAGGAATTTTTTATGTCATCTATCCACACCCTGAGCGTACATAGCGGAACCTTCACCGACAGCCACGGCGCAGTGATGCCGCCGATTTACGCCACCTCCACTTTTGCTCAGCCGGCGCCGGGGCAGCATACCGGCTATGAATATTCCCGTAGCGGGAACCCTACCCGCCACGCGCTGGAGACGGCGATCGCCGACCTGGAAAACGGCACGCGCGGCTACGCGTTCGCCTCCGGGCTGGCCGCCATCTCCACCGTGCTGGAGCTGCTGGATAAGGACAGCCACCTGGTGGCGGTCGATGATGTGTATGGCGGCACTTACCGCCTGCTGGAAAACGTTCGCCGCCGTAGCGCTGGTCTGCAGGTGAGCTGGGTGAAACCCGACGACCTGGCGGGGATTGAAGCGGCGATCCGCCCCGATACGCGCATGATATGGGTGGAGACGCCCACCAACCCGCTGCTGAAGCTGGCGGATCTCAGCGCCATCGCCGCCATCGCGCGCCGCCATAACCTGATCAGCGTCGCCGATAACACTTTCGCCTCGCCGGCGATCCATCGCCCGCTGGAGCATGGGTTTGATATTGTGATCCACTCCGCGACCAAGTACCTCAACGGCCATTCCGATGTCGTCGCCGGCCTGGCGGTGGTTGGCGATAACGCTGAGCTCGCGGAAAAGCTTGGCTACCTGCAGAATGCGGTAGGCGGTGTACTCGACCCGTTCAGCAGCTTCCTGACGCTACGCGGCATCCGCACCCTGGCGCTGCGGATGGAGCGACACAGCGCGAACGCGCTGCAGCTCGCCGAATGGCTGGAACAGCAGCCGGAGGTGGAGCGAGTCTGGTTCCCCTGGCTGGCCTCGCACCCGCACCATCAGCTGGCGCGCCAGCAAATGGCCCTGCCCGGCGGCATGATTTCCGTCGTGGTGAAGGGCGATGACGGTTACGCCGAACGCATTATCAACAAGTTGCGCTGGTTCACCCTTGCGGAGAGTCTGGGCGGCGTGGAGAGCCTGGTAAGCCAGCCCTTCAGCATGACCCACGCCTCGATCCCGCTGGAGAAGCGCCTGGCGAACGGCATCACGCCGCAGCTGATCCGCCTGTCGGTCGGGATCGAAGATCCTCACGATCTGATTGCCGACTGGCAGCAGGCGCTACGGGAGGAGTGATTATTCCGACGCGCGGGTCATCGCCAGCGCGTCGGCCATTCCCTGCTGAAGGTGGGCGATAAACTGCGTCAGCTTCGGCAGGGGCCGGCGATCCTGGCGCCAGAGCAGATGCACGGGCCTCGGCTGTGGGGTCCACGCGTCCAGCACCCGCATCAGGCTGCCGCTGGCCAGCGCATCGGCCAGCAGCACCTCCGGCTGCATCAGCAGCCCGGCCCCGGCGATCGCCGCCTGGCGCAGCGCATAGCCATCGTTGCAGCGCAAAACCGCATCGCGCTTCCAGCGCACTTCCCCCTCCATGCCCGGCAGCCGCCACTCGTTGCGCGCGGTCCAGACCGTATGGGACAGGCAGAGATGATCGGCGAGATCTTCCGGCGTCCCTGGCGTTCCGTAACGCGCCAGATAAGCCGGCGCGGCGCAGATCACCATCCGATAGGGCGCCAGATAGCGGGCCACCAGATCCTCCTGATGGATCTCGCCAATGCGGATCGCCAGATCGAAACCTTCATCCACCAGATCGACCATCCGGTTGGTCAGATCCAGTTCAACCCGAACCGCTGGCCAGGCCTGCAGAAAGGTGGCGGTCAGAGGCGCGATCACGCTGGCGCCGAACGAGGTGGGCGCGCTCACCCGCAGGGTGCCGGCGGGCGCCAGCCGCAGCCGCTCAACGGCGCTTTCGGCGATGGAGACCTGCTCCATCACCCGTTTCGCTTCGTCAAAATAGACCCGCCCGGCGTCGGTAAGGCTCTGGCGTCGGGTGTTACGCTCCAGCAGACGCGTCGCCAGCTGGGTTTCCAGCTGGGCGATGTATTTCCCGACCATTACCGCCGACAGCCCCAGGCGCGACGCCGCCCCGGTAAAGCTGCCGCACTCCACCACGGCAATAAACGTCTCCATCCCTCGCAGCTTATCCATATTGCTAACCTCTGGTTAGTAATGTTCTAACTTTTAGCCAGTTTATCCGATATCCGTTTTATTAAAGAATAGGCTTTCACCTCACCAGGAGTCAGCCATGAAAATTATCGTTATCGGTGCCAGCGGCACCATTGGTCGCGCGGTCAGCGAAGAACTGGGCCAGAGACATGACGTTATCCGCGTCGGCCGCACCCGGGGGGATTATCAGGTGGATATTACCTCCCAGGGGAGCGTCGAGGCGCTGTTTGCGCAGACCGGCGAAGTAGACGCCATCGTCTCCACTACCGGCAATCTGCACTTTGGGCCGTTAAGCACCATGACCGATAGCCAGTTCAACCTCGGTCTGCAGGACAAGCTGCTGGGGCAAATTCGCCTGGCGCTGATCGGCCAGCATTTCCTGCGCGACGGCGGGTCGATTACTCTGGTCAGCGGCATTGTCGCGCAGGAGCCGATTGCTCAGGGCGTCAATGCCACGACGGTTAACGCCGGTCTGGAAGGCTTTGTGCGCGCCGCCGCCTGCGAACTACCGCGCGGGATCCGCATTAATCTCATCAGCCCCACCGTGCTCAGCGAGTCGCTGGCGGCCTACGGCGACTTTTTCCCGGGCTTTGCCAGCGTCCCCGCCGCCGCCGTGGCGCAGGCCTATCGCCGCAGCATTGAAGGGGTGCAGACCGGCTGCATCTACCCGGTCGGCTACTAGCCTCTGCCGGCCCGCCGGGGCCGGCGCTTACATCCTGACGTCGTTGCAGGTACACTGACGGCTGAATGTCTCCGGCCTAAAAACTGATGTTGAAAAAATTACCCTTTATTATCCCGCTGCTGGCGCTTACCGCGCTGCTGCTCTGGTGGTTCACCCCCCATTACACAGAGGAAGACGAAGCTTACTACCGGGCGGTATTTTGCGTGATCGATCATGACGACAGCCGCCAGTTCCTCGACGATATGCAAAACATCGTCGAGGGGGGGAATTCTGACTACGCGCTGCATAAAGCGCATTACCTGCCGGCGCTGGGGCAGCGGATGCTGGACACCTGGCATCAGCTCAGCCCGCAGGAACAGCAGACGCTGCGTCAGGACCGGCAGCGCTGCGGCGAGATATTACGGGCAAAACAGCAGGGTGAATAATCCCGGCGGGCTGGCGAAACAGCAGCCCGTCCCAGCGTCCGATAAGATCCCGCTGTTGATGAGCCGATCGCTGTCACAAAATCCTCCTCTATCGCCGAGCCACGGGATGACGTTTTTTTCTGCGGTCGCATACGATAAAAAGTAGTTGATCTGGTACGAACTAACTCTTATTTTGCTTATCAGTTTTCAAAATGAGATAAAACTGATGCCTGTCATTATTGCCAGTAGTGTTAAAGAAGCCAAAGCGTTAATTAACGGTGGGGAATACAGGGAAATTATTCTTAACTTCGATATTGATGCCGATGACTTTTTCTCTCTCGCCAGCCATTCGACTGGGACAAAAATCTCCATCTCCGACCGAAACGATCGCTCTCCGGTAAAATCAGCAAAATAATTAACCCGTGAGGGACATCTATGTGGTTGTTTATTGGTACCTTTGCGGTGGCTTTTCTCGCAGCGCTGATGTTGGTCTGGCTGGATGATCGCATCGCCGATACGGAGTGACCCCAGCGCTGAACGCTAGCGTCACCCCCTCTCGCTACTGAGGCGAAGAGGGTGCGCCGCCGCTAAGCGGCGCACTGCAGGGTCGTTACAGGGAGGCCGCCAGCCGCTCAACGGCGGTCAGCAGCCCCGCTTCCGACACGGTGGAGTAGGAAAGGCGCAGGGTACGGGTATCCGGATTATCGTGATAGAACGCTTCCCCCGGGACGTACACAACGCCGTTTTCCAGCGTTTTCTTCATCCATGCCATGGTATCGAACGGATAGCGGAAACGCGCCCACAGGAACATCCCACCCTGTGGGCGGCTGAATTCCAGATGCTCGCCAAGGCGACTCTCCAGCGCGTCGGCCAGCGCCACGCACTTCTTGCGATAGTCTTCGCGAATCAACGCAATCTGATTTTGCAGCCGGTTCAGGCTGAGGTATTCCGCGGTGATCACCTGCGACAGCATATTGGTATGCAGATCCGCCGCCTGCTTAACGATCACCGTCTGCTGCGCCAGCCAGTCCGGCATGACGATCCAGCCGATACGCATCCCCGGCGCGAGGATCTTTGAAAACGTCGAGGTGTAAACCACCTGATCTTCACAGCCCAGCTCAACGGCGTGCTGATAGAGCGGACGTCGCACGGCGTCAGTAAAGCTAATTTCACCGTAGGGATCGTCTTCCAGAATGACGAAGTCATATTTTTTCGCCAGCTCGACCAGCCGGCGACGACGCGCCTCGCTCAGCGTTTTACCGCCGGGGTTGCCGAACGTCGGCACCAGGTAGACAGCTTTGACGCGGGTGGTCTCCAGCAGGTCGGCCAGTTGCTCCACCAGCATCCCGTCATCATCGGTATCGACGCTGAGGATATTGGCCTGCGCCAGCTGAAACACCTGCAGCGCCGCCAGATAGGTGGGTCGCTCAACGACGATAGTATCGCCTGGATCGAGCAGCGTGCGGGCAACGATATCCAGCGATTGCTGGGAGCCGGAGGTAATATAGACCTGAGCGGCTGAACAGGTCACGCCACGGGCGTGGCAGATTTCACTCACCGCCTGACGCAGCGGCGGGTAGCCTTCGGTCAGACCGTACTGAAATGCGTCATGAAAACGCTCGCTCATCACCTTCTGCACCGCCAGCTCCAGGCCTTCGGTATCAAACAGTTCCGGGGCCGGAATGCCGCCGCCAAGCGAGATCACGCCCGGCAGTTTACTGTGTTTGAGAAGTTCGCGGACGGCGGAGGGCTTGAGTTCACCCGCGCGGGCGGCGAGACGCCGATCGTGCATACTATTTTCCTTTTCTGTCTTGTTGTTGTGTTAATTATCTTGGCTTTGTTGCAGGTGGTCCCCGGCGGCGCTTACCAGACCGGGCTATCCTGGTTCGTGTCTCTGCGCTCTCCCCGGACAGGGCGCGAGCCGCTATCCGGGGTCAGCACATCACGCTTTATCTTTCAATACGATCAGCGGCTCTATGTCGCTCTCTTTTTTCACCACCAGCGACGAATCGCCGCGCAGGCAGGTACCGCCGTAGTTACCGCCGACGGTAAAGGTGCACACCTGGATATACTTGCCATCCACTTTCGGCAGGCACCACAGCTGCTGGTAGATATTCTTACGATCGACAAACTGGCCGCTGGTCTGATCCAGAACCTCATCCTGCGGCCCGATCAGGTCGATATTGTTCCCGCAGCGTCCGGAAATGGGCTTCACGGCATAACCGGTTTTCGCCAGCTCGTCGTTAACCACGAAATCGGTATCCAGCAGATAGCGATGATGCGGGAACAGCGACCACAGCACCGGCAGGATCGCTTTGTTGCCCGGGATCACCGTCCACAGGGGTTCGAATACCAATACTTCAGGACGCAGCAGGACGTCAATCAGTCGCACCTCATTCTGCGGATGTCCGGTACGAATCGGCACCGCCGCGTACTCATCGGCACTGACTTCGCGCACCTGCTCAATGGCGGTTTCCCATGCCCAGGTTTTCCAGACGCAGTTGACCAGCCGCCCGTCGGCGTCGATCAGCTGGCCGGCGGCATCCCAGCGCAGTTCATCGAGGCCAAAGAGAATTTTGCTCTCAAAACCGGCCTGGGTCAGCGAACGCTGGATAAACTTCGCGTGGTAATTCTCTTCCAGATCCTTGTCCTGCATGATGTGCACGAAAGGCCGCGCCCGGCTGTGTTTCCACGCCCCCGCCAGCTCATCGAGCAGACCTTCGGCCGGATTGTGACCCGTGCCGTAGTAGCCCTGCTTCAGCCACTGCTCGAGGATCAGCCCGCCTTCGGTATGGCAGGAGGCGGAGTCGGCATTGTACTCGTACACCTTCAGCCCGCGCTCGTCCATGCAAAAATCCATGCGCCCGGTGATCATATGATGACGCCGGCGCTGCCACGAGAGACGCAGACGCGGCCAGAGGATTTTCGGGATATCAAACAGCGCCAGCAGGTTATCATCCTTCATTACCTTATCGGTGGCGTGCAGATACATCAGGTGCAGCTCGTTGGTGGCTTTAATCAGCTCCTGTTCGGCGCTTTCGCTGATGGTGAAATACTGATAGGGATCCTGATTGATAAAATGGCCGTTGGCCGCCACGTAGGCTTTCTGCAGCGGATCTTTCTCGTTCAGCCATTTGCCGCGGAACTGGCCGTTGTTCGGCAGCCGCGCGCCCTTGATCGCCATCGCCTCGCCCGGCAGTACCGGCTGCGGCAGGCTGTGTTCGGTATCGGCGGTCTGGATCATCCAGCCTAAAATTTCGGTATCGGCAAAGGTATCTTTGATGGTGTACCGGCCGGCGTTGACCTCGAGGGTCAGCTCGCGGGTCCACTGCTGGCCCTGCGGCAGCGGCGAGTGAATGACGTTCTGCTCGGCGATACGCACCTTATTGCCGACAAGCTGGGTGATCACCGCGACGTGGCCGGTGTGCTTAAACTCGCCGCCCTTCTGCCAGATCAGCAGCGAACCGGCGATCGGCGGACGACGGGCGCCGTTGGCGAAGGCCTGCAGCGGGAGAATATTGTCATTGACCACTTCGCGCAGAAAGCGCAGGGAGAAGATTTCATAGGCCATCCCCACATCGGTAAAGACAAACCCGTAGGTCAGGAACAGAAAGCGGCGCGCAAATTCAACGCACTGCCATTTATGCCCCATATACTCATTGCCGATGTAGCTGCGAAACGTCGCATCATCCGGATAGTCCTGCGGATTTAAGCTACTGTAATTCGATGAATAAATTGCCACGCCGCCGGGCGCGTAGCCTAACAATGTCCCAAACGGGGCGTCACTGCTTGTCGATCCTTTGCTCATTTAGCCTGACCTCAAATAAATGCAGCCCGGGCAGTTGGCGAAACAAAACTCCCTCTTCTTATCCTGCCGCAGGCACTTACCAGACAGAGGTGTAACGATGATACCACTCATTCGTTTCGCTAATCGTGCCGTTAAGGAAAATAACCCTGCAGCCGAAAGCAGAAGTGATATCGTTATCGGTGATATAACAAAAAAACAACGCAACATCAGGAGTCGACAATGAGCACACCCTCGCATCTGAATGCCCAACCGCTGGTCTGGGGACACGGCCCGCGGACGTTTGAGGTGTTCCTTGAGCCCACCTGCCCCTACTCTGTCCGCGCGTTTAATAAACTCGACGATCTGCTCGATGAGGTCGGCGCCGATAACGTAACCATCAAGATACGGCTGCAGTCGCAGCCGTGGCATCTGTTCTCCGGGGTGATTGTCCGCTGCATCCTCGCCGCGTCCACCCTGCCGCATGGCAGAGAGCAGGCGCATAAGGTGATGCAGGCCGTGGCAGACCATCGGGAAGAGTTTGAATTTACCGATCACTGCAGCGGGCCGAACATGAACGCCACGCCGCAGCAAATCATTGAACGCATTGAGCGCTACAGTCACGTCCTGCTGGGGGCCGCCTTTGCCCGCCCGGAGCTGCAGGACGTGATCAAGTGGCACAGCAAATATGCCCGCCAGAACGGCATCCATGTCTCGCCGACCTTTATGGTCAATGGTCTGGTGCAGCCGGATCTGGGCAGCGGCGATGATGTCAGCGTGTGGGCCGCGCGGATTATGGCCTGAGGTCACCTGCTACACTTTTTGTACATCCACGAAAAAGGCAAACCAGCATGTCAGAGCAAAACTACCAGCCACCAAAAGTGTGGGAATGGAAGCAAAACAGCGGCGGCGCGTTCGCCAACATCAACCGTCCCGTTTCCGGCGCGACTCATGAACGCGTCCTGCCGGTGGGAACCCATCCGCTCCAGCTATACTCACTTGGCACGCCCAACGGCCAGAAGGTGACGATCATGCTGGAGGAGCTGCTGGCGCTGGGCGTCAGCGGCGCGGAGTACGACGCCTGGCTGATACGCATTGGCGAAGGCGATCAGTTTTCCAGCGGCTTTGTCGACATCAACCCGAACTCGAAGATCCCGGCGCTAAGCGATCACTCCACCACGCCGCCCACCCGAGTATTCGAATCCGGCAACATTCTTCTCTATCTGGCGGAAAAATTTGGCTTCTTCCTGCCGAAGGATCCCGCTGGCCGCACTGAAACCCTTAACTGGCTGTTCTGGCTGCAGGGCGCCGCGCCCTTCCTCGGCGGCGGCTTCGGCCACTTCTATAACTATGCGCCGGTGAAGATCGAGTACGCGATCGATCGCTTTACCATGGAAGCCAAACGCCAGCTCGACGTGCTGGACAAACAGCTCGCCCGCGGTCGCTATGTGGCCGGCGAGGAGTATACCATCGCCGATATGGCGGTCTGGCCATGGTATGGCAACGTAGTGCTGGGCAACGTCTATAACGCGGCGGAGTTCCTCGACGCCGGGAGCTACACCAACGTGCTGCGCTGGGCGCAGGATGTCGGCAACCGCCCCGCCGTCAAGCGCGGACGTATCGTTAACCGCACCAACGGCCCGCTCAATGAGCAACTGCATGAGCGCCACGACGCCCGCGACTTTGACACCCAAACGGAAGATAAGCGCCAGGCGTAGCGCGCTGACCCACCGGAGGCGCCCGCCTCCGGTTTTTAGCTTTCCAGCCGATAGCCTGCCATAAGCGAGCGGTAGCGCTATTTATGACGTTTGCGCTAGCGTAAATACTTCTCAAACCATGCCAGCGTGCGTTGCCAGGCCAGGTCCGCCGCAGCCCGATCGTAGCGCGGCGTGGAATCATTATGAAAGCCGTGATTCACGCCCTGATAGAGATAGGCCTCATAGACTTTATGGTGTTCCTTCAACGCCTGTTCATAGGCGGGCCAGCCTTCATTAATGCCGCTATCGAGTCCGGCGTAATGCAGCAGCAGCGGCGCTTTAATTTTATCGACCTCCTTCAGCGGCGGCTGGCGGCCGTAAAACGGCACCGCGCAGGCCAGCTCCGGAATGGCGACCGCCGCCGCGTTGCTGACGCCGCCGCCGTAACAAAAACCGGTGATACCAACCTTCCCCGTCGCCTGCGGATGCTTCGCCATAAACGCGACCGCGGCAAAAAAGTCATTCATCAGCTTCACGGGATCGACTTTCTGCTGCAGCGCGCGGCCTTCATCATCATTCCCCGGATAGCCGCCGACGGAGCTCAGGCCATCCGGCGCCAGCGCGATATACCCCGCTTTCGCCACCCGCCGGGCGACGTCTTCAATATAGGGATTCAGGCCGCGGTTCTCATGCACCACCACCACGGCGGGCGCTTTGTCGGCTATTTTCGTCGGCGTCACCAGGTAAGCCCGCACTTCGCCGTGGCCGTCAGGAGAGGGATAATGAATATACTCCGGGCGGATATCCGGGTCGGTGAACGGTACCTGCTCTGCCAGGGCATAGTCGGGCTTCAGCAGATTAAATAGCGCCAGCGCGGTCATCCCGCCGACGGTATATTTCCCCGCCAGCTGGAGAAACTCGCGTTTGCTGATTTTACCGTGGGCATAGTAGTCATAATACTCGAGCAGCTGCTGCGGGAAATCTTTGGCCGTTAATCGCGTCATCACCCTGCCTCCGTTGTTAAGCGCCCTTTAAGCAAAGCAGAAGCCCGGACATACGCCAGCCCAGAACAGCAGAAACGGGGAGAAACAGCCCAGCGGCTAACGCCGCCGGGAGAGAAAGGATCAGTGTTTCACTTTGGTCAGACGATCGAGGTAGCCCATCACAAAGGCCGACAGCACAAAGGTCAGATGGATGATGACATACCACATCAGCTTATTGTCCGGGACGTTTTTCGCATCCATAAACACCCGCAGCAGGTGAATAGAGGAGATCGCCACGATGGAGGCGGCAACCTTATTTTTCAGCGACGTCGCGTCCATTTTGCCCAGCCAGCTGAGTTTTTCTTTACCCTCGTTAATATCCAGCTGCGAGACAAAATTTTCATACCCGGAGAACATCACCATCACCAGCAAACCGCCCACCAGGGTCATATCCACCAGCGACAGCAGGGTCAGAATCATATCCGACTCACTGACGCTAAAAATATGCGGCAGTATGTGGAAGATCTCCTGAAAAAATTTGATGGTCAGCGCAATCAGACCGAGCGAGAGGCCAAAATAAACCGGCGCCAGCAGCCAGCGCGAGGCGTACATAGCATTTTCCAGAAAGCGTTCCATAAGATCCTGTCAGTTAACAAAAAGAAGCGACATTATATCTCAGACAGATAACGTGATGGCAACGCCAGGCCAACACTTCGCTGGCAGAGGACAATAAAAAAGGCCGGCGCGCGGCCAGCCTTTTCAGGAAAAGCATCGGGTTATTTGGCTTTGACGGTCTCTTCGCCCACCAGCCCGATCTTGAGATAGCCCGCCTGATGCAGGGTATCCATCACTTTCATCATCGTCTCGTAATCGACGGTTTTATCCGCGCGGAAGAAGACGGTGGTATCTTTTTTGCCGGCGGTCAGGCTATCCAGGGCGTTAATCATATTCGCTTCGGTCACCGGGTCGTTGCCGAGGAACATGCTCTTATCCGCCTTCACCGACAGGTAGATAGGTTTTTCCGGTCGCGGTTGCGGCTGGCTGGAGGAGGCCGGCAGATTCACCTTCACGTCGACCGTCGCCAGCGGCGCGGCTACCATGAAGATAATCAGCAGAACCAGCATGACGTCGATAAACGGCGTCACGTTGATCTCATGCATTTCGCCGTTATCGTCCAGATTTTCATTAAGACGCATCGCCATAGCCGATCAACCTACCCGTAATTTCTGCGCGCTGCGCACCGGCTTCACGCCGCTGGCGCTGAGGTCCAGGTCGCGGCTTTGCAGCAGGAGGACCTGAGCGGCGACGTCGCCAAGCGAGGCCTTATAGCTGCCTATCATGCGGGCGAAGATGTTATAGATGACCACCGCCGGGATGGCGGCGAACAGACCGATAGCTGTCGCCAGCAGCGCTTCCGCGATGCCCGGCGCCACCACCGCAAGGTTGGTGGTCTGGGTCTGGGCGATGCCGATAAAGCTGTTCATGATGCCCCAGACGGTCCCGAACAGGCCCACGAACGGCGAAATGGCGCCGATGGTGGCCAGATAGCCGTTGCCGCGCCCCATATGGCGACCGACGGCCGCGACGCGGCGCTCAAGGCGGAAACCGGTTCGCTCCTTGATGCCTTCATTGTCTTCGGCACCGGCGGAGAGTTCGAGTTCGTTCTGCGCTTCATTGATAAGCTGGGTGGTGAGGCTTTTCGCCTCAAAGGCGCTGGCGATATCGCTGGCCTGATCGAGAGAGCGGGCTTCCGCCAGCTGCTGCTGTTCACGTTTGAGGCGACGCTTGCTGGCGAGGATTTCCGCCCCTTTACCGAAGAAGATGGCCCAGGTGACGACCGACGCCAGAATCAGGCCTATCATCACCACCTTAACGACAATATCGGCATGATGATACATACCCCAAACGGAGAGATCCGCCTGCATCAAATTATTACCCACGCTCTATCTCCACGACGATAATCACAAAATCTGCCCACAATAATATCAAAACGACATCGAATTGATAGTGGTTCTCATTAGTATTTACACTGTGCAGCAAATCACGTTTATTTTCCTTGCGCTTACGCAGTAAAAAAGTGGCTAACCGCGGGCCTGGTAAAATTTTCGCCTGTATCGGCAGCGCGCTGGTACAGAAAAGAAGATTCATGCTAGTTTAGACGTCCAGACGTATAAAAACAGGTTCATCAACATGGCTGATAAACATCTTGATACCGCGCTGGTCAACGCCGGGCGGAGCAAAAAATATACCCAGGGCTCAGTGAACAGCGTGATCCAGCGCGCGTCATCGCTGGTTTTCGACACCGTAGAGGCCAAAAAGCACGCCACCCGCAATCGGGCCAACGGCGAGCTGTTCTACGGGCGTCGCGGCACCCTGACCCACTTCTCGCTGCAGGAAGCGATGTGCGAGCTGGAGGGCGGCGCCGGCTGCGCCCTCTTCCCCTGCGGCGCCGCCGCGGTGGCCAACACTATCCTGGCGTTTGTCGAGCAGGGCGACCATGTGCTGATGACCAATACCGCCTATGAGCCAAGCCAGGATTTTTGTACCAAAATTCTCGCCAAACTCGGCGTGACCACCAGCTGGTTCGATCCCTTAATCGGCGCCGATATTGCCCGTCTGGTTCGCCCTGAGACCCGCGTGGTGTTCCTGGAATCGCCCGGCTCCATCACCATGGAAGTGCACGATGTGCCGGCGATTGTCGCCGCCGTGCGTCAGGTCGCCCCGGAAGCGATTATCATGATCGATAACACCTGGGCGGCGGGGATCCTGTTCAAAGCGCTGGATTTTGGCATTGATATTTCTATTCAGGCAGGCACCAAATACCTGATCGGCCACTCCGACGCCATGGTCGGCACCGCGGTGGCGAACGCGCGCTGCTGGCCGCAGCTGCGTGAGAATGCCTATCTGATGGGGCAAATGCTGGACGCCGATACCGCCTATATGACCAGCCGCGGCCTGCGCACGCTGGGCGTCCGCCTGCGTCAGCATCATGAAAGCAGCCTGCGCATCGCCGAGTGGCTGGCGCAGCATCCGCAGGTGGCGCGGGTCAACCACCCCGCTCTGCCCGGCAGTAAAGGCCATGAGTTCTGGAAGCGCGATTTTACCGGCAGCAGCGGGCTGTTCTCTTTTGTGCTCAACAAGCGTCTCAACGACGCTGAGCTGGCAGCGTATCTCGACAACTTCAGCCTCTTCAGCATGGCCTACTCGTGGGGCGGCTTTGAATCGCTGATTCTGGCCAATCAGCCGGAGCAAATCGCTCACATCCGACCGGATGCGGAAGTCGACTTCAGCGGCACGCTGATCCGTTTGCACATCGGTCTCGAAAATGTTGACGATCTGCAGGCGGATTTAGCAGCGGGCTTCGCGCGTATCGTGTAAAGTGACAGTCAGTGGCAACAATAGCGGACGCTTTTTATCGGAGCGGCCGCTTTTGTTGCGCCCGGGATCAAGGTGCTCGGGTCTCTTCAGGAGTACACTAGTCAACAATACGGTACCACTTAGGAAAGTCCATGGTTGTCATTCAAGAGATTGTCGCCGCGCTGTGGCAACATGATTTTGCCGCACTGGCGAACCCTCATGTTGTGGGCGTTGTATATCTGGTTATGTTCGCGACCCTGTTTCTGGAAAACGGGCTGCTGCCTGCCTCCTTTTTACCTGGAGACAGCCTGCTGCTGCTCGCCGGCGCGCTGATTGCTAAAGGCGTCATGGACTTTGTGCCCACTATCGCCATTCTGACCGCCGCCGCCAGCCTCGGCTGCTGGTTGAGCTATGTACAGGGGCGCTGGCTGGGCAATACGCAAACGGTGAAAGGCTGGCTGGCGCACCTGCCGCATAAGTACCATCAGCGCGCCACCTGCATGTTTGACCGCCACGGTCTGCTGGCGCTGCTCGCGGGCCGCTTTCTGGCATTTGTCCGTACCCTGCTGCCAACCATGGCGGGGATTTCCGGTCTGCCGAACCGCCGCTTCCAGTTCTTCAACTGGCTGAGCGCCCTGCTGTGGGTCGGCGTGGTCACGGGCCTCGGCTATGCGCTGAGCATGATCCCATTCGTGAAGCGTCATGAAGATCAGGTGATGACCTGCCTGATGATCCTGCCGATTGCCCTGCTGCTGGCTGGCCTGCTCGGCACGCTGTTCGTGGTGATCAAAAAGAAATACTGCAGCGCCTGATGTCGACTGCCGGGGGGCTGCGCCCGCCCGGCCTGCTCCCTCCCCGGTATTACATTCCCTGCATCGTACGAATACGCGCGGCGTCTTCCCCGGGCGTCATCCCGAAGTAGCGCTTAAACTCACGACTGAACTGGGAAGGGCTTTCATAGCCCACCTGTATCGCCGCCGCGCTGGCCTTCATCCCGTCATGGATCATCAGCATGCGCGCCTTGTGCAGACGGTAGGTTTTCAGATACTGCAGCGGCGAAGTACTGGTCACCGATTTAAAATTATGGTGAAACGCCGATACGCTCATATTCGCTTCCGCCGCCAGCCGATCGACGCTGAGGTTTTCGGTGTATTGACTCTCGATATGCTTGAGTACGCGGCTAATCAGGCTGAAGTGGGTCTGCCGGCTGACCAGCGCCAGCAGCGCGCCGCCGCAGGGTCCCGTCAGCACATAGTAGAGGATTTCGCGGACGATCTGCTTGCCAAGGATCCGCGCGTCCAGCGGCCGCTCCATCACGTCGAGCAGCCGTTCAGCAGCGCACAAGATATCCTCCGAGAGCACTGCGGAGTTTATCCCGCTGGAGGCGACGGCGGGCTGAAACAGCGGATCCTCGCCAATATCCATCAGCAGCTCCTGCAGCTGCAGGATATCGACGTTCAGGCGCATGCCGGCCAGGGGCACCTCCGGGGTGGCAAAGGTTTCGCATTCGAAAGGCAGCGGTACGGTCAGCAGCAGATATTCGTTTGTATCGTAGCGAAACGTCCGCTCATTGATATAACCAATTTTATGGCCAGAAAAGAGAAAAACGATCCCCGGCTGGTACATCACCGGCATCCGCGGTCCCGGCTGCGTCCCGTACAGCAGGCGGACGTCGGGTAGTAGCGAACTTAACATTTCGTGCTTATCTTTCAGCTGGTTAACCTTTTCTGTCAGAGTCTGACATATCTCTGCGTGTTGCATTGCCACCGTCTCTCCCGATGTTTCTTCACCCGTACATTGTGCGCAGGCCGCCGCGAATTCTCCAGCCATATGGAGAAATAGGCAAGACATAGGCAGAAATGTGCATTGAGGGGCAACGGCGCCAGGACCACAATAACCGTCATCGGGCAGCGGTATCGTCCCTGTCGGCGGTTTTACTCTTTTGAGGACTCAAGCAATGAATAATTTTGACCTGCATACCCCAACCCGCATTCTGTTTGGCAAAGGCGCGATTGAAAAACTGCGTGAACAGATCCCGGCGGAAGCTCGCGTACTGATCACCTACGGCGGCGGCAGCGTGAAAAAAACGGGCGTCCTGGATCAGGTACTGACCGCCCTGAATGGCCTGGACGTCCTTGAATTTGGCGGCATCGAGCCGAACCCGTCTTACGAAACCCTGATGAACGCGGTGAAGCTCGCCCGCGAAGAGAAGGTCACCTTCCTGCTGGCGGTCGGGGGCGGTTCGGTGCTGGATGGCACCAAATTTATCGCGGCAGCAGCCCACTATGACGCCAACATCGATCCGTGGGAAATTCTGGAAACCTATGGCAGTAAGATCGCCAGCGCCATTCCAATGGGCTCGGTTCTCACCCTGCCGGCGACCGGTTCTGAATCAAACAAAGGGGCGGTGATTTCGCGGAAAACTACCGGCGACAAACGCGCGTTTATGTCTTCCCATGTTCAGCCGCAGTTCGCGATCCTCGATCCGGTCTACACCTATACCCTGCCGCCGCGCCAGGTCGCCAACGGCGTGGTTGACGCCTTCGTCCATACCGTCGAACAGTACGTCACCTACCCGGTTGACGGTAAAATTCAGGACCGCTTCGCCGAAGGCATTCTCCTGACCCTGATCGAGGATGGCCCGAAAGCGCTGCAGGAGCCGGAAAACTATAACGTGCGCGCCAACATTATGTGGGCCGCGACCCAGGCGCTGAACGGCCTGATCGGCGCAGGCGTGCCGCAGGACTGGGCAACGCATATGCTTGGTCACGAACTGACGGCGATGCATGGTCTCGATCACGCCCAGACGCTGGCTATCGTTCTGCCGGCGCTGTGGAATGAGAAGCGTGATACCAAGCGCGAGAAGCTGCTGCAATATGCGGAGCGCGTGTGGCATATCACCGAGGGCTCAGACGACCAGCGCATCGATGCCGCCATCGCCGCGACGCGCCAGTTCTTCGAGCAGATGGGCGTGCCGACCCGCCTCTCCGATTACGGTCTCGACGGTAGCTCCATCCCGGCGCTGCTGGCGAAACTGGAAGAGCACGGCATGACCAAGCTGGGCGAGCACCAGGATATCACCCTGGACGTCAGCCGTCGTATCTACGAGGCTGCCCGCTAAGTTACCCTGCCTGATTCACCTCCCCTTACGTTAAACAAACGTCGGGGAGAGGTGTTTTTACTACCGTTTTTAGCTATTTCGTCCAGACTTAATGCTACCCCTCGGCGGATCCTGCTTCGCCGAGTTCATTAACAGGAGGAAGGCATGACACATCCAACCGTTATAAAACTACACGACGGCAACCTGATGCCGCAGCTGGGTCTCGGCGTGTGGAAAGCTGGCAACGAGGAAGTCGTCTCCGCCATTCATAAGGCGCTGGAAGTCGGTTATCGCTCTTTTGACACCGCCGCCGCGTACCAAAATGAGGCTGGCGTCGGCAACGCCCTGCAAAGCGCTGGCGTCAATCGCGATGAGCTATTCATCACCACCAAGCTGTGGAACGACGATCAAAAACGGCCGCACGAGGCGCTGAAAGAGAGTCTCAGCAAGCTGAAGCTGGACTATGTGGATCTCTATTTAATCCACTGGCCGGTGCCGGCGATCGGCCATTATGTCGAGGCCTGGCAGGCGCTGATTGAGCTGCAGCAGCAGGGGCTGGCGAAGAGCATCGGCGTGTGTAATTTCCAGGTGCCGCATCTGCAGAAGCTGATTGATGAAACCGGCGTCGCGCCGGTGATCAACCAGATAGAGCTGCATCCGCTGCTGCAGCAGCGGCAGCTGCACGCCTGGAACGCCACCCACAAGATCCAGACCGAATCCTGGAGCCCGCTGGCCCAGGGCGGTAAGGGCGTCTTCGATCAGAAAGTTATCCATCAGCTGGCTGATAAATATGGCAAAACGCCGGCGCAGATTGTCATCCGCTGGCATCTCGACAGCGGTCTGGTGGTGATCCCCAAATCCGTCACGCCGTCGCGCATCGCCGAAAACTTTAACGTCTGGGATTTCCGCCTGGATAAAGAAGAATTGGGGGAGATTGCCAGGCTGGATCAGGGCAAGCGTCTGGGGCCCGACCCGGATCAGTTCGGCGGATAACAGGTAAAAAAGCCGGGCAGCGCTGACGCGTGTCCGGCTTGAGAAACCGCTCGGCCAGCGAAACGCTGCCGGGCGCAAAGTCAGGCTTAACGCCCGGCGACTTTACCCCGTTTAACGGGCTTTTTCGCCGTTGCGCCACCGTTAGAACGCTGATGCACAATCGGCGTGTGCTTGGTCAGCGCCGGGCGGGTATGACGGTGCTGGCGACGCGCTTCGCGCATCTCATCGAGAGTCGGCGCCGGCACCAGGCAGTCGCGACGTGAGCCAATCAGGTGTTTCTTGCCCATCGCCTCCAGCGCCTGACGGATCAGCGGCCAGTTGGCCGGATCGTGATAGCGCAGCAGCGCTTTGTGCAGACGGCGCTGTTTATCGCCCTTCGGCACCACCACCTCTTCACTCTTATAGCCGATCTTGCCCAGCGGGTTTTTGCCGGTGTAATACATGGTGGTCGAGTTCGCCAGCGGCGACGGATAGAAGTTCTGCACCTGGTCGAGACGGAAGCGGTGCTTCTTCAGCCACAGCGCCAGGTTCACCATGTCTTCATCACGGGTCCCCGGGTGGGCGGAGATAAAGTACGGGATCAGATACTGCTCTTTACCCGCCTGCTTCGAATAGGTGTCGAACAGCTCTTTAAAGCGGTCGTAGCTGCCCATTCCCGGCTTCATCATCTTCGACAGCGGGCCCTCTTCGGTATGCTCCGGCGCGATCTTCAGATAGCCGCCGACGTGGTGGGTCGCCAGCTCTTTGATATAGCGCGGATCTTCTACCGCGATGTCATAGCGTACCCCGGAGGCGATAAGGATCTTCTTGATGCCCTTCAGCTCGCGGGCGCGACGGTAAAGGTTGATCGTCGGCTCATGGTTGGTATCCATGTGCGGGCAGATATCCGGGTAGACGCAGGAGAGTCGGCGGCAGGTCTGCTCGGCGCGTGGCGATTTGCAGCGCAGCATATACATGTTGGCGGTGGGTCCGCCGAGATCGGAGATCACGCCGGTAAAGCCCGGCACCGTGTCGCGAATGGCTTCGATCTCATTGATGATCGAATCCTCTGAACGGCTCTGGATAATGCGTCCTTCGTGCTCGGTGATCGAGCAGAACGAACACCCGCCGAAGCAGCCGCGCATGATGTTGATCGAGAAACGGATCATCTCATACGCCGGGATGCGCGCATCGCCATAGGAAGGATGCGGCACGCGCTTGTAAGGCAGGGCGAAGACGCTGTCCATTTCTTCAGTGGAGAGCGGGATTGCCGGCGGGTTGATCCAGATGTAGCGCTCGCCGTGCTTTTGCATCAGCGCCCGGGCGCAGCCGGGGTTGGTTTCATGGTGCAGAATGCGCGAGGCGTGTGCGTACAGGACCTTATCGCCTTTCACCTTCTCGAAAGAAGGCAGCAGCACATAGGTTTTTTCCCACGGTTTTGGCCGCGGCGGCTGCACAGTGATGCTTTTCGCTTCCTGTTTCTTCGGCGCGACCGGTTTGTTATCGGCGCACGGCAGATCTTCACCATACGGGTGCGGGATGGGGTCGATTTTGCCCGGGGTATCCAGACGGGTGGAGTCTACGCCGCTCCAGCCCGGGAGAGCCTCTTTCACCATGATGGCGGTATTACGCACATCGCGGATCTGGTCGATGGTTTCGCCCATCGCCAGGCGATGAGCCACTTCCACCAGCGGACGCTCGCCGTTGCCGAACATCAGCATATCGGCCTTGGAGTCCACCAGCACCGAGCGGCGCACGGTATCGGACCAATAATCATAATGCGCGGTACGGCGCAGGCTGGCTTCGATACCGCCGAGGATCACGGGCACATCTTTCCACGCCTCTTTACAGCGCTGGGTATACACCAGGGTGGCGCGGTCCGGGCGCTTGCCCGCCACGTTGCCGGCGGTGTAAGCGTCGTCATGGCGCAGCTTACGGTCGGCGGTGTAGCGGTTGATCATCGAGTCCATGTTGCCGGCGGTCACCCCGAAGAACAGGTTCGGTTTGCCCAGACGCATGAAGTCGTCTTTGGTGTTCCAGTCCGGCTGGGAGATGATCCCCACGCGGAACCCCTGCGCTTCCAGCATGCGGCCGCAGATAGCCATCCCGAAGCTCGGGTGGTCGACGTAGGCGTCGCCGGTTACCAGAATAATGTCGCAGCTATCCCAGCCAAGTTGATCCATCTCTTCACGCGACATCGGTAAAAATGGCGCAGGGCCAAAACAGGCAGCCCAGTATTGCGGCCAGGAAAAAAGGTCACGATCCGGTTGGATCAGGGATATTGCGCTCATATTGCTTCCGGGGAAATGATAAAAAAATAACCAAAAGGGCGTGGATTATAAGCCGGAATGATAGTGGAAATGAAGGAGGATTTTCTCAAACCCTGACCGTATGCCGGCCAGGGTCGAACAGTTTACGGTGCGGGATTCACCAGCATCTGGCCAATCGAACCGCGGTCGGCCAGCTCCAGCGTCTGGCTCAGATACTGGAACGGGAAGTGCGGCCACGACGGCTGGGCGTAGTAGACCAGCAGTTCGACCTGCCCGTCGACCCACACGGTGTCCTTCCAGCCGCGGTCTTCCGGGAAAGGGGTCGAGCCGTTGACGTTACGGATCTGGAACATCACCCCTTCAATATGGAACGACTGCGGGCGGTCGGCGCGCACCGTCCAGCGCTCCCAGGTCCCCTGCTGCGCCGTGATATCGATACGCTGCGGATCCCACAGCTGGCCGTTAATCCCCGGATCGTCGCCGAGCGTGATATCCCGGCTGCGGATCGGCGTGCCGGAGAGCAGCTCAGTCGGCAGCAGACGCGCCGGCAGGCTGTCGGTGACCAGCGGCAGCAGCCCGGTCGGGCGCAGGGTCAGCACCAGCGTGGAGACCAGAATGCTGGACGGTTCAAAAAAGCCGCGGATACGGTCGACGATGCTCGCCGCTTCACCGCAGGTAATGGACACTTCATCGCCGTTGGTCATATCGACCAGAATTTCACGCCGTTCCCCCGGCGCCAGCGACAGCTGCTTGAGCGAAACCGGCGCCGGCAGGAACCCCTGGTCGCCGGAAATGACATGCAGCAGTCGGCCATCGCTCATCTGTAGCTGATAGCGCCGGGAGTTGGAAGCGTTCAGCAGGCGCAGACGCACCCAGCCGCGGGACACTTCGACATAGGGGCTCTGCACGCCATTGACCAGCAGCGTATCGCCGACGAAGCCGCCGCTGCCCGGTTCGCTATATTCCGGCGTGCCGAAGTTATCCAGCCGTTTGTCCTGAATTATCACCGGGAAGTCATCGACGCCATAGTGGTTAGGGATCGGCAGGTTCTTGCTCACCTCATCCTCCACCAGCCACATGCCGGCCAGACCGTTATAGACCTGCTTCGCCATCCGGTTCGGCGTATTGGCCTGGTACCACAGCGTCGCCGCACTCTGACGGATCGGCAGCACCGGCGCCCAGTCGGCGTTCGGCGACATCATGCGCGCCGCGCCGCCGATCAGCGGGCCAGGCACCTGCAGGCCGCGGATGGTCATCGCGACGTTCTCCGTCAGACGGTTGCTGTAAATAAGCTTGACGTCGTCCCCGCTCCAGACGCGGATCGTCGGCCCCATATAGCGGCCATTGATCCCCCAGACGGGGGCGCGGGTGCCTGGCGTAAACGACCAGTGCGAACGCTGCAGCGTCAGAAACAGCGGCTGACCGCGACGGGACTCCAGCAGCGGCGGAACCGGCAGCGCAGGCTGCTGGCCGGCGGCATGGGCCTTCAGCGGCGCGGCGCCAGCGCACAGCGCTACGCCGGAAGCCTTAATAAACTGACGCCGACTGAGTGACATATTAACTCCATGACATACTGACAAATGAAAAAGGGAATTCGTTTCCCGCCAGCAATACGCGCGCGTTGGCGGCGTTTCCTGTCTTATTGCTTACCGGCCGCTTCGCGCTCGGCCACTTCGTTGTCCAGCTCAGCGATTTTGGCGGCCATCAGCTCGCGGCAATGCGTCGCCAGCGCGCGCACGTTGTCTTTACCGAACTGGCTGGTATCCACCGGCGGCAGCATTTCCACAATCACCAGACCGTTGTTCCAGCGATTGAGCTTTATTTTATTCGATGTATTCGAGACACACACCGGAATAATCGGCACGCCGGCGGCAATAGCCGCGTGGAAGGCGCCGGTTTTAAACGGCAGCAGACCGCGACCGCGGCTGCGGGTCCCTTCCGGGAACATCCAGAACGAAATTTTACGCTTTTTAAAGGCGTTGACGACCTCGGCAATGGTGCCGTGCGCTTTGGTTCGGTTATTGCGGTCAATCAGCAGATTACCGGTCAGCCAGTACAGCTGGCCAAAGAACGGGATCCACAACAGGCTCTTTTTCCCCACGGTGACCGTCGGGGCCTGCACGATGTTAGATGCCGTCACCATATCATAGTTGTTCTGGTGGTTAGCGATGTAGATCGCATTGCCATAGCTTTCCGCATCGGCAGGTTTGCGCAGCTCCACCTTCAGACCAAACACCGGGGATAAGCGGCCAAACAGATGGCCGAAAGTGGCAACGTGTTTTGGATTACGCGGGCTGAACAAGCAGTACAGACAGCCAAGTATGCACACTACGATGCAATAAATGACCACGAAAATTACTCGAAAAATGAATAGCATAGCTACCTCTAAAACCCAAACCGCTTAGAATTATTCGCTGCTGGCAGAAGGCAGGCTCACAAGTTCTGCGCAGGCCGGGACCGTTCTTCCTGGGCCCCTGATGATGGACATTGTTAATCGCAACGCCTGAATAAACAACGATTTTGCGGCTTTTTTTCGCCTCCTCCCGTCAAAGACGGGAGGAGAAGCGCTTACTCTTCGCTATCGCCTGCCGCGGCGCGGCGCGGCGAGTCAATTTCAACACGGTCAATCTTCTGCAGACCGCGCATCAGCGAACCGCGGCGGCCGCGCTCGCCGGTGACTTTTTGCAGCTCTTCCGGACGCAGTTTGATCTTCCGTTTGCCGACATGAATGGTCAGCGTACTCTGCGGCGGCAGGACAAACAGATGTGCGAGACCGTCCTGGCCGGCGGCGGCTTCCGCCGCAGGAATGTTGATGATTTTGTTGCCCTTGCCTTTCGACAGCTGCGGCAGATCGCTGACCGGGAACATCAGCATTCGCCCGGCGGCGGTGATGGCCAGCAGCATATCGGACTCGTCCTCAATGACCAGCGGCGGCATCACATGCGCGTTGTCAGGCAGGGTGATCAACGCTTTGCCGGCGCGGTTGCGCGCCACCAGATCGTTGAAGGTGCAGACAAAACCGTAGCCGGCGTCGGAGGCCATCAGCAGTTTCTGATCGTCGCCTTCCATCAGCATATGTTCCACGGTCGCGCCCGGCGGCAGCGTCAGCTTGCCGGTCAGCGGCTCACCCTGGCCACGCGCCGAGGGCAGGGTAATCGGATCGATGGCATAGCTGCGCCCGGTGGTATCGATAAACACCACCGGCTGGTTGCTCTTGCCCTTCGCCGAAGCTTTCCAGCTGTCGCCCGCTTTATAGCTCAGCCCCTGGGCGTCGATGTCGTGCCCTTTGGCGCTGCGCACCCAGCCCATCTGCGACAGAACGATGGTGACCGGCTCAGACGGCAGCATATCATGCTCGCTCATCGCTTTCGCTTCTTCACGCTCGTGAAGCGGCGAGCGGCGATCGTCGCCGAAAGCATCGGCATCGGCCTGCAGCTCTTTCTTCAGCAGGTTGTTCATCTTACGTTCAGAGGCCAGAATCGCCTGCAGCTGATCGCGCTCTTTTTCCAGCTCGTTCTGCTCGCCGCGGATCTTCATCTCTTCCAGTTTGGCGAGATGGCGCAGTTTCAGTTCCAGAATCGCTTCCGCCTGGGTTTCGCTGATGGCAAAGCGCGACATCAGGGCTGGCTTCGGCTCATCTTCCGTGCGGATGATCTCGATGACTTCATCAATATTGAGGAACGCCACCAGCAAACCTTCAAGGATGTGCAGGCGTTTAAGGACCTTCTCTAACCGGTGGTTCAGACGGCGACGTACGGTATCGCGACGGAACACCAGCCATTCGCTGAGGATCTCCAGCAGGTTTTTTACCGCCGGGCGGCCGTCGAGACCGATCATATTGAGGTTGATGCGGTAGCTCTTCTCCAGATCGGTGGTGGCGAACAGGTGGTTCATCACCTGCTCCATATCCACCCGGTTGGAGCGCGGGACGATCACCAGGCGGGTCGGATTTTCGTGGTCCGATTCGTCGCGCAGGTCGTCCACCATCGGCAGCTTTTTATTGCGCATCTGCGCGGCAATCTGCTCCAGTACTTTGGCGCCGGAGACCTGGTGCGGCAGCGCGCTGATCACTACCGCGCCGTCCTCTTTGCTCCATACCGCGCGCATGCGCACCGAGCCGCGTCCGTTCTGGTAGATTTTGCGAATTTCCGCCCGCGAAGTGATGATCTCCGCCTCGGTCGGGAAATCCGGTCCCTGCACGATATCCAGCAGTTCGTCGAGGGTCGTTTTCGGCTGCTCAATCAGCGTAATCGCCGCTTTCGCCACTTCACGCAGGTTGTGAGGCGGAATATCGGTCGCCATGCCCACCGCGATGCCGGTGGTGCCGTTGAGCAGGATGTTTGGCAGGCGCGCCGGCAGCATTTTCGGCTCCTGCAGCGTGCCGTCAAAGTTTGGCACCCAGTCGACCGTCCCCTGCCCCAGCTCGCTGAGCAGCAGCTCGGCATACTTCGACAGGCGGGATTCGGTGTAACGCATGGCGGCGAAGGATTTCGGATCGTCCGGCGCCCCCCAGTTCCCCTGGCCATCCACCAGCGGATAGCGATAGGAGAAGGGTTGCGCCATCAGCACCATCGCTTCATAGCAGGCGCTGTCGCCGTGTGGGTGATATTTACCCAGCACGTCGCCGACGGTGCGGGCGGACTTTTTGAATTTGGCGCTGGCGTTCAGCCCCAGTTCGGACATCGCATAGACGATGCGACGCTGGACCGGTTTTAAGCCATCGCCAATAAACGGTAATGCCCTGTCCATGATCACGTACATGGAGTAGTTCAGGTAAGCATTTTCCGTAAATTCATGCAGCGCAAGGCGCTCTGCCATATCGCTCATTAATCGTGGATCCTCAATCTGGGTACCGACCGTTCGGACGGCAAAACTACCCGCGATAATACCCGATCTCACGCCCTGAGTCACAGGCCGTGAGATCGGTTGAGGATTCCGTCACCTTAATCAGGCCAGCGGCAGATAAATATCGGTTTGCAGCTCATGTTCAGCCACCTGGTGGACAAAATTGTGGTAACGGAAGTAGACCGGAAAATCCCGTAACGTCTCGCCTGAAGCGGGTAACCAGTCGCGATAGAGATACCAAACGCTGTTCGCCAGGGTGTCCAGCGAGCCGTGATGGCGCACGACGGCGCAGCGTCCGCCGGGGATTTCGCCATTAATCACGCCAAAGGCGTTTTCACCAACCGGCCGTTCGACCGTACCGCAGAGATCAAAACGAAATGCCTCCTGCGGGGTAGTCTGCGGATCGTCCCAGGCGATCCCCCAGGTTTCGCTGGTGGCAACGGGCGATAATCCGCTCGTCTTACGCCAGGTGATAAAACGCGCGGCGGTGGCGTTGACAAGGTCCGGGCTGCCACGATGTTGCAGGACGGCTACCCGGGTGGTGGGGAACGAAATGATATTGACGTCCATCGACGTTTGCTCCTGTAGCGTATGTTTCGGTACGCGTCGATGCCACTCGGCCCAGTCCGGTTGCTGACGGAACTGGGTCGGGCTTTGGTCAAACGCGGTACGGAAGGCACGGCTGAACGACTCCGCATTCTGAAATCCGGCATCAAGGGCAATGTCGATGATTTTATCGCGGGGGTTGAACGCCAGGCGCCAACAGGCGCGTCGCAGACGTAACCACTGAATATACCGGTACAAGGGAATGCCGGTATACGCGCTAAATTGCCGGTGAAAATGGTAAGGCGAACTGTGCGCTATCGCGCTCAGCGCCTCCAGCGACAGCGGCTCATCAAGATGACGCGCAATGTATCTACAGACGCGCTGGAAGCGCCCGGCATACGCCGGGCTGGCCTTAATATCGTTCATCGTCTCCTCCTCGCGACATACTCTGACAGAGCGAGGATAGCGATTCCTGACCGATCTTGCGCTTATCCGCCGGAGACTTATGGCGTGATTTTACGGATCTGTTTAACGTCGATCTCCACCGAGTTCCAGTCCTTATCGACTTCCCCCTGAATTTCTACCGTGTCCTGCGGGCCGACGGTGACGCCGTTCCAGCGTTTGTGGTCGATATCGACATTGATCACCCCGGTAGCATCCTGGAACTTATACAGATCGTCGGACACGCGCTCGGTAATTTTGCCCCGCAGGGTCACCCAGGTATCGTCCCGCAGCGATTTGACATTGGTGACGGTGGTGACCGCGCCGCTCGGGCCGGTAAATCCGCCGCCCTGGGTGGTCGAACTTGCCGGCGAGGTCGCAGAAGGACCGGTATACCCGCCCTGTCCGGCAGCCAGCACCGGCATGGAAACCAGGGCAACGATCGCGGTCATCGCAGCAATTTTCTTCATGATGTGTTCTCCCTTCGTGTTGATATGGCTCCTATTACGCCCGACAAAACTTAACGACTTCTTAAGGGGAAAAAAGAAATTTTAATGCTGTACAACCCCGGTCGCAACGCGGTTTACTGCGCAGAGCAGCCGGGTTGGCAGGAGGGAAAATGCGCATATTATTGGTGGAAGATGACAAGTTAATCGGCGATGGCGTCAAGGCCGGGCTGAGCAAAATGGGCTTCAGCATCGACTGGTTTACCGCCGGGCTGGAGGGCAAAAACGCCTTATACAGCGCCCCCTACGACGCGGCAATTCTTGATCTCACCCTTCCCGGCATCGATGGCCTCGATATTCTGCGCGAGTGGCGCGACAAAGGCCGCCATGAGCCGGTGCTGATCCTCACCGCCCGCGATGCGCTCAGCCAGCGGGTGGAGGGACTGCGCCTGGGCGCCGATGATTATCTGTGCAAACCTTTCGCCCTGATTGAGGTAGCGGCCCGCCTCGAAGCATTGATCCGCCGCGCCCACGGCCAGAGCAGCAGCGAGCTGCGCCACGGCAAGGTGAGCCTTGACCCGAACCGCTTAACCGCCAGCCTCGACGGCGAAAGCCTGACGCTGAAGCCGAAGGAGTTCGCCCTGCTGGAACTGCTGCTGCGTAACGCCGGGCGCGTACTGCCGCGTAAGCTTATTGAAGAAAAGCTCTACACCTGGGACGACGAGGTCTCCAGCAACGCCGTGGAAGTTCACGTCCATCATCTGCGCCGCAAACTCGGCAGTGAATTTATCCGCACCGTCCACGGCATCGGCTATACCCTGGGTGACGCATGAAACGACTTGCCCGCCTGAGCCTGCGCCTGCGTCTGACGCTGCTGTTTGCCGTGCTGACCGCCGCCGCCTGGGGGGTGGCCAGCGTGATCGCCTGGCAGCAGACCAGTAAAAAGCTGGATAAGCTGTTTGATACCCAGCAGCTGCTGTTCGCCCGCCGCCTGAGCGTCATGAATTTCGAAGAGCTCCGCGCCCCGCCGACATCGCTCGGGGAAAAGAAAAAGGTGCGCCACGGGCATATCGACGACGATGCGCTGGCGTTCGCCATCTTCACCCGCGACGGCAAAATGGTGCTTAACGACGGCGAAAACGGGGAGGATATTCAATGGCACTCGCAGCGCGAGGGCTTCAGCGATGGCTACCTGCGCGGCGATGATGACGAGTGGCGCTTCCTGTGGTTAACCACCGCCGATGGCCGCCACCGTATCGCCGTCGGCCAGGAGTGGGATTATCGCCGCGAAATGGCGATGGACATTGTTACCTCGCAGCTAACGCCGTGGATGATCGCCCTGCCGCTGATGTTCGTGCTGCTCATCGTGCTGTTAAGCCGCGAACTGGCGCCGTTGAAACATCTGGCGCGCATGCTGCGCCTGCGCGCGCCGGACTCGGCGGAATCGCTCAGCGTGGAGAAGATCCCCACTGAAGTCCGCCCGCTGGTCGAGTCGCTGAATCAGCTGTTCCAGCGCACCCACGACGTCATGCTGCGCGAGCGTCGGTTTACCTCTGATGCCGCCCACGAGCTGCGCAGCCCGCTGGCGGCGCTGAAGGTGCAGACTGAAGTCGCCCAGCTCTCTCTGGACGATCCACAAGGGCGTGAGAAAGCCCTGGCTCAGCTCCATCAGGGGATCGATCGCGCCACCCGTCTGGTGGATCAGCTGCTGACGCTGTCGCGGCTGGACTCGCTCGCCCAGCTGGACGACGTGCAGCCGGTCGCCATCGACGATCTGCTGCAGTCGGCGGTAATGGAGATGTACCACCCGGCGCAGCAGGCCGGGATTGAGCTGCGCCTGCATCTTAATGTCTCTGGCATCTCCCGCACCGGCCAGCCGCTGCTCCTTAGCCTGCTGGTGCGCAATCTGCTGGATAACGCGGTGCGCTACAGCCCGCGCGGCAGTCAGGTCGATATCACCCTCAACGCCCGCGAGTTTCGGGTACGCGATAACGGCCCCGGCATCAGCCCGCAGGCGCTGGCGCGCATCGGCGAGCGTTTCTACCGCCCGCCGGGTCAGGATGCTACGGGCAGCGGCCTGGGCTTGTCGATCGTCCGGCGCATCGCCTCGCTGCACGGCATGCGCGTCGAGTTTGCCAATGCCCGCGACGGCGGCTTCGAAGCCCGCGTTGACTGGTAGCGATATTATTGCTCATTTAGCAAAAGACTTTGCACATTTTGCTCATTTTACTGCCCCGCTTCGCGGGGTAAGATCGTCGGCAAATTTTCAAGATTGAGGACAAATGATGAGCAACATCCTGATTATCAATGGCGCAAAAAAATTCGCGCACTCGAATGGCCAGCTGAACGACACCCTGACCGAGGTCGCGGAGAGTTATCTGCGCGACGCCGGACACGATGTTAAAAGCGTTCGCGCCGACAGCGAGTACGACGTAAAAGCCGAAGTGCAGAATTTCCTCTGGGCCGATGTGGTGATCTGGCAGATGCCGGGCTGGTGGATGGGCGCCCCGTGGACGGTGAAAAAATATATGGATGACGTCTTTACCGAAGGCCACGGCTCACTGTACGCCAGCGACGGCCGTACCCGCTCCGACGCCAGCAAAAAATATGGCTCCGGCGGCCTGGTGCAAGGGAAAAAATATATGCTCTCCCTGACCTGGAACGCGCCGATGGAAGCCTTCACCGACGAAGAACAGTTCTTCCACGGCGTCGGCGTTGACGGCGTTTACCTGCCGTTCCATAAAGCCAACCAGTTCCTGGGTATGGAGGCGCTGCCAACCTTTATCGCCAACGACGTGATTAAAATGCCTGATGTCCCACGGTATATCGCAGAATATCGCAAGCATCTGGCGGAAATTTTTGGTTAACTAGGGGTCTATGCTCTACATATTTCGAGTTATTCGAACCTGGAGTATGACAAGATCCACACAGAAGGAGTTGAGTTAACCATGTTAACAGTGATTGCAGAAATCCGTACCCGCCCGGGCCAGCACCACCGCCAGGCGGTTCTCGATCAGTTCGCGAAAATTATTCCGACCGTTTTGCAGGAAGCCGGCTGCCACGGCTATGCGCCCATGGTGGATCATGCCGCTGGCGTCAGCTTCCAGACCACCGCTCCTGACTCTATCGTCATGGTGGAGCAGTGGGAAAGCGTCGCGCATCTTGAAGCGCACCTGCAGACCCCGCACATGAAAGCCTGGTCGGAAGCGGTCAAAGGCGATGTGCTGGAGACCAACATCCGTATCCTGCAGGCCGGCGTCTAAGCCCGCTGACGCAGAAACGAAATAAGAAAAGGGAGCCTGAGGCTCCCTTTTACGTCTGGCGCAGCGCGCGGTCTTACACTTCCAGGTCCGCCATATCGCCCTTCTCCTGCAGCCAGTTGCGACGATCTTCGGAACGCTTCTTGGCCAGCAGCATATCCATCATCGCCGTGGTCTGCTGCTCATCCTCATCGCTGATCACCAGCTGCACCAGGCGGCGGGTATTCGGGTCGAGGGTGGTTTCCCGCAGCTGCATCGGGTTCATCTCGCCGAGACCTTTAAAGCGCTGGACGTTTGGCTTGCCCTTCTTACGCTTCAGCTGCTCCAGCACGCCGGTTTTTTCTTCTTCCGTCAGCGCGTAGTAGACCTCTTTGCCGAGGTCGATACGGTACAGCGGCGGCAGCGCCACGTAGACGTGCCCCTCTTTCACCAGGGTACGGAAATGTCTCACAAACAGCGCGCACAGCAGCGTGGCGATGTGCAGACCATCGGAGTCCGCATCCGCCAGAATACAAATTTTGCCGTAGCGCAGCTGGCTTAAATCATCGCTATCCGGGTCAATCCCGATCGCCACCGAAATGTCGTGTACTTCTTGCGAAGCTAACACTTCATCGGAAGAGACTTCCCAGGTATTCAGGATCTTGCCTTTCAGCGGCATGATCGCCTGATATTCACGATCGCGCGCCTGCTTGGCTGAACCGCCCGCCGAATCCCCTTCGACGAGGAACAGCTCGGTACGGTTCAGATCCTGGGCGGTGCAGTCGGCCAGCTTACCCGGCAGCGCCGGACCGCTGGTCAGCTTTTTGCGCACCACTTTCTTGGCGGCGCGCAGACGGCGCTGGGCGCTGGAAATGGCCATCTCCGCCAGCAGCTCCGCGGCCTGCACGTTCTGGTTCAGCCACAGGCTGAAGGCGTCTTTCACCACGCCGGAGACGAACGCCGCGCACTGGCGCGACGACAGGCGCTCTTTGGTTTGCCCGGCGAACTGCGGATCCTGCATCTTCACCGACAGCACGTAGGCGCAGCGATCCCAGATATCTTCCGCCGACAGTTTCACACCGCGCGGCAGGATATTACGGTACTCGCAGAACTCACGCATCGCGTCCAGCAGCCCCTGACGCAGGCCGTTGACGTGCGTCCCGCCCTGCATGGTCGGGATCAGGTTGACGTAGCTCTCGGTCAGCAGCTCGCCGCCTTCCGGCAGCCACAGCAGTGCCCAGTCCACCGCTTCCGTCTCACCGGAGAAGGTGCCGACGAAGGGTTTTTCCGGCAGCAGCGGCAGGCCGTTCACCGCTTCGCTCAGATAGTCGTTAAGGCCATCGGCATAGCACCAGCTCTGCTCGCTGTTGTTGACCTGGTCGCGGAAAACAATTTCCACGCCCGGGCACAGCACCGCTTTCGCTTTTAACAAGTGGGTCAAACGCGAAACGGAGAAGCGCGGGCTATCGAAGAAGCTTTCGTCCGGCCAGAAATGGACGCTGGTCCCGGTGTTGCGTTTACCGCAGGTGCCGGTGACGTGCAGGTCCTCTACTTTCTCACCATTCTCAAAGGCGATGCTGTAGACCTGACCGTCGCGACGCACGTTGACCTCCACGCGTTTTGACAGGGCGTTGACCACCGAAATCCCCACCCCGTGCAGACCGCCGGAAAACTGGTAATTTTTGTTGGAAAACTTACCGCCCGCGTGCAGCCGGCAGAGGATCAGTTCAACCGCCGGCACCCCCTCTTCCGGGTGAATGTCGACCGGCATCCCGCGCCCGTCGTCAATCACCTCAAGGGACTGGTCGGCGTGCAGGATCACTTCCACGCGTTTGGCATGGCCTGCCAGCGCTTCGTCCACACTGTTATCAATCACTTCCTGACCAAGATGGTTAGGACGGGTGGTGTCGGTATACATGCCCGGACGGCGGCGCACCGGCTCTAGCCCGGTGAGTACCTCAATGGCATCAGCGTTATATGAAGATTGCGTCATGGTGTGTATTCGTAGGTCGTTCAGGGCCGTTTAGCGCAGGCCGAGAAATTCGATAATCTGAGTGAAATGATCGTCAAAGCCGACAAATGCGTGATTACCGCCCTCCTCCACCGTCTGCCGGCAGGAGGCGTAGTAATGAACGGCCTGGCGGTAATCAAGCACTTCATCCCCGGTCTGCTGCAGCAGCCAGAGTAAATCCGGCGCTTCGAGCGGGTCGATTTGCATGACTTTGAGATCGTAAATATGGCGAGACTCTAGCACATATTGCTGCCCGGTGTACGGATTCTCATTGTGGCCGAGAAAATTGTTCAGCAGCTCAAACGGCCGCACCGCCGGGTTAACCACTACCGCTGGCAGCATAAAGCACTGCGACAGCCAGGTGGCGTAGTAGCCGCCCAGCGACGACCCTACGACCCCCAGCGGCTCGCCGCCGTGCTCCAGCACGATGGACTCCAGCAGGTCCGCCGTTTCCGCCGGGTAAGGCGGCAGCTCCGGCACCACCATGGCGATCTCAGGATAGTGCTGCGCCAGCCAGGTCTTTAACGCCGTCGCCTTCGCCGAGCGTGGAGAACTGTTAAAGCCGTGCAGATAAAGGAGCGTCGCCATCAGTAGCCTTCTGAAGCAATATCCGGATGAAACGCCGCGCCTTCCAGGCGGCACACTTCGGTGGTCAGCGTTCCGTCAGGGTGAAGCTCCAGCCAGCGCCAGCCCGGCGACACCGTATCGAGGGTGAAATTGGCGCAGTGCGGTTTGAACTGAACGCAAGTCGACGGCGTCGCCATCATACGTCGGCCATTCCAGTCGAGATCCAGCTCCTGATGAATATGGCCGCACAGCAGATGCTTCACCCGCGGCCAGGCGCTCAGCGCGCTGTCCAGCGCGCCGGCGTTGCGCAGACTGTGTTGATCCAGCCAGCTGCAGCCGGCCGGCAGCGGATGATGATGCAGCAGGAGTAAGGTATAACGCTCCGGCGCCTCCGCCAGCTTATGTTCGAGCCATTCCAGCTGGAAGTCGCTCAGCTCGCCATGGGGAACGCCAAACACCTGGCTGTCCAGCAGCAGGATCTGCCAGTGGTCGCCGAGAAACACGCGCTTGGCGGGGGAAATGCCCGACTCCTGCAGGGTGCTGTACATCGCCGGCTGGAAATCATGGTTGCCCGGTAGCCAGACGCAGGGTGCAGCGAAACTCGCGATGCCCTCAGCAAAATGCTGGTAGGCCGCGGAGGAGTGATCCTGCGCCAAATCGCCTGTTGCGACAATCAAATCGCATGGACGCTGTGAGGCATGAATGGCCGACAGTACGGCCTGATAGCTTTCCCAGGTATTGATGCCTAACAACGTTTCATGTTTTTCAGCAAACAGGTGAGTATCAGTAATTTGTAAGATCCTGACTCTGGCCTCACCAGCCAGAGGTAGGTTTAACAGGCTTTCCAAATGGTGTCCTTAGGTTTAACGACGCTAACAAACCGGAATCGCCATCGCTCCATGTGCTAAACAGTAACGCAGCCAGTCGGCCAGAAACTGGTTAATTTGATGCTTTTCGTCGCGTTGATGCAACTTTTTATTAGGATAATCATATCGCGCTTTGAAGCGAAAGATCTGCTGACTCGAACACACTTCGGCCACCATGGCGTCATGGTAGAGGCGAACGGTCATCGACGGCAGACTCCAGTAGCTCACCGCTGGCAGAGTCTGCTCTATCGCCACCAGAGTAGTGTAGCGGGTTGATTCCGTTATCGTTAACCGATATTGCGCGCTTCCCACCTGATAGCTCACCTTCTCACCCGCTGCATCCGTTCGCGGCAACAGGCGGCGCAACTGGGCGAAATTGGTCTCGCACAGGCGCATCATCTCAGGGAAGTCAGGTGTATAACGCTTCATTTTGTCCACTCGTTTCGTAAATTGTGATAATGCAATTGCAGCCATTGCAAGGCGATGACAGAGGCTGCGTTGTCGATTTTCCCCTCTTCTACCCACTGGTAAGCCTGCTCCCGGCTCACCACATGCACCCGAATATCCTCATTTTCCTCGGCCAGGCCGTGAATGCCTTTTGCCGTCGATGCATCAACTTCGCCCACCAGGATCGATAACCGTTCGCTGGTGCCGCCAGGACTGGCCAGATAGCTTAATATTGGTTTCGTCCGCCCAACTTCAAGGCCGGCCTCCTCCAGCGCTTCCCGACGGGCGACATCTTCTACCGTCTCACCCGCCTCGATCATGCCGGCGACCATTTCCAGCAGCCAAGGGCTCTCGCTGGTATCATAGGCGGCGATACGGATTTGTTCGACCAGCACCACTTCGTCCCGCACCGGGTCAAAGGGTAGCAAGACGGCGGCATGCCCGCGCTCAAAAATTTCACGGGTGACTTCGCCGCTCATGCCGCCGTTAAACAGACGGTGGCGAAAACGGTATAAATCGAGCGAAAAAAAACCACGATACAGCGTTTCGCGTGCAATAATTTCTACATCATTTTTGGAGAAGGTAATTCCCTGGTGAATGGGTTTGCTCATTGTCATGTCCTGCTAATCCGAAATGAGGGATTTCCAGACCGTTTGGCTACCGTTTTACGGTCCGTATGTTAGATTGGTGCAAATTACCGCCGGATGGCACGTAACGCCAACTTTTTACGGCGGCAGAATCGATACAATCAGCGGAATTTTTCTTAGAATTAGACCAGCGCTAAATGCTTCACAACAAGGAATGCAAATGAAGAAATTGCTCCCCATTCTTATCGGCCTGAGCCTGACCGGGTTCAGCGCCATGAGCCAGGCGGAAAACCTGCTTCAGGTTTACCAGCAGGCGCGCATCAGCAACCCCGATCTGCGTAAATCGGCAGCCGATCGTGACGCCGCGTTCGAAAAGATCAACGAAGCGCGCAGTCCATTACTGCCTCAGCTCGGGCTGGGAGCGGATTATACCTATACCAGCGGCTTCCGTGATTATAAAGACCAGAATTCTAACGTCACCAGCGGCTCGCTGCAGTTAACGCAGGTTCTGTTTGATATGTCGAAATGGCGCGCCCTGACGCTGCAGGAAAAAACGGCAGGCATTCAGGATGTCACGTATCAGACCGATCAGCAAACGCTGATTCTGAATACCGCGACGGCCTACTTCAAAGTGCTGGCCGCCATCGACACGCTCTCTTATACCGAAGCGCAGAAACAGGCTATTTACCGCCAGTTGGATCAAACCACCCAACGCTTTAACGTCGGTCTGGTGGCGATCACCGACGTGCAGAACGCCCGTTCACAATACGACGCCGTGCTGGCGAACGAAGTGACCGCGCGTAACGATCTCGACAACGCCGTGGAAGAGCTGCGCCAGGTTACCGGCAACTACTACCCGGAGCTGGCCTCCCTGAACGTAGACGGCTTCAAAACCAGCAAACCGCAGGCGGTGAACGCCCTGCTGAAGGAAGCGGAGAACCGCAACCTGTCGCTGCTGCAGGCGCGTCTGAGCCAGGATCTGGCCCGCGAGCAGATTCGCCAGGCGCAGGACGGCCATTTGCCGACCCTGGATTTGAACGCCTCGTCGGGCGTTTCCAACAACCGCTACAGCGGCTCAAACAGCATCGCGCAAGATGCTGATATCGGTCAGAACAAAATCGGCCTGAGCTTCTCCATGCCGCTGTATCAGGGCGGGATGGTTAACTCGCAGGTTAAACAGGCGCAGTACAACTTCGTCGGCGCCAGCGAGCAGCTGGAAAGCGCTCACCGCAGCGTGGTCCAGACCGTGCGTTCTTCGTTTAACAACGTGAATGCCTCTATCAGCAGCATCAACGCCTACAAACAGGCGGTGGTCTCTGCGCAAAGTTCCCTGGATGCGATGGAAGCTGGCTACTCGGTGGGTACCCGTACTATCGTTGACGTCCTCGACGCCACCACCACGCTGTACAACGCCAAACAGCAGCTCTCGAATGCGCGCTACAACTACCTGATCAACGAGCTGAACATCAAGTCGGCGTTAGGTACGCTGAACGAGCAGGATCTGGTCGCCCTGAACAACACCCTGGGCAAACCGATCTCCACCTCCGCGGACAGCGTCGCGCCGGAAAATCCGCAGCAGGATGCCACTGCCGACGGTTACGGCAACACGACCGCGGCCGTGAAGCCGGCGTCTGCACGGACGACGACCCAAAGCAGCGGCAGCAATCCGTTCCGTCAGTAATTCTCATACTGTGACGCGCATCGCCTGTCCGCCGGACAGGCGATGCGTTAAACGTAAGGCAACGTAAAGATCCCCCGCTTAGCGCCCCTCTTCGCTTCATTTTCCACCACTCATCCTCTATCCTGAGCGTTAACACACGCCATACCACTGGGTCCTGGAAGACAAATATGAAACGGACAAAAAATATTAATCATTCGTCGTTCCGCAAAAGCTGGAGCGCACGCCACCTGACGCCGGTCGCCCTGGCCGTCACCGCGGTCTTTATGCTTGCCGGTTGTGAAAAAAGCGACGAAACGGTCTCGCTGTACCAGAACGCCGATGACTGCTCCGCCGCCAACCCGGGCAAAGCAGCCGAATGCACCACGGCCTACACCAACGCGGTAAAAGAGGCAGAGCGCACCGCGCCGAAATATGCCACCCGCGAAGACTGCGTCGCCGAGTTTGGCGAAGGCCAGTGCCAGCAAACGCCTGCCCAGGCGGGCGTCGCCCCGGAAAACCAGGCGCAGGCGCAAAGCAGCGGCAGCTTCTGGATGCCGCTGATGGCCGGCTACATGATGGGCCGCCTGATGGGCGGCGGCATGGCGCAACAGCAGCCGCTGTTCAGCTCCAAAAACCCGGCCAGCCCGGCCTACGGTCAGTACACTGACGCCAGCGGCAAGAGCTATGGCGCCGCCCAGCCGGGCCGCACCATGAACGTGCCGAAAACCGCGATGGCGCCGAAGCCAGCGACCACCACCACCGTCACCCGCGGGGGCTTCGGCGAGTCGGTGGCGAAGCAGTCGACCATGCAGCGTAGCGCCGCAGGCTCCACCTCCTCTTCTCGCTCAATGGGCGGCTAAGCAACATGGAAAGAGTCAGCATTACCGAGCGCCCGGACTGGCGCGAGAAAGCGACCGAATACGGCTTCAACTTCCACACCATGTACGGCGAGCCCTACTGGAGCGAAGAGGCTTATTACAAGCTGAGCCTCGCTCAGGTGGAAAAGCTGGAGGAGGTCACCGCCGAGCTGCATCAGATGTGTCTTCAGGTGGTGGAAAAAGTGATCGCCAGCGATGAGCTGATGGCCAAATTCCGCATCCCTAAACACACCTGGGGCTTTGTGCGCCAGTCGTGGAAAACCAACCAGCCGTCACTCTACTCACGTCTCGACCTGGCCTGGGATGGCGTCGGCGAGCCGAAGCTGCTGGAGAACAATGCCGACACGCCGACCTCGCTGTATGAAGCGGCCTTCTTCCAGTGGATCTGGCTGGAAGACCAGCTCAACGCCGGCAAGCTGCCGGCGGGCAGCGATCAGTTCAACAGCCTGCAGGAAAAGCTAATCGATCGCTTCGGTGAGCTGCGCGAGCAGTTTGGCTTCCAGCTGCTGCATATGGCCTGCTGCCGCGATACCGTTGAAGATCGCGGCACCGTGCAATATCTGCAGGACTGCGCCGCCGAGGCGGGGCTGGCGACGGAATTCCTCTACATCGAAGATATTGGTCTGGGTGAAAAAGGCCAGTTTACCGATCTCCAGGATCAGGTGATTGGCAACCTGTTCAAGCTCTATCCGTGGGAGTTTATGCTGCGGGAGATGTTTTCCACCAAGCTGGAAGACGCCGGCGTCCGCTGGCTGGAGCCGGCGTGGAAGAGCATCATCTCCAACAAAGCGCTGCTGCCGATGCTGTGGGAAATGTTCCCTAATCATCCGAATCTGCTGGCGGCTTACTTCAGCGAAGATGCCCATCCGGAGATGGAGAAGTACGTCATTAAGCCAATCTTCTCCCGCGAAGGCGCCAACGTGTCGATCGTTGAGAATGGCAAAGTTTTGGAAGCCGTGGAAGGCCCGTACGGAGAAGAAGGCACAATCGTGCAGGAATTTTACCCGCTGCCGAAGTTTGGTGACAGCTACACGCTGATTGGCAGCTGGCTCATCAACGATCAGCCCGCCGGGATCGGCATTCGTGAAGACCGGGCGCTGATTACCCAGGATCTGTCGCGCTTCTATCCGCACATTTTCGTCGAATAATGTCGCGCTCCGGCGACGATACCGCCGCCGGAGCACAATCTATCAGGCGCCAACCACCACCGACAGCATACTCAACGAGCCCATCTCGATGCCATCGACCGGGGTCGAAATCGCCTCCACGCCATCCCACGCCCCCAGGACGTATAACAGCGGCAGAAAATGCTCCGCCGTTGGGTTGGAGAGCGAGCCCCCTTCATGTGCCAGGTAGTTAACCAGCGGGTGCTGATCGTCCGGGCCCTGCCACTGCAGATTCGCCTTCACGTAGTTATTGAAGGACTCCGCCCACGGATACGGCATGTTCTCGCCATGCCAGCGGGCGGTACGCAGGTTATGCACCACGTTGCCGCTGGCCACCAGCATAATGCCTTCATCACGCAGCGAGGCCAGCTTCCGCCCCATTTCGAGATGCCAGGCCGGCGGTTTGGTGCTGTCGATGCTCAGCTGAACCATCGGGATATCCGCCTGCGGATACATCTTAATCAGCACGCCCCATGAACCATGGTCAAATCCCCAGGCTTCTTTATCGAGGGTAGCCGGCACCGGCGAGAGCAACTCCACCAGTCGTTGCGCCAGCGCCGGGGAACCCGGAGCCGGGTAATGGGTGTCATACAGCGCCTGCGGGAAGCCGCCGAAGTCGTGAATGGTCTTCGGGGCCTCCATCGCCGTCACGCCCGTACCGCGCGTGAACCAGTGCGCAGAGACCACCACGATCGCTTTCGGACGCGGCAGGGTTTCGCCCAGGTGAGCCCAGGCGCGGGTATAGCGATTGTCTTCCAGCACGTTCATTGGGCTGCCATGGCCGAGGAACAACGCGGGCATTCGGGTACGGGACATGATGATATCCTTAGGGTGTCAATGTGATGTGCTCACATTACGCGCTTTTGCGCCAGGATAAACTCAGATAACCATGATGATGATCGTCAGAAAATTTGAATGTAATTCGCGGTAAAGGGAGCTGTCCCGTACGCGCATCCTCAGGCAATATACTCGTATGCACTTATTTTCGCAGGGAGAGAAGCGATGTCATCACCCTTAATATTGACGCTGTTAGCCGGTAGCGCAACCTTTATTGGCGCCATATTCGGCGTGATTGGCCAGAAACCCTCTAACCGCCTGCTTGGCTTCTCCCTCGGCTTTGCCGCCGGGATCATGCTGTTGATTTCGTTGATGGAAATGCTGCCTGCCGCGCTGGCCGCCGAGGGCATGTCGCCGCTGCTCGGCTACGGAATGTTTGTTGTCGGCCTGCTGGGCTACTTTGGTCTCGATCGCCTGCTGCCGCACGCCCACCCGCAGGATCTGATGCCGCCCGCCGCGCCGCGGCCGCGCAATTTACGCCGCACCGCCATTTTGCTGACGCTGGGTATCAGCCTGCATAATTTTCCGGAAGGCATCGCCACCTATGTCACGGCCAGCAACAACCTCGAGCTTGGCATGGGAGTGGCGCTTGCCGTCGCCCTGCACAATATTCCTGAAGGTTTGGCGGTTGCCGGGCCGGTATATGCCGCTACCGGATCGCGCAGCAAGGCGGTGCTCTGGGCCGGTCTTTCCGGTATGGCGGAGATTTTAGGCGGCGTGCTGGCGTGGCTGATTCTGGGCAGTCTGGTCTCGCCGCTGGTCATGGGCGCGATCATGGCCGCCGTCGCCGGGATTATGGTGGCGCTGTCGGTCGATGAACTGATGCCGCTGGCAAAAGAGATCGATCCGCAAAGCAACCCGAGCTATGGCGTCCTGTGCGGGATGTCGGTGATGGGGCTGAGCCTGGTGGTGCTCCAGACAATGGGCATCGGTTAAGGCGCAGAAACAATACAGCCCACTAAAAAGTGGGCTGTTTTCACTGGCGTTGTCAGCCGCTGATTAGCTGGCTTTACGCTCATGTTCGCGACGATAGGCCACCAGATCTTCAATCGTGACCACTGCCATATTGTGCTGCTGAGCGAACTTGATGCACTCCGGCGCGCGGGCCATAGTGCCATCGTCATTGGTCAGCTCGCACAGCACGCCTGCCGGTTTGAAGCCGGCGAGGGTCACGAGGTCGATAGTGGCTTCGGTGTGGCCGCCGCGGGTCAGTACGCCGCCCGGCTGCGCCCGCAGCGGGAAAACGTGGCCAGGACGGTTGAGATCGGAAGGTTTCGCGCCGTCGGCAATCGCCGCGCGGACGGTGGTCACGCGGTCGGCAGCGGAAACGCCGGTGGTCACGCCTTCGGCCGCTTCGATGGTGACGGTAAAGCCGGTGCCGTAGGCGCTGGTGTTGTTCTCCACCATCATCGGCAGATCCAGCTGTTTACGGCGATCTTCGGTCAGGCACAGGCACACAATGCCGCTGCCGTGACGAATGGTCAGCGCCATCTGCTCTACGGTCATGGTTTCGGCGGCGAAAATCATATCGCCTTCGTTTTCACGGTCTTCATCGTCAAGCACCATCACGCCGCGGCCTTCGCGCAGGGCGTTTAAAGCGTGTTCCACACGTTCAAAAGCGGTACCAAAAGAAGAAAGGAGCGTCTGATTCATGGTAAAAAAACCTCATTAAAATTATGGTTACCAGAATCAGGGCAGTCTTAGGAGCGCCGGTTTAGCGGCAAAAGTCAACGCGAGCGGGCCTGGGCCCGACTGTGCCGTTACTCTCTCCCATCCGGACTTTAACCGTCGGCCCCGGAATTACACCGGATCTGCTGACCTTCCCGTAGTCACGGGAAGCGCTCGCGGGCTTTCAACGCCATGGTTGATTTACCGCCGGTGGGGAATTTCGCCCCGCCCTGAGAATAAGCGAGATAACTATAACGCTATTGACTATCCTCGGCAATGTATAAGCTTCAAACATTTCTGGTTTATAGGCGGCCTGGTTCGCACTACAATGATCAATCATCCGACCCGAGCAGGAAACCACCATGATTGACCCGAAAAAAATTGAACAAATCGCCCGCCAGGTCCATGAGTCGATGCCAAAAGGACTTCGCGATCTGGGTGAGGATGTTGAGAAGAAAATCCGCCAGGCGTTGCAGTCGCAGCTGACCCGCCTGGATCTGGTTAGCCGCGAAGAGTTTGACGTGCAGACTCAGGTTCTGCTGCGGACCCGCGAAAAACTGGCGCTGCTGGAACAGCGCCTGAATGACCTTGAAAACCGCCCGGCGACGACGCCTGGCAGCGAAGAGCAGCAGTAAAAAAACGGGCCCTCAGGGGCCCGTTTGCGTTGGCTTAGTGTGCGGCTTCCGCCGGGCTGTTCACCTGACGACAGTACAGTTCATAGCGCTGGCAAAACCATTCACGATGTTCTTCATCCATATTGCCGACGATGGCCTGAAGATCAACTGGCTGGCCCTGGGCGTGCATTCTGGCGAAACTCCGCGCCAAAAAATCAAAATTCTTCATTGAATACATATCGTTATGGTTCATGCGCATACTCCTTCAGCGGTGGATGTTCTGATCAGTCATATGCCTTTTACTCACTTCAGTATTTACGCTTACCTTAACGCCATTTGTACGAAAAATGCGCTTAATGTGATTATTTATTGCGCCAAATCATTTTCCACATCATTAAATAAAAACGGCCCGCGATATCGCTATCGCAGGCCGTGATGCCGCACCGTTCTGGTGGGTGAATAGCGAAACGGTTATTTTTCGCTATCTTTCTGTATTTTCTTAATAATGTTGGTGGTTGAGCACCCATCTTCAAAGTTGAGCACCAGCACTTCGCCACCGTTCGCCCAGACCTCTTCACTGCCGGCGATCTGTTCCGGTTTGTAGTCGCCGCCTTTGACCAGCAGATCCGGCAGGATCCCGGCAATCAGGCGCTGCGGTGTATCTTCTTCGAAGGAGACCACCCAGTCGACCGCCTCCAGCGCCCCCAGCACGATCATCCGCTGCTCCATCGGGTTAACCGGGCGGGTTTCGCCTTTCAGACGTTTGGTGGAGGCATCGCTGTTGACCGCCACGATCAGACGGTCGCCCAGTTTGCGCGCATTCGCCAGATAGGAGACATGGCCGGCGTGCAGAATGTCGAAGACGCCGTTGGTCATAACCACTTTCTCGCCGCGCTTGCGCGCTGCCGCAACCGCCTGTTTGAGTTCCTCTTCGCTCATCACGCCGAAGCCAGTCTCAGCCCGTCCGCGAACCGCATTTTCCAGCTCGACAGGAGAAACGGTGGAGGTCCCCAGCTTGCCAACCACCACGCCCGCCGCGGCGTTGGCGAAATAGCAGGCCTCTTCCAGGGTATTGCCGGAGGCCAGGGTCGCCGCCAGCACGCCAATCACCGTGTCGCCGGCGCCGGTGACATCGTACACTTCCTGGGCCTGGGTCGGCATATGCAGCGGCGGACGCCCCGGCTGTAGCAGCGTCATCCCCTGCTCAGAGCGCGTCACCAGCAGCGCTGACAGTTCGAATTCGGCGATGAGCTTCATGCCGCGCTCAACGATCTCCGCTTCATTCTGGCACTTGCCCACCACCGCTTCAAACTCAGAGAGGTTCGGCGTGAGCAGCGTTGCGCCGCGATAGCGTTCGAAATCGGTACCTTTCGGATCGATCAGCACCGGCACGCCTGCTTCTCGGGCGAGCTTGATCATCGTCTGGACGCTGGTCAGCGCCCCTTTAGCGTAGTCCGAGAGAACCAGCGCGCCAATCGAGCCCAGCGCCTGTTGAATGCGCTCGTGCATCGGCTGCGGATCAACGCCGGAAAAGCCCTCTTCAAAGTCGAGGCGGATCAGCTGCTGATTGCGCGACAGCACCCGCAGCTTGGTGATGGTCGGGTGTGTCGGGACGGAGACAAAGTCGCACTTCACATTGACGTTGGCCAGCGCCTGGCTCAGCGCGCGGGCGGCGTCATCAATCCCGGTCAATCCCACCAGGCGCGACGTCGCCCCCAGGGAGGCGATGTTCATCGCTACGTTTGCCGCGCCGCCGGGACGTTCTTCGATATTTTCCACCTTCACCACCGGCACCGGGGCTTCCGGGGAAATACGACTGGTGGGGCCGTACCAGTAGCGGTCCAGCATCACATCGCCCACCACCAACACTCCTGCACGTTCAAACTCCGGCAGCGTTACTTTCATGACTCTCTCCTGCGAGACGCAAACTTTGCGCGCGATAATAGCACACCCGATTTTATAGTTAAGCCATCAGCCACTTCTGCCAGCTGGCGCTGACCTGCTCACGCTCCCGGCTGAATGCCTCCGGCGCCACGTGTCCCGGCAGCTCCTGCAGGGCCAGGTGATGGAGCGCATCACGCAAGGTGGTGTACGCGTGCGTTAAAGCTCGCGCTTCCTCCTCGTCCATGATGTCGTTCTGCGCCAGCAGCTCGAGAATACGCACGTTATCAGACCAGCGGGTCAACTTCGGCTTGTCGCTGGCATAGCGTAGGACCAGATACTGGGTAATAAATTCAATATCCGTGATCCCACCGGCATCGGCTTTGATATCAAAACGATCGGCATGTTTGTTGCCGAGGTGGGCGCGCATCTTCTCACGCATCTCGCGAACTTCGGTCTGCAGGGTCGCGCCATCCCGCTCGGTGGTCAGGATATCGCGACGAATGGCGTCAAATCGCGCCTGCAGCGCCGGGTCGCCATAGACCACGCGAGCGCGCACCAGCGCCTGATGCTCCCATGTCCAGGCTTCGTTCTGCTGATAGTCGGCAAACGCGTCGGCGGTGGTGACCAGCATCCCCGCCGCGCCGGAAGGGCGCAGCCGGGCGTCAACTTCGTAGAGAATACCGGACGAGGTGCGGGTGCTGAACAGATGCATGATCCGCTGAGCCAGCCGCAGGTAGAACTGACGGCCGTCGATCTCCCGCTCGCCGTCGGTCATCACCTCCGCCGGGCAATCATGGAGGAACACCAGGTCGAGATCGGAACTGTAGCCCAGCTCCCAGCCGCCGAGCTTGCCGTAGCCGACGACGGCGAAGCCGCGCCCCTGGAGATCGTGCAGGTGGGTCGGCTGGCCGTAGCGGGCCACCATCTGTCCCCATGCCTGCTGCACCACCGCGTCGAGGATCGCTTCGGCAAGCCAGGTTAAGTGATCGCTGACCTTCATCACCGGCAGCGTGCCGGCGATATCCGCCGCGGCGATATGCAGCTGCTGCGTCTGCTTGAACTGGCGCAGTGCCTCCAGCTGCTGCTCTTCATCCTCTTCCGGCACGCGCAGCAGATACTGGCGCAGCTCGTCGCGATAGGCATCGGTCGCCGTCGGCTGATAGAGGGTGTTGGGATCCAGCAGTTCATCAAGCAGCAGCGGGTGGCGCGCCAGCTGGCTGGCGACCATCGGCGACGCCGCGCAGAGCGTAATCAGGTGCTTCAGCGCGCCGGGGAATTCGCTCAGTAGCTCAAGATAGGTGGTGCGAGTGACGATCCCGGTCAACAGCGGCGTGATCCGCGCCAGAGGCAGAGGCGCATCGGCGCGCGAGCAGATTTCGCTCAGCAGATGCGGCATCAGTTGATCCAGCACCTGGCGGCCTCGCGGGCCGATGGTGCGCCGATCCAGCTCTTTACGGAAATCAGCAATCAGCGCCAGCACGCTGCGGCGGTCGGCGTCGTTTAAATGCGCCAGCGCCGGGCTGGCGTCATCTTCTTCCAGCGCATCCTGCCACAGTTCGCGCCAGTACTCCGCCAACTGCTCATCCGGCGACTGGGCCTCATCATCGCCGATCAGCTCATTAAACACCCGCCGCACGCTGGCCATATGGCTCGCCAGCTGCGCGCTCAGCGTCTCCCAGTCGTCGGTATGCATCCCCCACGCCAGCCTGGCGCGGTTCAGTTCATCCTGCGGCAGAGTCTGAGTCTGCTCATCGTTGATGCTCTGCAGCAGATTTTCCAGCCGGCGCAGGAACAGATAGGCCGCGCGCAGCAGCGTCGCGTCGCCTTCCGGCAGCAGATGCAGCTCATCAATCGCCGCCAGCGTCGGCAGCAGCGCCCGCTGCTGCAGCGCAGGTTCGCGACCGCCGCGGATCAGCTGAAAGACCTGCACGATAAACTCAATTTCACGGATCCCGCCGGCGCCGAGCTTGATGTTGTCTTTCAGCCCGCGACGCCGCACTTCGCGAGCGATCATGCCTTTCATGTTACGCAGCGACTGGATCACGCTGAAGTCGATATAGCGGCGGAAGACGAAGGGGCGAAGCATCGCGCGCAGCTCGCTGGCGTAGACGTCGTCGTTATCGCCCATGATCCGCGCTTTCACCATCGCGTAGCGTTCCCAGTCCCGGCCCTGCTCCTGGTAATAATCCTCCAGCGCCGCAAAGCTGAGCACCAGCGGCCCGCTGTCGCCAAACGGCCGCAGGCGCATGTCCACCCGATAAACAAAGCCGTCCTGCGTCGGCTGGTCGAGCGCCTTGATAAGCCGCTGCCCCAGGCGGGTAAAGAACTGGGCGTTATCCAGCTCGCGGCGGCCGCCGCGGGTGGCACCATGCTCGGGCCAGGCAAAAATCAGATCGATATCGGAAGAGAAGTTCAGCTCGCCGCCGCCCAGCTTTCCCATCCCGAGGATCAGCAGCGGCTGCGGCTGGCCCTCGGCATTGCAGGGCGTTCCCCACTCTTTACAGCAGGCGGCGTACAGCCAGTCGCGGGCGGCGACAATCAGGGTCTCCGCCAGGACGCTCAACTGCTGCAGCGTCTCTTCTTCGCTTACCAGCGACAGCGCCTGCGCCCAGGCGATGCGGACCATCATATGACGGCGGAAAAGACGTAGCTCTCGCATCAACCCCGCTTCGTCAGCCACCGCCTGCAGGCGTTCCTGCAGCCAGGTCTCATAATGCCGCCACTCTTCCGCCTCCGGTGAAGACTGGGCAAGCTCGTTCAGCCAGCCTGGCTGGGCGATCACACTCTGTTCGACAAAATCACTGAACGCCATCACCGACCTGGCCTGCGGGCTCAGTTCGGCGACGGGGAAATCCGCTGGCAGGCGGTCAGCGACCGTCTGCCAGTGCTGCTGTAACTGCGAAGAAAGCGGCATCATAGGGGCTCCCTGGCCTGTAATTATCGTTTTCCACTATGCAGCCAGAACGGCTCGGCAGCCAGCGCCTGGCGACGGAAATATTCAAAGACGCTGCGGTCGTCATGCTCTATCGCACGCTGTAGTTCCTGCCAGTTCTCCAGCCACGGCGCGACGGCGTCGCCATAGGCGCCCGCCAGCAACTGGACGCTGTCGATGTCGCGCGCCAGCTTCGGCAGCTGGTCGGCGGCATCCTCCACCGCCAGGTGCTGCACGGCGCCGCGCAGCTCAGCCGCCGCCCGGGAAAGGTGAATATCGGCAAACCGTTTGAACGATCCGGCTATTTTTTTCTCTCCCGCCTCGTTGAGGAACGGACGCCAGCCGCGCTGGACCAGCCATTCGGTCAGCGCCAGTTTGGCGGCGACGACCTCGGTGCGGAATAACGCCTCATTGGCGGTGTCCGCGGCCAGCAGCGCCGCTTCGGCATCGTTCAGCAACACGCGGAGGTGGGTGGTCGCCTTCCGCGGCACGATGCCGCCGAACAGCACCAGCGCATGGCGCACGCGGGCAATCGCCAGCAGGATTTCCGCTTTGGCTTTCGCGTTGCCGCGCAGCCAGACCTCATCGTGATACAGCCAGTGCGCCAGGGCGCTCTCCAGCGCCGCCTCCAGCCCCTGCTCCACGCTGGCCTTCGCCGCCACCGGCAGCACCGCCAGCCGGGTTACCGGGCGCTCGTCGTTGCCTTGCGCCAGATGATACCCGCGCGCGGCTTTGCTCAGGCTCCCCTGACGCAGGACGCCGCTCTCCAGCAAACGCTGCGCGAGGCGCAGCAGATCGGCGGTCTCCCCGGCGAGCAGCTCCAGCTCCAGCTCGCAGATCGGCTCCTGATGCTCGCCCGCCTTCACTTCGCCGCGATCGAGGGCAATCTCAATTTCACTCTTTCCTTCCTGGATCACCCAGCGCTCACGGGCAAAGTCGGTGCTGAACAGCGGTTGCACATGCTCCGCCAGCGCGGCTGGAAGTTCCCCTTGCGGCCAGACCTCCGCCGGCAGGCGCTCAAGCGCCAGCTCCGGTTTATCCAGTGGAATATTGTATTCCGGGCGCTGGTGCAGGCCGCCCACCACCCGACCGGCGATTTTCAGCGTCATCTCATAACGCCCCTGGTCGCCGCGGATGCGCAGCCCCATGTCGTGACGACGCAGCCAGTTATCGGCGGTTTCATAGTAAATGTTCAGCAACTGGCCCGCGGGCGTATGTTTCGCCTCGAGCGCATTGAGCTGCTCGCGCAGCGTCTCTACCCCATCCTGAGCGACGATAAACTTAAGTTCGATTTCTTGAGCCATGACTGAATTCTTCCGCTTCTGTGCTGCGCCGACAAATTGCGGCGAACTTACGACGATATTTTTTGTCAGTAGATAGTATTTTGCGGCGAATCGCCATGCAACGCGCTTTTTGCCGGGCCACCTCCTGGATGATTCCGATTGTGGTGGAAAACTTTGCGTCGCTCTGGCGATGCCTCTACTATCGTTCCACTTTTTATGACCAAACGATGACCTGATGCCAAAATTACGCCTGATTACTTTTACTTTGCTCGCGCTTAGCGCCGCCACGGCGGTTCACGCAGAAGAAAAGCGCTACGTTTCCGATGAGCTGAACACCTGGGTTCGCAGCGGCCCGGGCGATAATTATCGTCTGGTCGGCACCATCAACGCCGGGGAAGAAGTGTCGGTGCTGCAAACCAACGACAGCACCAGTTACGCGCAGATCCGCGACGCGAATGGGCGTACCGCCTGGATCCCGCTGAAAGAGCTGAGCAACGAGCCCAGCCTGCGCACCCGCGTCCCGGATCTGGAAAACCAGGTCAAAACGCTGACCGATAAGCTGAATAATATCGACGCCACCTGGAACCAGCGCACGGCGGATATGCAGAAGAAAGTCGCCGGCAGCGACAGCGTGATCAACGCGTTGAAAGACGAGAACCAAAAGTTGAAAAACGAGCTGGTTGTCGCGCAGAAGAAGGTGAATGCGGCGAATCTGCAGCTTGATGATAAACAGCGCACCATTATCATGCAGTGGTTTATGTACGGCGGCGGCGTGCTGGGCGTCGGTTTGCTGCTGGGTCTGGTGCTGCCGCATCTGGTGCCAAGCCGCAAACGTAAAGACCGGTGGATGAACTAATTCGTCTTCTCTGCCAGACTTACGTATCATCTTGCGAAAAACAGATACGGGAGAATCAGGCGTGAAGAGTTATCTGGTCGGTGGTGCGGTGCGCGACGCGCTGTTAGGACTGCCGGTCAAAGACCGAGACTGGGTGGTGGTGGGCGCCACCCCGCAACAGATGCTTGACGCGGGCTATCAGCAGGTAGGCCGCGACTTTCCCGTGTTCCTTCATCCGCAAAGCCGGGAAGAGTATGCCCTGGCCCGCACCGAGCGCAAATCCGGCGCAGGCTATACCGGTTTTACCTGCTATGCCGCCCCGGACGTCACTCTTGAGGCGGATCTGCTGCGCCGCGACCTGACGGTCAACGCCCTCGCCCAGGATGCCGACGGCACGATTATCGACCCCTACGGCGGACAAAACGATCTCCGCCAGCGCCTGCTGCGCCATGTCTCTCCCGCCTTTAGCGAAGACCCGCTGCGCGTGCTGCGCGTGGCGCGCTTTGCCGCCCGCTATGCCCATCTCGGTTTTCGCATCGCCGAAGAGACCCAGACCCTGATGGCCGCCATGGTTGAGGCTGGCGAACTGGCCCATTTAACGCCGGAGCGGGTGTGGAAAGAGACGGAAAGCGCGTTGACCACCCGCAACCCGCAGGTCTTTTTCCAGACGCTGCGCGACTGCCAGGCCCTCAAGGTGCTGTTCCCGGAGATTGACGCCCTGTACGGCGTGCCGGCCCCGGCCAAATGGCACCCGGAAATCGATACCGGCCTGCACACCCTGATGACCGTCACGATGGCCGCGATGCTATCGCCGGACGTCGAGGTGCGCTTCGCCACCCTGTGCCATGACCTCGGCAAAGGGCTGACGCCGAAAGCGCTCTGGCCGCGTCACCACGGCCATGGCCCGGCGGGAGTCAAGCTGGTGGAGCAGCTCTGCGCGCGTCTGCGGGTGCCGAACGATATCCGCGATCTCGCGAAACTGGTGGCGGAGTACCATGATCTGATCCACACCCTGCCGATCCTGCAGCCAAAAACCCTCGTCAAACTTTTCGACAGCATTGACGCCTGGCGTAAACCGCAGCGCGTGCAACAGATCGCCCTCACCAGCGAAGCCGACGTCCGCGGGCGTACCGGCTTTGAGGCCAGCGATTATCCGCAGGGGCGCCTGCTGCTGGAGGCCTGGGAAGTGGCGCAGTCGGTCTCCACCAAAGAGGTGGTAGCGGCGGGCTTTAAAGGGGCGGAAATTCGCGAGGAGCTGACGCGGCGGAGAATTGCGGCGGTGGCGCAGTGGAAGGAACAGCGTTGCCCCCAGCCGCAAGGCTGAGGGCGCAGGCCTTAGAAAAAGACCACGTACACCGCTGCCGCGACGATAAAGCGGTAGATAGCGAACGGAATGAACGAGATCCGTTTGATCAGCTGCAGGAAGGTTTTAATCGCAATCAGCGCCACGATAAACGCCATCACGAAGCCGACGGCAAACATCGGAACATCGCCCATGTTGAGGAAGCCGATGCTCTTGTAGACGTCCAGCACCGTGGCGCCCATCATCATCGGTACCGCCAGCAGGAATGAGAACTCCGACGCCGCGTAGCGGCTGACGCCCATCAGCATGCCGCCGGAGATGGTCGCCCCTGAGCGGGAGAAGCCCGGCCACAGCGCCAGGCACTGGAAGCAGCCGATAACGAATGCCTGACGATAGGTCATATCGTCAATCCCGACCGCGCGCGGCTGTTTCGGCTTCAGCACTTCCGCCGCAATTAACAGCACACCGCCGACAATCAGGGCGTACATCACGTTTACCGGGTTAAACAAGGACTTAATGGTGTCGTGGAAAATAAGCCCCATCACCACCGCGGGGATCATGCCGAGAAGGATATGGATAAGCGATAAGCGACCGCTGCCCTTGCCTTCATGCGCCGGCGGCTTGCCGAAATGGATGCCGATCAGGCCGAACAGGCGACGCCAGAACATCACCACCACGGCGAGTATCGAGCCTAGCTGAATAACCACTTCAAAGGTATTTGCCGTATCACCTTCAAACCCCAGCAGGTGACCAACAATAATCATATGACCGGTACTGGAAACAGGTAAAAATTCTGTTAACCCCTCAACCACACCCAATATTGCCGCCACCAGCAGCGAGTGTATATCGCTCATCCAATTAAACCCTTTAAAAAAGTAAAATGAAAAAAACCAGGAACACGGTATCGTTCAACAGGCATAACCCGGCTGCCAGAGGGCGCGCAATCCGCAGCGTACACGGCGTACACAAGGATTCACCTGCCGTTCTGGTAGGAGATCGCCAGTAAAATTGCCTGATGATCGGATGCTATGACCGGTATAAACGCAATTTGTTTAACAAGTATGACCTGAAAAGTTTTGTTTCAGATTAAGGCCACGTTCAATAATCACCCCGACGTTTGCCGCGCGAGCCACGGCGCCAGGTTTGCTGACTTTAATGCGCACCCATGGCGACTGGAATGTCTCCAGCAGCAGGTCGGCCACCTCTTCCGCCACCCGCTCCACTAACGCGAATTTTCCCCCCTCAACATGCGCGATGACGCGCTCGCTGATATCAGCATAGCTAAGGCAATCGCTGACATCATCGCTGGCGGCCGCCTTGCGGTTATCCCATGCAATTTCGATATCGAACACCAGCTTCTGTTCAATGGTTTGTTCCCAGTCATAAACACCAATGGTGGTGATTACCGAAAGTTGCTCTATAAATACAATATCCATCACGCCCTGCCTGCTTTTTAGCTAAACCGGATACCACTTCCGGCGAATTATGCGTATTATCCACAGATGCAGAGAATACAACGACATTTTCAAAACGGAACAGCGTTATGAGTGCAATCGCGCCTGGACTGGTACTCCTCGCCTACCTCTGCGGCTCCATTTCCAGCGCCATTCTGGTATGTCGCCTTGCTGGCCTGCCCGACCCACGCGACAGCGGCTCAGGCAACCCCGGGGCCACTAACGTACTACGAATCGGCGGAAAAGGGGCGGCCGTAGCGGTACTTATTTTTGATGTGCTGAAGGGCATGTTGCCGGTATGGGGCGCCTGGGCGCTGGGCCTGACGCCGTTCTGGCTGGGTTTAGTGGCGATTGCCGCCTGCGTGGGCCACATCTGGCCAGTCTTCTTTCATTTCCGCGGCGGTAAAGGCGTCGCCACGGCCTTCGGCGCTATCGCCCCCATCGGCCTCGACCTGACCGGCGTGATGGCCGGGACCTGGCTGCTGACCATCCTGCTCAGCGGTTACTCTTCCCTTGGCGCTATCGTCAGCGCGCTGATCGCTCCGTTCTACGTCTGGTGGTTCAAACCGCAGTACACCTTCCCGGTGTCGATGCTCTCCTGCCTGATCCTGCTGCGCCATCACGACAACATTCAGCGTCTGTGGCGCCGCCAGGAGAGCAAAATCTGGACGCGGGTGAAGAAGAAAAAAACGCCAGAAGAGAAGTAATCTCCCCTCCCGGCCACGCCAGCCGGAGGGATCCCCGGTTCTATTTAGCGGTCTCACCCGCTCTTTCGCCTTACGTCATCATGATTGGCGATCATCGCCACATCCCCCTTTTGTAACAATGCGTTAGCGGCGACCCACAGCAAAAATCACGCCAGCGACCGGCGGCGCGGCGTGAACCGCGCTGACGCCTTTTCCGCCGCGGCCAGGCAACGGTTCAGGATATTGACGGCAATGATTATCCGGGTGAATAATCCGGAGCGGTTATGCCGCTTTCCCCTCGCGCCCGATGCGACGCTCCGGGTAACAGATGACATAAGCGTTTCGTATGACCGGGATAATCTCCCGCCGATCAATACTCATTGCTGCTGTTTTATCTTGATTTTGCAGGGGCGCAACATTGCACGGCACCGTGTTACCACCACTCAAAAAAGGCTGGCAGGCCACGCTGGATCTACGCTTTCAGCAGGCCGGCGGCAAGACCGTTCTCGCCAGCGCCCAACACGTCGGCCCGCTGACCGTCCAGCGCCCGTTTTACCCGGAAGAAGAGACCTGTCATCTCTATCTGCTTCATCCCCCCGGCGGCATCGTCGGCGGTGATGAGCTGACGATTAGCGCCCACCTTGATCCCGGCTGCCATACCCTGATAACCATGCCTGGCGCCAGCAAGTTTTACCGCAGCAGCGGCGCGCAAGCGCTTTTGCGCCAGCGGTTGACCCTCGCCCCGCAGGCGACCCTGGAGTGGCTCCCGCAGGATGCCATCTTCTTTCCCGGGGCGAACGCCCGGCTGTCCACCACCTTTCACCTTTGTGCCTCCAGCACGCTGCTGGCCTGGGATCTGCTCTGCCTTGGCCGCCCGGTGATCGGCGAAACCTTCAGCCACGGCACCCTCAGCAACCGGCTGGAAGTATGGGTGGACGATGAGCCGCTGCTGGTCGAGCGCCTGCACCTGCAGGAGGGAGAGCTGTCCAGCGTCGCCGGACGCCCCTGGGTCGGCACGCTGCTGTGCTATCCGGCAACCGATGCCCTGCTCGACGGGGTGCGCGACGCGCTGGCGCCGCTCGGCCTCTACGCCGGCGCCAGCCTGACCGACCGCCTGCTGACGGTGCGCTTCCTCAGTGACGATAATCTGGTTTGCCAGCAGGTGATGCGCGACGTCTGGCAGTTTCTGCGCCCTCATCTCACCGGCAAATCCCCCGTACTTCCCCGAATCTGGCTGACTTAAGAGAACGTTATGGAACTGACCCCCCGAGAAAAAGACAAGCTGTTGCTGTTTACCGCCGCGCTGGTGGCGGAACGCCGCCTGGCCCGAGGCCTGAAGCTCAACTATCCGGAGTCCGTGGCCCTGATCAGCGCCTTTATTATGGAAGGCGCCCGCGACGGCAAAAGCGTGGCCTCGCTGATGGAGGAAGGCCGTCACGTCCTGACCCGCGAGCAGGTGATGGAGGGCGTCCCGGAAATGATCCCGGATATCCAGGTCGAAGCCACCTTCCCGGACGGCTCGAAGCTGGTCACCGTTCACAACCCGATTATCTGAGGTAGCGCCATGATCCCCGGTGAATATCACGTTAAGCCCGGCCAGATAGCCCTCAACACCGGCCGGGCGACCTGTCGCGTGGTCGTTGAAAACCACGGCGATCGGCCGATTCAGGTCGGTTCGCACTACCATTTCGCCGAGGTCAACCCGGCGCTGAAGTTCAACCGTCAGCAGGCCACCGGCTATCGCCTGAATATCCCGGCCGGCACGGCGGTACGCTTTGAACCTGGCCAGAAACGCGAGGTTGAGCTGGTGGCCTTCGCCGGTCACCGCGCCGTTTTCGGCTTCCGCGGCGAGGTCATGGGCCCTCTGGAGGCAAACGATGAGTAATATTTCACGCCAGGCCTATGCCGACATGTTCGGCCCCACCATCGGCGACAAGGTGCGCCTGGCCGATACCGAGCTGTGGATAGAGGTGGAGGACGATTTGACCACCTACGGGGAAGAGGTCAAATTCGGCGGCGGCAAAGTGATCCGCGACGGGATGGGTCAGGGACAGATGCTGGCCGCCGACTGTGTCGACCTGGTGCTCACCAATGCGCTGATCGTCGATCACTGGGGGATCGTTAAGGCCGATATCGGCGTGAAGGACGGTCGGATCTTCGCCATCGGCAAAGCCGGCAACCCCGACATTCAGCCCAACGTCACCATCCCCATCGGCGCCGCGACGGAAGTCATTGCCGCCGAAGGAAAAATCGTCACCGCCGGCGGGATCGATACCCATATTCACTGGATCTGTCCGCAGCAGGCGGAAGAGGCGCTGGTCTCCGGCGTGACCACCATGGTCGGCGGCGGCACCGGCCCGGCGGCGGGTACCCATGCCACCACCTGCACCCCGGGGCCATGGTATATCTCACGCATGCTGCAGGCGGCCGACAGCCTGCCGGTCAATATCGGCCTGCTGGGCAAGGGCAACGTTTCTCAGCCGGACGCTCTGCGCGAGCAGGTGGCGGCGGGCGTTATTGGCCTGAAGATCCATGAGGACTGGGGCGCCACCCCGGCGGCGATCGACTGCGCGTTAACCGTCGCCGATGAGATGGATATTCAGGTTGCGCTGCACAGCGACACGCTCAATGAGTCCGGTTTTGTGGAAGATACCCTCGCCGCCATCGGCGGGCGCACCATTCACACCTTCCATACCGAAGGGGCCGGCGGCGGCCATGCGCCGGATATCATCACCGCCTGCGCCCACCCGAACATTTTGCCGTCCTCCACCAACCCAACGCTGCCCTACACCCTTAACACCATCGATGAACATCTCGATATGCTGATGGTCTGCCACCATCTGGACCCGGACATCGCCGAGGACGTGGCCTTTGCCGAGTCGCGCATTCGCCGGGAAACCATCGCTGCGGAAGACGTGCTGCACGACCTTGGCGCCTTCTCGCTCACCTCCTCGGATTCGCAGGCCATGGGCCGCGTCGGGGAAGTGGTTCTCCGCACCTGGCAGGTGGCGCACCGCATGAAGGTGCAGCGCGGAGCGCTGGCGGAGGAGACCGGGGATAACGACAACTTCCGCGTGAAGCGCTACATCGCCAAATACACCATCAACCCGGCGCTGACCCACGGCATCGCACACGAAGTCGGCTCCATTGAGGTGGGTAAGCTGGCGGACCTTGTGGTCTGGTCGCCTGCCTTCTTCGGCGTGAAACCGGCCACCGTGATCAAAGGCGGCATGATCGCCATCGCGCCGATGGGCGATATCAATGCCTCAATTCCAACCCCGCAGCCGGTGCACTACCGTCCGATGTTTGGCGCGCTGGGCAGCGCCCGCCATCACTGCCGCCTCACTTTCCTGTCGCAGGCGGCGGCGGACAACGGCGTTGCCGAGCGGCTGAACCTGCGCAGCGCGATCGCCGTGGTGAAAGGCTGCCGTACGGTGCAGAAAGCCGACATGGTGCACAACAGCCTGCAGCCTAACATCACCGTCGACGCGCAGACTTATGAGGTGCGGGTGGATGGCGAACTCATCACCAGCGAGCCGGCAGAGGTTCTGCCGATGGCGCAACGTTATTTTCTGTTTTAAGGAGAGCGGATGCTTTATTTAACTCAACGTCTGGAGACCCCCGCCGCCGCGACCGCCAGCGTTACGCTGCCGATTGATGTTCGCGTCAAAAGCCGGGTAAAAGTCACCCTCAACGATGGCCGGGAAGCCGGCCTACTGCTGCCCCGCGGGCTGCTGCTGCGCGGCGGCGATGTGCTCAGCAACGAAGACGGCACCGAATTTGTGCAGGTGATTGCCGCTGATGAAGGAGTGTCGGTGGTGCGCTGCGACGATCCGTTTATGCTGGCGAAGGCCTGCTACCACCTCGGCAATCGTCACGTACCGCTGCAGATCATGCCGGGCGAGCTGCGCTACCATCACGATCATGTGCTGGACGATATGCTGCGCCAGTTCGGCCTGACGGTGACCTTTGGCCAGCTGCCGTTCGAGCCGGAAGCCGGCGCTTACGCCAGCGAAAGCCACGGTCATCATCATGCTCATCATGACCACCACGCTCACAGCCACTAGCATGTCGACAGCGGAACAACGCCTGCGGCTGATGCAGCTGGCCAGCAGCAACCTGCCGGTAGGGGGTTACAGCTGGTCCCAGGGGCTGGAGTGGGCTGTGGAAGCCGGATGGGTGCCGGACGTCGCGGCCTTCGAGCGCTGGCAGCGACGGCAGATGACGGAAGGCTTTTTTACCGTCGACCTGCCGCTGTTCGCCCGCCTGTACCGCGCCTGCGAACAAGGCGATATCGCCGCGGCCCGGCGCTGGACGGCTTATCTGCTGGCCTGCCGGGAGACCCGTGAACTGCGGGAGGAAGAGCGCAACCGCGGCGCGGCGTTTGCCCGCCTGCTTGGCGACTGGCAGCCGGACTGTCCACCGCCGTGGCGCACGCTGTGCCAGCAAAGCCAGCTCGCCGGGATGGCCTGGCTCGGCGTGCGCTGGCGCATCGCGCTGCCCGAGATGGCCCTAAGCCTGGGCTACAGCTGGATTGAGAGCGCCGTGATGGCCGGCGTTAAGCTGGTGCCCTTCGGCCAGCAGGCCGCTCAACAGCTGATTTTACGTCTTTGCGACCACTACGCGGCGGCGATGCCCCGCGCGCTGGTCGCGCCGGACGGCGATATCGGTTCGGCCACGCCGCTCGCCGCCATCGCCTCTGCCCGGCATGAAACCCAATACTCCCGATTATTCCGTTCCTAGGAGAAGCCATGAATTCTTATAAACACCCGCTGCGCGTCGGCGTTGGCGGCCCGGTCGGCTCCGGTAAAACCGCCCTGCTGGAAGCGCTGTGCAAAGCGATGCGCGATACCTGGCAGCTGGCGGTGGTCACCAACGACATCTACACCAAAGAAGATCAGCGCATCCTCACTGAAGCGGGCGCGCTGGCGCCTGAACGCATTGTCGGGGTGGAAACCGGCGGCTGCCCGCACACGGCGATCCGTGAAGATGCCTCGATGAACCTCGCCGCGGTGGAAGCGCTGAGTGAAAAGTTCGGTAACCTCGACCTTATCTTCGTGGAAAGCGGCGGCGATAACCTGAGCGCCACCTTCAGCCCGGAGCTGGCGGATCTGACCATCTATGTTATCGACGTGGCCGAAGGGGAGAAGATCCCGCGCAAAGGCGGGCCGGGGATCACCAAATCCGATTTTCTGGTGATCAATAAAACCGACCTTGCCCCCTATGTGGGCGCTTCACTGGAGGTGATGGCGAGCGATACCCAGCGTATGCGCGGCGATCGCCCATGGACCTTCACCAACCTGAAGCGTGGCGACGGCCTGAGCACCATTATTGCCTTCCTCGAAGACAAAGGCATGCTCGGCAAATAGGCCTTTTGCACCAGCCGGGCGCAAGCGCGTCCGGATGGTGCAGCTCCTGCCCTCTCTTCTGTCACCCTGCACCACCCTCCCCGCCACGCCTGCCCTGCAATATGGCATAAGGTTTGCTAATTCAAGTCATGCCTAACCATTAAGGAATGACTATGTCATCACTGGATCTCAACCCTGAATTACCCGCGACCGCGCGGACTTCCGGCTCCCGGGAAACCTTAGAAGATTACACCTTACGTTACGCCCCGCTGAGCTTCCGCCGCTGGGGACCGGGCGTCGTCGCGGTCACGGCGCTGGGCGGCATCGCCTATCTGGCGGACTTTTCCATCGGCGCCAGCATCGGTATGGCCTGGGGCACCAGCAACGCCATCTATTCGATCCTGGTGGCGGCGCTGGTGATCTTCCTCACCGGCATTCCGTTGGCGATCACCGCCGCGCGCTACAACATTGACCTTGACCTGATCACCCGCAGCGCCGGCTTCGGCTATTTCGGCTCGGTGATCACCAGCATTATTTTTGCCGGCTTCACCTTTATCTTCTTCGCCCTCGAAGGCTCGATCATGGCCCAGGGGCTGCTGGTGGGCCTCGGGATCCCGCTGTGGATGGGGTATCTGATCGCCACCCTGATGGTGCTCCCGCTGGTGGTCTATGGCATGAAAGCCCTGACCCGCCTGCAGGTGTGGACCACTCCGCTGTGGCTGGTGCTGATGGTGGTGCCGGTGGTGTGGCTGATTGTCAAAGATCCGCAGCTGGTGGACGGCTTCCTGCATTTCGCCGGTAAAAACAGCGCGTCGACGGTGGATATCACCGCCATCATGCTCGGCGCCGGGGTATGCCTGTCGCTGATCATGCAGATTGGCGAGCAAATTGATTACCTGCGCTTTATGCCGCCTAAAACCGCTGAGAACCGTAAAGCCTGGTGGCTGGCGGTCTTTTCCGCCGGCCCGGGCTGGGTGGTGCTAGGCGCGATCAAACAGATTATCGGCGCTTTCCTCGGCTTCTATCTGTTGACGCGTTTCCCGGCGGTACACAATACCGAACCGGTGCAGCAGTTCGTCAGCGTCTTCGATAACCTGGTGCCCGGCTGGCTGGCCCTGACGCTGGCGGTGGTGCTGGTGGTGATCTCGCAGATCAAAATTAACGTCACCAATGCCTATTCCGGCTCGCTGGCGTGGACCAGCGCCTGGACCCGCACCACCAAACGCTATCCGGGGCGGATTATTTTTGTGGTGGTCAACCTGGCGATTGCCCTGGCGCTGATGGAAGGCGATATGTTCAGCGCCCTGTCGTGGATACTCGGCTTTTACTCCAACTTCGCCATCGCCTGGGTCGTGGTGGTGGCGACCGACATCACCTTTAATAAAGGCTTACTCAAGCTGGCGCCGGCGCAGCCGGAGTATCGTCGCGGCATGATCTACAATGTGAACCCGGTGGGCGTAGTCTCCTTTGGCCTGGCCGCCGGGCTGTCGATCTGCGCCTTCTTCGGCCTGCTGGGGACGACGCTGGCGCCGTTCTCGCCGCTGATTGCGCTGGTCGTCGCCTTTGTCATGACCCCGCTGATGGGGATCCTCACCCGCGGGCGCTACTACATTAAGCAGAGAGATGACGGGATCGCCGAACCGCGCTATGACGCGGCGGGGAACGCCTCGACCACCGTATATCAATGCGTTAGCTGTGAGGAAGAGTACGAGCGCCCGGACGTGATGCTCTCGCATAAGCATCAGGGCGCCATCTGCTCGCTGTGTAAAAGTATGGAGTAGTCAGGAAGGCAGGCCGACGTGACGTCGGCCTGTGTCAGGACGCTTTAGGCGGCAGGCAGCTCGGCCAGCGGCCAGCGCGGGCGGACCGTCACGCCGAGCTCGGCTTTGGCGCCGGTTTGCAGACGCACCATGCCGGCGTAGGCGATCATCGCGCCGTTATCGGTACAGAACTCAGGGCGGGCGTAGAACACCTCGCCGCCGCGTTTTTGCATCATCTCCGCCAGCTTCGCCCGCAGGGTGCGGTTGGCGCTCACGCCTCCCGCCATCACCAGACGCTTAAAGCCGGTTTGCTCCAGCGCGCGGCGACATTTAATCATTAGCGTATCGACGACCGCATCCTCAAACGCGCGGGCGATGTCGGCGCGGGTTTGCTCATCGTCGCCGTTGCTGCGAATGGTATTGGCGGCGAAGGTTTTCAGACCGGAGAAGCTGAAGTCCAGCCCCGGACGGTCGGTCATCGGACGCGGGAAGACGAAGCGGCCTTCAGTACCCTGGGACGCCATTTTCGACAGCATCGGCCCGCCGGGATAATCCAGCCCCAGCAGTTTCGCGGTTTTATCAAAGGCTTCGCCCGCCGCATCGTCAATCGACTCGCCCAGCAGCTCGTACTGGCCGATGCCGGTGACGCTGATCAGCTGAGTATGACCGCCGGAGACCAGCAGCGCGACGAACGGGAACGCTGGCGGGTTATCTTCCAGCATCGGCGCCAGCAGGTGCCCTTCCATATGGTGTACCGGAATCGCCGGCACGTTCCAGGCGAAGGCCAGCGACCGGCCCACGGTGGCGCCGACCAGCAGCGCCCCCACCAGGCCAGGACCCGCCGTATAGGCGACGGCATCGATATCTTTCGCCGTCAGACCGGCCTCTTTCAGCGCCGCCTGGATAAGCGGCACCGTTTTGCGCACGTGGTCGCGCGATGCCAGCTCCGGCACCACGCCGCCGTAGTCCGCATGCAGTTTCACCTGACTATACAGTTGGTTGGCTAACAGACCTTGCTGGTCGTCATAAATCGCGATGCCGGTTTCATCGCAGGATGTTTCAATGCCCAGTACACGCATGAGTTGTTTTACCTCGCTTCAATACCGCGCAGTGTAGGTCCAATGACCGGCGATGTAAAACTTTGCTCACCCCTGGTGCTCTCTTCGTGTATACTCCTCACCCTTATAAAAGTCCCTTTCAAAAAAGGCGCCGGTGCTTTACAAAGCAGCAGTAGTTGCAGTAAAATTCCGCACCATTTTGAAATAAGCTGGCATTGCGGCCAGCGGCAAACCGAATTAATCAAAGGTGAGAGGCACATGCCGGTAATTAAAGTACGTGAAAACGAGCCGTTCGACGTAGCTCTGCGTCGCTTCAAGCGTTCCTGCGAAAAAGCAGGTGTTCTGGCGGAAGTTCGTCGTCGTGAGTTCTATGAAAAACCGACTACCGAACGTAAGCGCGCTAAAGCTTCTGCAGTGAAACGTCACGCGAAGAAACTGGCTCGCGAAAACGCACGCCGTACTCGTCTGTACTAATCTGTTGAGAGCGACGCTCTCAATTCAGACCGAGTTGTAGTTGTAAGGCCGTGCTTCCGAAAGGAATGCGCGGCTTATTTTCGTTTATAGTCATCAGAAATAACGGGGCTTATGGCTGGACGAATTCCACGTGTATTTATTAGCGATCTGCTTGCCAGAACCGACATCGTCGATCTGATCGATGCGCGGGTAAAGCTGAAAAAGCAGGGCAAAAATTTTCACGCGTGCTGTCCGTTCCATAACGAAAAAACCCCCTCTTTCACCGTCAACGGTGAAAAACAGTTTTACCACTGCTTCGGCTGCGGGGCGCACGGCAATGCTATCGATTTCCTGATGAACTACGACAAGCTCGAGTTCGTGGAAACGGTCGAAGAGCTGGCCGCCATGCACAACCTCGAAGTGCCTTATGAAGCAGGCAACGGACCCAGCCAGATAGAGCGCCATCAACGGCAGAACCTCTACCAGTTACTGGATGGTCTGAATACGTTTTATCAACAGTCTCTGATGCAGCCCGCCGCCGACCCTGCGCGCCAGTACCTGGCAAAACGGGGGTTAAGCAGCGAGGTGATTACGCGCTTTGCCATCGGCTATGCTCCCCCAGGTTGGGATAACGTTTTAAAACGTTTTGGCGGCAATCAGGAAAACCGCCAGTCGCTTATTGATGCCGGCATGCTGGTCACCAACGATCAGGGACGCAGTTACGATCGCTTCCGCGAACGGGTAATGTTTCCCATCCGCGATAAGCGAGGCCGGGTGATTGGGTTTGGCGGACGGGTGCTGGGCGATGCCCTGCCGAAGTATCTCAACTCCCCGGAAACCGACATATTCCATAAAGGCCGTCAGCTGTATGGCCTGTATGAAGCGCAGCAGGACAACCCCGAACCACCGCGGTTGCTGGTTGTCGAAGGCTATATGGACGTCGTGGCGCTGGCGCAGTACGACATCAACTATGCTGTCGCCTCGCTGGGTACCTCGACCACAGCCGACCATATCCAGCTGCTGTTCCGGGTGACCAATAACGTCATCTGCTGCTACGACGGCGACCGGGCCGGCCGCGATGCCGCCTGGCGCGCGCTGGAGACGGCGCTGCCGTACATGACCGATGGTCGCCAGCTGCGCTTTATGTTTCTGCCTGACGGCGAAGACCCGGATACGCTGGTGCGTAAAGAGGGCAAAGCAGCGTTCGAGGCGCGGATGGAGCAGGCTCAGCCGCTCTCCACGTTCTTGTTTAACAGCCTGCTGCCGCAGGTCGACCTCAGCACGCCGGACGGGCGCGCGCAGCTGAGCACGCTGGCGCTGCCGCTGATAACCCAGGTGCCGGGCGAAACCTTGCGCATCTATTTGCGTCAGGAGCTGGGCAACAAGCTGGGCATTTTAGATGACGCCCAGCTTGAACGTTTAATGCCAAAACAGGCGGAAAATGGCGCGCCGCGCCCCGCACCACAGCTAAAACGCACGACCATGCGTATACTGATAGGACTGCTGGTGCAAAACCCGGATCTGGCGCCGTTAGTCCCACCGCTGGAGGGGCTGGACTCGCGCAAAATGCCGGGGCTGAGCCTGTTCGGTGAGCTGGTGAAAAGCTGTCTGGCGCAGCCTGGTCTGACAACCGGGCAACTTTTAGAGCAATATCGCGGCACAAAAGAGGCCGCAACCCTTGAAAAACTGTCGATGTGGGACGATATAGCAGATAAAGATATCGCTGAACAAACCTTCACCGACTCGCTCAACCATATGTTTGATTCACTGCTGGAACTGCGACAGGAAGAGTTGATAGCTCGCGATCGCACACACGGTTTAAGCAGTGAGGAACGCCGGGAGCTCTGGACCATCAGCCAGGAGCTGGCGAAGAAATAAATGACAGACTCAGTCATTCACGTTGCATTGATGCAGCAGCAGAACGCAGAGCAACGTGAAGGACACCGTATTTAACGGCTTAAGTGCCGAGTATCGATCGGGAAGCCCCCGACAGCCGCGCAGAGGCGCAGCGGCAATAATATAAGTACGCCCTCGCTTTAAATGTCGACAGCCCGCCTGCCGACACCAATCAAACGAATTAAGTGTGGATACCGTCTTATGGAGCAAAACCCGCAGTCACAGCTGAAGCTTCTTGTCCAACGTGGTAAGGAGCAAGGCTATCTGACCTATGCCGAGGTCAATGACCATCTGCCGGAAGATATCGTCGATTCCGATCAGATCGAAGACATCATCCAAATGATCAACGACATGGGCATTCAGGTGATGGAAGAAGCACCGGATGCCGATGATCTGATGCTTGCCGAAAACACCGCGGATGAAGATGCTGCCGAAGCCGCCGCGCAGGTGCTCTCCAGCGTGGAATCCGAAATCGGGCGCACGACCGACCCGGTGCGCATGTACATGCGTGAAATGGGTACCGTAGAGCTGCTGACCCGTGAAGGCGAAATCGACATCGCCAAACGCATCGAAGACGGCATCAACCAGGTGCAGTGCTCCGTTGCCGAATACCCGGAAGCGATCACCTACCTGCTTGAGCAGTACGACCGCGTTGAAGCGGAAGAAGCCCGTCTGTCCGATCTGATCACCGGTTTCGTCGATCCGAACGCCGAAGAAGATATGGCGCCGACCGCCACCCACGTTGGCTCCGAGCTGTCTCAGGAAGAGATGGATGACGACGAAGACGAAGACGAAGATGAAGACGCCGACGACAACAGCGATGACGACAACAGCATCGACCCTGAGCTGGCCCGTGAGAAGTTCGCCGAGCTGCGTACCCAGTACGAGCTGACGCGCGACACCATCAAAGCCAAAGGTCGTAGCCATGCCGCCGCCCAGGAAGAGATCCTGAAGCTGTCCGAAGTCTTCAAGCAGTTCCGCCTGGTGCCGAAGCAGTTCGATTACCTGGTCAACAGCATGCGCAGCATGATGGATCGCGTCCGTACTCAGGAACGTATCATCATGAAGCTGTGCGTTGAGCAGTGTAAAATGCCGAAGAAAAACTTCATCACCCTGTTCACCGGCAACGAAACCAGCGAAACCTGGTTCAACGCCGCGGTGGCGATGAACAAGCCGTGGTCCGAGAAGCTGCTGGAAGTGAAAGAAGACGTGCAGCGCGGCCTGCAGAAGCTGCAGCAGATCGAAGAAGAGACCGGCCTGACCATCGAGCAGGTGAAGGATATCAACCGTCGCATGTCCATCGGTGAAGCGAAAGCCCGCCGGGCGAAGAAAGAGATGGTGGAAGCGAACCTGCGTCTGGTTATCTCGATCGCCAAGAAATACACCAACCGCGGTCTGCAGTTCCTCGACCTGATTCAGGAAGGCAACATCGGTCTGATGAAAGCGGTTGATAAGTTCGAATACCGCCGCGGCTACAAGTTCTCGACCTACGCCACCTGGTGGATCCGTCAGGCCATTACCCGCTCCATCGCGGATCAGGCGCGCACCATCCGTATTCCGGTGCATATGATTGAGACCATCAACAAGCTCAACCGTATCTCCCGCCAGATGCTGCAGGAGATGGGCCGTGAACCGACCCCGGAAGAGCTGGCTGAGCGCATGCTGATGCCGGAAGACAAGATCCGTAAAGTGCTGAAGATCGCCAAAGAGCCTATCTCCATGGAAACGCCGATCGGCGACGATGAAGATTCGCATCTGGGGGATTTCATCGAGGATACCACCCTCGAGCTGCCGCTGGATTCCGCGACCACCGAGAGCCTGCGCGCGGCAACGCACGACGTGCTGGCCGGCCTCACCGCTCGTGAAGCGAAAGTCCTGCGTATGCGTTTCGGTATCGACATGAACACCGACCACACGCTGGAAGAAGTGGGTAAACAGTTCGACGTTACTCGCGAACGTATCCGTCAGATCGAAGCGAAGGCGCTGCGTAAACTGCGCCACCCGAGCCGTTCTGAAGTGCTGCGTAGCTTCCTCGACGATTAATCGTCGCGGGGCATCGTCTACAGCCTGTTAAAAAGCTCCCTGCGGGGAGCTTTTTTTATGGCGTTTCGCTGGTCGCTCGGGGAAAGTCGCCCCTCTCCGCTACTGGCCGCGGGTCGCCAGGGCATCATCCAGTTCACGATAGGCCGCCACCAGCTTATCGAGCGTCGCCCGGTTTAAGCCGCTGGGATTGGGCAGCACCCACACCTGGGTCGTGCCGATGGTCATGGCCTGTTTCCCCCACTTCGCGCCGCGCTGGTTAAAGGCCAGCTCGAAGGCCTGCTTGCCGAGCACCGCCAGCGCCTGCGGCTGATACTCCTCAATCTTCCTCACCAGCTCACGGCCGCCGCTGCGCAGCTCCTGCAGGGCGACCTCGCTGGCCTGCACCGTCGGACGCTCAACCAGCATGGTGATGCCGCAGCGCGTATCCAGCAGCTGCAGCTCCTCTTCCGGCCTGAGCTGTCGGTCGGTAAACCCGGCCTGATGGATGACCTTCCAGAAGCGATTGCCAGGATGGGCAAAATGAAAGCCGGTATGGGCGGAGGACTTCCCCGGGTTGATACCGCAAAAGACAACGCGCAGGCCCGGCGCAAGGATATCGCTAATCATGTTTTCTCCGGCTGTATGGCTAAAACATGATTATAAAGGATTGAAAATGCATTGTTTATAAAAACAGCAGCTGCGCGCTTTACGCTGGATTGCAACCGTCAGTTACTTTATAATCCCTCGCCACGGCCCCTTAGCTCAGTGGTTAGAGCAGGCGACTCATAATCGCTTGGTCGTTGGTTCAAACCCAACAGGGGCCACCAAATAAAACAAAGGGTTACGATGGAAATCGTAACCCTTTGTTGTTTTCCAGGCTTCCTGTAGGCTACCTTTCACCGGTAATAATCGGCAATCAAGCAGAACATTCGCATACCATCAGCGCCAGTCGATACCATCAATCAGGCATCCTGCCTCGTAGTTTTCCACCATGTAGGCATCATTGCGCGATTCATACATCGCCAGGCGGTTATATTCCGGTTCGTCTTTCGCCTGCTTCCTGACGCCGTTCTTTTGCCAGTACAGCGAAATATTGCTCAGGGTCGTCACCCATACAGCATCGTCGGGAAAGAACGGCACCACAATGGCCGGAAGCCCGCCAATGGTGGGGTTCTTGAGCATAATGTCATTGATCAGCCGCTCGTAGTTTGGCCGGTCTGGCGAGAGGTGACGTACAAAAGGCCACTCCTTCCGAAACAGCGTCTCAGCGCTACAAATTGACACCAGACCGTTCCTGTACTGCTCCGCTATCGCCGACTGCCAGCCATCCAGCGCAAGGGCGTCAATGGTACCGTAATCCCCTGAAGTAATAATTTTGTTGCTCTCATCGCGGCCGGCAACCGAGAGGCCGCTGATAACTCGTTGAGGCGCTTCTTGTCGGTATTTCTCCAGCCAGCCGACCCCGCAATCCTGGCGCTTAGGATAAGCGCTGGCGTCGGAAGGATCGGCGTAATGGGTGCCATTAAAACCAACCAGAAGGCGATCCAGCGCTCTCTGGCGGTCAATGGCCGCCTTTACCAGTTCAGGATAGTTCTCAACGGTAGCCCATGATTCAAGGTCGGCATAAGGAATGCTGACGTCGAGATTCACCTTTTTGCACTGGTAGCGATGCGGTGCGAGTGATGCCGCATTCTGCGGATTGCGGCGCCCTGAATTATTGATATGAGCCAGAGGGCCGCCGGTGCCGACAAGAACCCGCTCCCCTTCCTGATCAGTAACGGGGAGGACATTAATTTTTGTCAGAAAATCCGTGCTGTGGTTGGCCGCCAGCTCGCCCGTCAGCGCCGGTGTGGGCGCGACCTCGCTATAGATGGCAATGGCTTCTTTACCCGGAACGGCGCCAAGCTGCACGACATCATCCCGGCTCACCGCCGTCAGAATATTACCAATCACCGTCAACATTGAGCGCTGATCCTGATCGCCCGGGATGACAGCGGCCGGCGGAGTCAGTCTCCCAGGCGCACTGGCGGAGAAAAAATGCGGGGAGGCATTGTTGCTGTTGTCCTCATTACGGGCCTGAAACTCTGAGTCGTTGGCCAGCCTAGAAATCTCCTCTCCCAGCTTCTTGTTCTCCCGTTCCAGTTCGGCCCGAATAGCCGGGGAAGCGGTTTTCATCGCCTCGATATTTTTGTAAAAGAGCGCACGGGCGCTATCGAGTGGATTCATGGTTAAGCTCCCCCTTGGCTCAGACCTTTACACGGCTCGCGGCCATCGGCCAGCGCCTGCATTTTCTGCGGGCTGGTACGCGCCATAGCCATTTGCGCGGCGGAAGGCGACCGGCGAATAACCTCTTTCATCACTGAGGGTACCGGGCCGGGGAACAACGAAAGTGGCGTTTCGGCATCCCCGGAGGCGGACTGAAGATGCTGTTCGGCAGGGTGTGAATTGTCGCTTTTTTTGACGTCATTGAGCACGTCTTTCAGCATGTTATCAAACTCATAGTCCATGCCCTGCGTCATGCAATGAAGCCCCCAGGCAATTTCCAGCAAAGGCCGCAGGCTACCCAGTAACGCCCGACACTCAGGCTCAATAACCAGAGCGCGCAGCTCCTTATGCTGGTTGATATATTCAAGCGCGGCTTGCCCAGTATCAAACCGGGCGGTAATTACCTCAGCCTGCGCCTTCTCAATCAGCGGGTTAATGCGCTCCAGTTTTTGCATCGCCATCCCGGAAAGGAACGTGGTGGTATCGGATGCCTCCGTTTCAACGCCACCAGACGCCAGGAGGTTACGCTCCCACTCGTCCGACTGGTGATGAGCTTCTTCTTTCAGGCTCTCACGAGTAGCCAGCAGGTTTTTCAGCGTGGTTTGTTTTTCAGCGAGTACGGCGTAGCAGCCTTCGAAATAAGCTCGCTTTTCATCAATATTTTCCGCCAGCGCGGTGATTTTCTTGTCAATGCTCATGCTCTGATCTCCTGATGTATCACAGTTTCACTGCACGCCTGTCAGCGTGAGGTTTCGCGGTTATCTTTCACCAGCTGCCGCAACTGTGTCGCGTCATAAAAGTTGTCAGGAGATGGGGACAACAAAAACTGTATTACAGTAAAAACAGGGCGACAGATAATGCCTCCAACCGGCGAAGAGGAGATGCCATGAAAAGCCCACCAAGAAATGAAAAGTCGATACTACGCAGCCTGCGCATCCCGCATGATATCGATAAGGCAATCCATCACGCGTCAGTTGCCGGCGCCTGCAGCTATTCCGCCTGCCTGATTGAGTTGATTCGCATGGGGCTGAGGAACGCCCACGCCGCAGCACCTTACGGGGTATCTGAGCGGGAGCGTATGGCTGAAGAGATGATAACGAGGATTAAAGGAGCTGCTCAGGGTCAGCGCCGGCCTTAACTGCCATCCCGTCGCCTTCTTTGTCAGGCGTAGGTGCTTTCTGTGGCGCTCCATCCCCGGCAATATCTCTGCGCCTTCGCTGGGGAATAAGTCCTTCGTAAGCGTTAAGCGTGGTAAACGCTGCGCTGCATTCAAGGTTCTGGCACTGGTGGTACTGTCGTACAGTGTAATCACTGAGGCGGCGGCTGGTTCGTGTGTGGGCAGTATGCCCACAATGAGGACAGGTAAACATAAATTCTCCCCACGGGGAGTTAGACTCAGCACCATTATCGCTAATTGCTCAGGGGGGGGGCAACTCCTCCCACCACATCACCATTTCTGGTTGTGTGGTACTGACCTGCAGCACCATCATTTCTCGCTGTATCGGCCAACCCGCAACACCTTCGCGTTATATCCCGAACCAGACACAGCCTGCGCCATTCTGGCGGGCTTTTTCCTGCGCGTTCACCCCATGCTCTGCGAAAGCTCGTGTTCGTCCAGCAGCTTTTGGTGAGGTATGTCGATCCCTGCCCTGCCCCCAAAGCGCGCGCTTGCTCCCCCGCCTCGCCCGCGCGCTAAACATGCGTCTTTTTGTGCACTTTGTGCGAACCATCCAGGCCCCGCCAGCACTGGCGCTGCGTGGCAAAAACGACGTGTCTAAAATTGTGCAAATTTGTGCACTTTTTTGCATGCTCTGATCATGGCTGATGGTATTATTTTAGAGATATTAACCGTTATACTTGTTTTATGGGCGTTGGCTACAGGAGATGCGATGGAGATAGTAACTTCTACTGAGTTTTTCTTAATTCATATTAAAACCACCATACGATTTAAGCAGTAACTTGCGATTGTGAATATGGCTACATTTTTTAATTCGATTATCAAATATAAGTTCAGTTTGAAGGAAATTAAACTATGAGAATGACCGCAGCAGTAAATTCCTTTTCTGATGGCTTTAGCGAAAGCGATGACATTTTTAATCGCAAAAAACTACATGACACAATTATCAGGGTGGCGACAAATGCACCTGATGCGAGCCTAGTTTTAGCACTTAATGATAAGTGGGGGAATGGAAAGACATCATTTGTCAAAATGATGTCTTCAGAAATCAAAAAAAACCACTCGGAACAGTTTGACGTTATTTATTTTGATGCTTTCGAAAGCGATTACCAATCAGACCCATTTATTGCTCTAACATCAAGAATTTACTCATTAATAAAAAATGAAGATTCAAAGCTTAAAAGCTTAGGACAAGAATTGTTATTAATAGGTAAAAAACTAGGTGCTTCATTTGCCCTGAACGGTGCTAAATTTGCCGTAAGCTCACTAACAAGTGGGTTAGTCTCAGGCACTTCGCTGGATAAATTTGGTAACAACATCTCAGAGGCCCTTACGTCTCCAATTGAAGATTATATAGAGGAGAAAATAAAAACCAGTGAAAATGAGTTAGCCACAATCCAACAATTCAGTGACGTATTAACCAAAATACATAAGGAAACTTCCAAAAAAATAATCTTCGTAGTTGATGAACTTGATCGCGCCCGTCCCGACTTCGCCTTAGATCTGTTAGAAAAAATAAAACATATATTCTCCGTTGAGGGGTTTGTATTTTTGCTTGTAATTAATCGCGAGCAGTTTGAGCGGAGTATTGAATGTCGCTACGGGAATATAAATGCACGACTCTACCTTAATAAGTTCATACATTACTGGTTTACTCTACCCAAAAAAAACCTCTTCACTGAAACATGTCTGAATGGATATGAACAATCAACCATAGCTCGACATCTTTTGTCTCTAGATCGTGGGAATAATTTATTATCTAGAAACGGAAAACTTGTCAACACCCTATCATACCTTTTGGAAAGCAATGACTGCTCACTGCGTGAAGCAGAGAGGTGCTATTCTGTTTTCTCTGTCATGTCCCGCCCCGATGAAATACTTGGATATAATATAGAGATATTTCTCGTTGCTTTTGGCATGGTTTCTTTCTTGAAGGTATGTAATGAGTCTCTTCTTAATGATATTGCATACAAAAGAATAAACCTTGAAGAATCCTTAATCAGGCTATCCATTAATAACGCACCTGAAATAACTGAAACATTATATATTGCAATGCTACTAAGATACCACTTCGCCACAGATAAGGAACTCTCCGAACCAGAAATGGCAAGGGAATATGCCTTTATGACTGGAATGCCTGGAAGGCGTATCAGGTGGCTTGAAACAATGTATGAGAAAATTGAAGGATTTACAGTTTCAAATTCATAATTTCGTATGGGGGGGTAATTATCTTTTGGCCTTTTGTTTGACCGCCTTCTTCCAGTGCGTGGCCAGGTCACGCACTGGCATATACTTGGAAGTTGATTTATCTTTCTCGCCTGCGTACCTCACTTTCACTATAGAGCAGTTCGCGGCCCCAGCGTGATAAGGAGGGCCAGCCAGGAATAAGGTATTTTGTTACTGATTGCTGATTTCTATTGAATTCACACTAAACGGCAGTTTTTTATCTTTTTTTAGGTATATGATCTTTTTTGGTGGGAACAGTGGGAACAGAGGGAACGTCGTTGATATTTAATGGTTATTTTTGTTCCCACCAACATTAACCAGTGGGAACAGGCTTACAAGAGGCGAAATAACTTATTGATTATAATCGTGTTCCCACTGTTCCCACCTGGGTACAGAAGGTGGGAACAGAAAAAAGCCTTTTAAATCATACCTGTTCCCACTGTTCCCACTGTTCCCACCGAAATATAATACTCGCGCGATACTTCTTTATTCTGGAAGGGTTGGTCTATCAATGCATGGTGCCTTTGATTGCGGCCGACGCTGCTGCGTACTCCTTGCAGCACGGTCACTTTTGACCGTGCTGGCCGTTCTATCGAGTACCGTCATCTTTGACCGTGCTGCAGATAAGTAGGAGCCGGCGATTAATCTGACCGGAAAAGGTGCGAGGCGGGAAGCATTGATTTCAAACCAGGGTTGCGACTGGGTTAAATCTTACGGCATCAATTAAGTAATCTGGTGAAAAATGCGCATAGGTCATAGTTTGCTGAATCTTAGAGTGACCAAGTATTTTGTTCAGGGTCAAAATGTTACCGCCATTCATCATAAAATGAGCGCTAAATGTATGACGCAACACATGTACCGCCTGTCCTTTCGGTAAATCTGGTTTTATCGCTTTGAGTATTTTGCGGTATTCGGAGTAATCAACATCAAAGAGCCTTCCAGCATGCTTGGTTTTGACATAACTCATAACATCATCCCCGACAGGAACAGTACGTGGTTTTCCATTTTTAGTTTTAGTGAATGTAACTTTCCCATGCAACATGTTTTGAGCCAACATATTAACAGACTCCCCCCACCGACCTCCCGTACTCAAACACAGCACAGTAAGGCGACGAGCATCACCACTAACCGCTGATAAAAGAGCTTTTATTTCCTGAGTACTGAGGTAAGACATTTCTGGCCTCTCCTCCCTGAGATCAGCAACACCTTTGAGCGGATTCTCCAAATAAATTTCCTCGGATTCTATGAGCACTCGAAACATTCCTCTCAGCGTGCTTAGATCCCTGTTAATAGTTGATGCTTTCGCACCATCATAGAGACGCTGACTTTTATACTCCGCAATGAATCCCTTGCTCATTTTTGAAAGCCGAGGGTCGTCCATATCGCTTATAACTTTTATAAGCTCCCGCCGCCTCTTATCTCCGTATTTATTGCTGCGCCCCGAAAGCACCCACCATTTTTCGAGTAACTCACTCAATCGCCTGTGATCTGTTGGTTTTTCGAGCCAATGTTTGTCATTCATGTGGCTGATAACATACCGTTCAAAAGCGACGGCATCTGATTTCTTATTGAAAATTCTCTGTATACGACGCCCGGCTACGCCGTGAGGCCTGATATCTACCTTGTATCGTTCATTACTTATTTTTTTAACCGACATAGATAATCCCTCCGCACAAATTAACCGACAACATCACTTTTAAACACATATACCCATTTGGAACCGATCTCCGGCAACCTTACCTTGCACTGGAGCCGCTTTCCATCATCCGTATCCAGCCATCCCGCCTCGCTACATAAGCGGGCAGTTTTAACCGTATCAGACGTACCGCAGATCTCTTTCCAGCCACTGGGTAGGATGTAATATTTGGTGTCCGTTTCCGTATTGTTATTGCCTTTAGTGACACGGCGAAACCCCACCATATTAGCGGGCCGGTTCTTTTCATCTTCCGTCCATTCAGCAAAGCGGGTGTACTGATTACCGGTGATAAATCGTCGCACTTTTTCTAGCGCATCGGCATCTTCCTGGTTGGCGGTGTGTCCGCGATCCTGTATCCACGCATCAAGACATTTTCTGGCTGCGTACTCAGCCTCGCCGGGTTCCCAGCCGGTTATACCAGCTTCAGTTGCCAGCTCACCCGCAACAGCCAGCAGAGCAAAACGGTCAACTACACGCCCCACCTGATTACCAGCATTTTCAGGCAGAAGTGTTTTCTCATATTTTTTGCGCAAGCCCCTGGCCCGCTCCGTTACCGCGTTGAGGTTAGCTGTCAGCCAGCGCAGCCAGTCGCGGAATACCGCGCCATGATATTGCCTGCTCGCCTGTTCAAGGTGCTCAGCAAAGGCTTTACCCCCGCCGAATCCGTGTAGTTCCTCAAAGGCACCGAACTGGCCGGTATTGCTGGGGATCTGCACCATCCTGACCCCAACCCCGGCACCGGTGCGACGTTCGCCCGCCTCGGCTGCATGCTCGGCAATGGAGACCTCGCCAGTGGAGAGAAATAAAAGCGTCCACTGCGCCTGTTCACGCGGGCTTCCATCCACCCTCGCCCTTGCCTTACCCTGGCCGTTACCCAGCATGTAAGCAATACGGCTGGCCTCTTTACCGTCAACCTCGCTGATCTCGTCGAGCATCAGCACGGCGTCATTACGGCGTAGCGCTATTCCCTCCAGCGCGTTCCCCGTCGCACGCCACGTTTTCCAGTAATCGGGCCCACCACAGACAGAAGCGGCAACTTTCATTGTGGTGGTTTTACCATCGGTGGATTCACCCTTGAGGTGATACCCACCCCCGCCCATCCCCAGCAACGTCAGCAGGGGGGCGGCAAATGCCAGACTCACGCAAAACACTAGGCGGGAATTACCCGCACAGTAACGGCCTACATGCTTCATCCACTCGCGGGTGTCGCCGCTGACCCTGAAATCATTTTTTGATGACCGGGCCGCCTGAAAAATGACCGATCCCGTTTCACCGCCAATCACCTCGCCGTTGAGTACATAAGAGCCACCGTACCAGCCCGTTTTCTCCACACAGGTGACTTTACGCACCGGCCGACAGGTGGCGATATACTCCATCAGCAACCCTCGGGCGGAACCGTTCACGCTGATAAAGTGAAGGCCATTTTCAAGCAGTACTTCGCGCAGATCCTGACCGGCACCAGCCAGTACCGTCATGGGCATGGCCCATTCGTGACGAGAGCCGTTGGAATCATCCCACTCAAGAAGACGCCCGAAATTCCCCCCATCAGCGTCGCAGGTAATCGCTGTCACTTTTAGTGGGCTGCAAATCTTTATCTGCTGTACCTGGCCGCTTTCGCTTCCGTCATTACGGGTACGCTCACACCACAGAAATTCTTTCGTCAGCCTGAAGCCAGGAGGCAGACGGGTTTCCGTATCACCCGGATTAAACATTTCTTCAGCAAAGGACTCCCGCGCCCGCTGTACACCAAAATCACGGCGATAATCATCCCAGTCTGCTTTTGCTCTGCCCGGGGGGATACTGACCCAACCTTTAACAGCAAGCGCAGCCTTGATTGCCACTTCCCGCCCTTCATTGGGCTTACCGTCCATAAAATCATTATCACCGGCAATAATAATCTGCGCTTCAGGCCATCTCTCCCGCACCGCTTCTGCCGCTGCTTTGAGGTTAGTTTTAGACAGCGCCGCCAACGGCCAGGCATCACTGAGCAGAGAAACGGAAACAGCCGTACCGTAACCTTCAGCAATAGCTACCTTTTCGGGTGCCTCCTCCGGGAAATCACTCACAGGGATAAAGCAACCGGAATATTTAGAGCCCTTCATCAGGCTTTTCACGCCATCACCACTGATCAGCTGAATCCCGGTTATCGCTCCCTGACTGTTTTTAACCGGCAACATGAGTGATCCCGCCGGATATTTTTCACCGCCGGCCATCAGTTCTCTTGTTGAAAGTCTGGATACATATCCGGTCAGCCCCTTACTCACAAGATAGGGGCTCTCTCCTGCCACCGACTGACCGAAAATCGCAGGCCAGTTAATAGGTGTCGCCTGCCTTGCAGCTTCTTTTCTGGCGGGGGTATTTACCTCCGGTGCAGACGGCAGACATTCAGCTATACGAGCTGCGGCGGGGACGGTATCAATATCAAGAACCAACTTCACAATATCAATACCATCACCACTGCCACAATGATTACAGAACCACGTTCCGCGGCCATCTTTATTATCAAAACGGAAACGATCTTTACCTCCACATTTCGGGCAGGGGCCATGCTTTCCCCCTTCAGGTATTTTTATGCCAAGAATCTGAAGAATGAACTCCCATTTACCAACAGACTGCTTGCTAATTTCTGATACTTTGATATTCTTCATGTCGTAACCTTTTTCAGTAAATACATTAAGCGCCGCTTGCCACGGCGCTTTTTTCTTATCTGCTCATCACCCCGATTTCTTATCCAGAAAGTCATTACAAATACCCATAGACTTCACTTCCTGTAAAACATCGGAGACATCCTGACTGATATAACTAAAAATATCCGGAATCCATAAAAGTGGCGCTGCATTAACCTCACACCGACGAATATGTAAATGCATCTGGAATGCGACATTACTCGCGCGATTCAGTTTATGATAACTCTCGATACTGAGGTGAGATGGGTTGACGTTATGAATACGATTATTAGTTTTCATTATATAGTCCTCTTTCGACGGATGAAGTTATCCCCCGAAATGATTTCGGTTTAAGTTAAGATGAATTAACTACAGTTTATCAGTGCAGCTTGCTGATTAGTGGTGATGTTATTTCCAGCACTCTGAGGGCCTTAAAGTACGTTAACCCCTCCCAGCGTAATTGAGCTGTTGCCAGAATTATCGCCTCATCACGATTAAGCGCTTCTACGGTTGCCTCTGCACTGCGCGTATAGCCTTTTGACGTTACTGCATAACCGGAAACCAGATATTTTTTATTACGTGTTACTTTGCCGCGAAAAATGTCAGCCATGTTTCACCTTCCCAACCGTCACCGTATATTCGTTATCGTCTAAATAACGCCCATTAAAGGTAATGTCATCAACAAGCCTTCTGGCTGTTTTGAACGCTTTACCCGGTGAATTATATTTTTTTGAATGACGGTAAAAATTGATTTCACCGGTGATTACATTTCTGGCTTTTACATGAATCTCATACATGACTCCCCCCCACAACTTTAACCCTGCATTCGTGCGTGGTCTTGCCGTCATCGCCTTTACGAACATAGGCCATTTTATTTGCATCAATCCAGGCTTCATCACTGGTTTTATAGCGCCAGTTATGCACCAGCTCTCGCTGATCACCGTTTTGATAATTGATGAGTGTGATAATGAGTTTAAACATGAACCACCTCGCGAACCGGCAGACGACCGGCGAAAGAGGCGATAAAATCACGCGCTATAACGCGGCGTGCGCTTGTGAGATCAGGGGCGGTGACTTCCTTACGCTGCGGCTTCGCCAACACGTCAGAACGGCGGACAGCAAGAAAGATCCAGATAAATTGAGGGTGCAAAGAGATAGGGGTAGTAGCCATAAGGCAACCTCCGATAACAGCGCTAAGTACGCTATCGCCGGAGTTTCCACGCTCAGTGGCGATAGCCCAGACGGGGGTGGAAATACCGGCGTTATCGGAAACCGGCCAGCCCGAAGGCTGCCCCGCCTGAGCTACCATTGACATGGCGGAGTGGTGCGCTACCTGTTCATGCCCGGCAATTGAATGGCCGGAGTGAACGCACCACGCCATAATATGGCGCTCTGTGGCGTTGATTACGACGTAAAAAAAGACGCATGGCGCGTCTGTCGTCGCCGATAACATACACGGGTTTCCACGCCCGGTTGCCGATTTTGCGGCAACGTCTGGATTCTGCGATCCATCGGGCGAGGTTGTCAAACAGTATTTTGAATTTATTTTGTCATGTGGCATGATGATTACCTCCGGTGCGGCCTTGTTTGCTCTTCGTTCATATGCCTGTCAGCCTGCCGGTAATTTGAGTTCATAGTAGTGCTGAAATGCATTACCCCGAAGCCCGCTCTCTCCAGCGGGCTTTTATTTTTCTCGCTTACGGTGATGTGGCATATCACGCCTGCAATCGACGGGTTGACTTTAAGTAGTCATCAAGGTCACTTTTGAGATAGATAACCTTTTTGAGGCCAGCCTTGTAATAAGGCAGTTTGACTTTCCCTGTACAAGCCCAGTTAGCCATTGTGGCGGTTGAAACACCGATATAGCTCGCAGCTTCTTTGCGGGTCATGCGGTCTCGAATTTCCATAGTGATTACCTTTCATTGATTTGAATCGACGCAAAACAGAATAAATCGAGACAAAACAAGAAAATAAGATCACATGAGAAAATGATATTATCATTAACAAAATGATTCTACTCATTTAGAAAATGGAACTATGACCATTAACCAAATGAGTTTTTTAAAATCAATAAGTTACACCTTCAAGCTTCAAGTTGCCATCATGCTTTCCTTGCGAGTCCTGACCCGTTAACTCCCGATGTTCTTTGATCCATCTCCTTAACTGGTTTTCTGATATCCGCCAATTTTTCCTTTCGGGATGGTTATGGCGATATTCCTCTAAATGTGCTCCGAGCTTCTCAGTCAATGCGTAAGTCGTTGCATTTGGATTTTTAAGCAACGTTGCGTCAACGATCTTAATAATATATGAATGCAACTCGGGGTTTCTTGGGCCTTTTTTGGGTGATAATCTTACTTTACTTTCTCCTTGCCCATTTTTATGTCGAATATCACTATTGTCGCGAAAAAACTCAATCAGAATATTTGTGTATGGTGACACTATAACTCTACCAACAACATAATCCGAGATCAGAGAAAAAACTTCTGTTTCATAAGAAAAATAATCATCCTTCAGACAAACACCACCAGAAAGAATTTTTATCTCTCTCTCTTCAATAAAAACTAAACCGTTATCATTTAAAAAGTCGCGAATAGATGAAATCACAACGTTCGGTGAAATTAAACGTTCACCATTGAATTTTAATTTAAGGTGTGCACTCATTTCATTAAATTTAATGTTAATTTTTTTATCTAGCTCATCTTTGGCAATGCGGATAATAAATTCAAAAAAAGAAATTATATCTTTGCCATCAACATAATATTGCTCTAATAAATCTCTAACGGTGTCTAATGTTCCAATACCATTAAATCCATATTTATGTATAGAAAATAAAAATTGCGTGGCAATAGAATCAAGTTCATCTACCGACATCAATGCCCCTTCAATTAAATTATTCTTTCTGAATGAGATCCAACTGTCCACAGCAAGGCTCTGTATATCAAAAAATTCAGCAGGCACCCTGATATTGGTCACTTGAGGCTCATTCTGATTGATAGTTTTTCTTTTCATTTTCCACCTCTTTTCATATCATCAATGAATCTTAAAACTAACTCAGTTTCCTCCGGACTAAGACTATCGAGAAAACCCGCTCTAGAATCCTCATGTATTTTTATAAGTCCAGCCTCTTTTAATATTTTTGTTTCAATAATTTTTGCTGGTTCGAGAAGTTCCTCAACAGGAAAGATAAGATAGCCTTGTGTTTGATCTGAACTTTTATAGTTACGTGCTGACTTGTGATTCATTAACCGCTTGAGTATATAGGTTCCGACCCCGCTTAATTCGGCTAAGGTTGCAAAAGTGCGTCTTGCATCATGGCATGTAAATTCTATGGGGTTCTCATTTATATTATTCCCGCTATTTGTTTTTTCAACAATCTTATCAATTGCTCTGCGAGGGTCAGTTATCCTGCCCCCTTTCGCCGCAGGAAAAACATAGTTATTATTATCAACTCTGTATTTTCTTCTTCTGGTAAGAATAGTTAACAGAGTATTAGTTAGGGGAAGTTCAAGCGGTTCGCCGTTCTTTGTTTTGTCTATCCAAAAATATCCTCCATCAATATTTACCCTATCCCATTCCAAGCCGAACACCTCACCACGCCGTAGACCTGTAAATAACGCCATATCAAGAGCATCGCAAATTGCAGCGATATGATCATCCCGGTTAAGTTCAGCTTCCTCTCTGACGTCCTTAACAGCTGTCAGCCATCGGCCTAATTCATGATTGCGGATGCGTGTATTCTTTCTGGTTAAGCCGTGCCATTGCCGCTTTGTGCTTAATGCAATGGTAGGGGGATCAGGTAATAATTTAATACCCTCATCATCACGATAATTATCGTAGGAAAAATTATATACAGCCCTCAGCGACCGGCCCCACAAATCAGCTTGGGCTTTACTCCCAGATCCGACGCCTTTGCGTAGCTTAGATAATTCAGCTCCGAACCAAACCATACCTTCCGTAATAGCTTTATGCCGGCTCTGAGTATCATCTCTTGAGATTTTGGCAATTGGTCTATCTAACCAGTCACCTGAAAAATTGGTGAGCAAACGCCGGTACTGATTGGCCGTTGTTTCTTTTAGTCTATCTCCGCGGGTTTCAATATATAGTTCCATTGCTTCGCGAAGAGTAACACTGGCCCTTTCAGCTTCCCTCTTTGTTTCGTTCGGGTTCTTTCCTGTCGTCCCAATACCTCCGAGCGTTTCAAGAGCCATCGTCCGGGCTTGCTCAACAGATATCTCCGGGAACCGGCCCAACGCAGTTCTGATGAACTTCCCTTTAAGTTTTCTGACGGCATAGAACGTCTTCAAGCCAGTAGCCCCGACCCTGAGGCGCAACCCTCTAACGTGACTATCGTAATATTCGTCCTGCTTGCCTTTTGGTGCGTGTGGCAACTCGTTTATCTTGGATTTTGTGAACTTGAAGGACTCCATTATCTGCCCCTGTAAAAATCGCGCCGAAATCGCTTGGTGCATGACCCAAAAAGCCAGGCTCCCTATAGGCTACCTCAGAACGTTAATAAAAGGGAATAAACGTGATTTTACGTTAGTAATCACAAACCATTAATTAATTGAATTAAAACAAAATATACATAATGAGAACAAACGAAAATATATCAGGTTTTTTCTCATAATCGCTTGGTCGTTGGTTCAAACCCAACAGGGGCCACCAGATATCAAGGGCTTACGTGAAAACGTAGGCCCTTTTCCTTTTCCAGACGCCCCTGAAAAGAGCAGAATCCGGTCAGCCACCGGCCAAACCCGGACCTTCGCTTATGCCGGCAGGCGCCGAAGACGCCCGCCGGGTCTGCCGCAATGTATCAGCCCACCTCTCAGGAGGTCGGTAACGCCATCATGTGGTACTTATTGCCATTGAAGTGAAAGAAACCGACGTCCTCAAACTGGTTGCGGGTATGAAATGCATACGAGCGCGGGTTCAGCACATTGACAAAGGTAACGATGACGGGATAACGCGGTGCAAACACCTTGCGTTGATACTCAAGCAGCATCTCGCCTACGCCCTGGCCACGATACTCTTCTGCGACACAGATGGGGCCATACTGGTATGAGCTAACCGCATCCAGATTTTTTCCCTGGTAGTGATATTCATTGAGAATACTTGCCATGTATTTAAACATGGGCCAGGGGCTGAGAAATTCCCACGATCCACCAAGCAACAGGCCAATGACCTTGTCGCATGTACTATCAACCGCAATCACCACACCACTTTCGGCTGAACGCAGTTCATTTAACTGCTGCTCCGTCATATCGGTGGTGACAAATCCATTCGCCCGTTGCTCTCCCGCAAGATTTTTTGCGTGATAGCGCTCCAGCAGTTGTTTCACCTCTGGAATGTCAGAGTCTTGCGCCAGCCGCACGACGATATTTTCATTGCCCATTGCCATTTCATACTCCTGTAAAATATTTTACTGAAAGCGTCACCATCATCGCACCCACGGTGACAAAGAGAACTTTACGGATAATTTCACCATTGGTTTTAATGGCATGCAGACTGCCAATGTGATTACCAGCCAGACTGGCAATAATCATCGGAATGCCGATTAAATAAGCCATCTTACCGGCAATCGCAAAGGCAACAAACGCCCCTATATTGGATGCAAAATTAAAGATTTTGCTGGTCGCGGATGCCTGCAGCAGTCCAAACTTATTAATAACCGTTAAGGCAATGATGAAAAGGCTACCGGTCCCAGGGCCAAAAAAACCATCATAAAAACCCACGATAAAACACACTACAAAGATTGCCAGAAAGTTAGTCCTGGCAGAGTCGTCTGCGGACTCTTTAATTTTTCCCTTAATCGTTGCTGCGAGTAAACCAACGGGTAATAGCACCACAATGACGATCGATAAGGTCTCCACAGGCAAAAGTAATATCACCTTCGCGCCCACATAGGCTCCCGCCAGGGCAGAAATTAATCCCGCAGGGATAACGCGCCAGATAACAGACTTATTTTTAACAAAATTCTTAATGGCAGCGATGGTACCTATAGTACTGACCAGTTTTTCCTGTCCCAGCGCAAGCTGAGGTGGTAGCCCTGTCAGGATAAAGGCTGGAATTAACACGAGTCCAGCACCGCCAGCAATCGCATCAATATAGCCCGCGATAAATGATGCAATAACCAGCAGGATCACCCCGAGAACAAGGTAATGAGCAATAACGCTTCCCTCAATGAACATTGAGTGATTAACTAAATCTGACATTTTTTGTTCCGTTATAGTGTGCGCAGGTGGTGGAGACAAAGTGAAGAATCGACAAGCTGCGTATCAGTTGGTCTGTGTTTCATAGCAAAAACCCGCAATAACCACCTGTCCGTGCCATCAAAACGAGGTTCAAAAGCATTTCTGGTATGCATTGTTCTTTGGTTTAAAAAAGTCACTGCATAGCCTGGCTCCAGCGGAACATTGAACCACAGGTCATGTTCCAGGGTGATAAATCGCATTTTTTCCAGCGCGGCTTCGGCTTCGAGAGTCATACCTTGAGTATTGTGCCAGTCAAATCGTGAATACCAGACACCGTTGTCGCTCACAATAATCGGCACCTTCTCAATACTGGATCCCTCTGTAAAGCTGGCTGGCCGTTTAATCCTGAAGGCGGGGCTGGCAAGAATAGCGATATCCTTATCAGAAAGCCTCTTCAGAATCTGATCCAGTTTTAACAGACTGGTGTGAACGCCTTCCTCTTTCCTGAGACACAACAAACTCAGAGTGTCAGGACAGCCGCCAAGTCGGTTAGACGGCGTCTCGCCGGTAATGTACAGATCGGGATTATCGACATGCGGGTAAAAGTCATACTTAGCCCCCTGAGAACTTATTTTCTCTTCTGCCTGGAGCATCGGGCAGACATGCCTTATAAGATGTCCGTTATTTTCGCCCTGATAGACGACAGGCCATAGGCCGGCCTGAAAATGTGCAGAAAGATAAGCGCCATGTAACGCTGCATTTTTTGACTCGACATAATCAGCATAAGAGGGAACAACGGGAGTTTGAGTGATTTCTTGTGCATCAAAGTGTGGCAATTTCCATATTACATAACAGTCCTCTTCAAGCCTTTTCCTGAATTCGTCTGTTGGTATGGGAAGCGCATCTTTGATACGGTCGGCGATTGATAGAATAATTCCATTCTTCATAAACATACCCTGTCCTGAAGCTACCAGTATAATAAGATTTATTTCACTATTTCTCTGAATTGTTCATTCAGATATTTCCATTTCATGCTAAATAGTGCGGTTAATTTATAACGCAGATTTATTAACCCCTTCAAGGTAGCGGATAAAATCCAGACGATCTTTCTATCTTTAGCGCTGACTACAAACCTTTAAATTTTAATCACATAATTTTTACAAAATATTATCCTGCGAGCCGTTAGCTGAATCAGTTCAGCTAAACGCTGTCAATGATTCATTAATAACAAATAGAAATAAGATATATCAATATTAGCAACGCTACTGGATACGACGTTTCTCAAGTCAGGTCAGCGATGCGGGCAACTGCGCATTCCTATCCCTGCTGCCCTCAGGATCGTTCATGTCGAACGGCCCGACTTTACGGTAGCGTTCGATTGGTCGATCATCAGGGCGTGGCGCGATATCGGTATCCCCATAGACCGGTTGTGTTGTCAGAGATAAAAAACAGCGATTGCATAGCTACCGTCTCCCTTGCGATGAGCATGGCCGCGATTGCATACATGGCTAACGCAAGCGAGAAACGGCACTATGCAAATTTTTTAGTTAAGCTCATCCTTTTTCCCGGCGGCATCTGATCAGCCCTGGCTTGCATGACAAATGTTGGTGAATTGCTTATCCGCAATGACTGTGGCATAACACCAGTCCAGAATAGAAAGATGTCGTTTTTTATATTGTTGGCGCCACATCGAGGATTTATTGATGCAATTAACGGTTCTGGTTGATAATAATACATTCATTGACAGGTACCTTATCGGTGAACCTGGTGTGTCTTATCTGATTGAGTATGATGGTCAAAAAATTCTTTTCGATACGGGATATTCAGATGTTTTCCTGCAAAATGCGCAAACGTTGAAAATAGATTTGACCAGTATCGATAGTATCGTGTTATCCCATGGCCATAACGATCATACCTGGGGACTCAATCATTTAACCCAATATTATGATCGACTCAACTTCACTCCCGAGAAAAAGATAAACTTAATCTGCCATCCAGATGCATTAAGCCCAAAGTATTTTGATGAAAAATCTATAGGGATAAACTACAGATTCGATAAAAATGATCTCTTCTTCAACAAAATTTGCAGCCAAAAACCTTATCCACTCACTGAAAACATCATCTTCCTTGGTCAAATACCAAGGGACAATAAATTCGAGATGCTGACACCGGTAGGCCAAACGGTGGATGAGACAGGCGAAATCACTGATGATTACGTTATGGATGATTCTGCGCTGGCAATAAAGACAGAAGATGGACTGGTGGTAGTCACAGGCTGTTCTCACGCGGGAATAGCTAACATTATTGAATATGCGAAACAGGTTACCGGAGAACATCACATTGTTTCGGTCATTGGCGGGTTCCATTTGCAAAATGCTGATGAAGATCGCCTCACACAGACAGGGGATTACCTTAAAGCATTGTCCCCGGGCTCCGTCTATCCATGCCATTGTACCGATCTTGCGGCGAAGGTTAGCCTGGCGCGTTTTATCAAAATTAACGAGGTCGGCGTTGGATTAACGCTGAATTTTTCTGCCGCCGGGAAATAAATGTGAAAGCGCGCAGATGACAGCGCCTCTGGATGCCATCTGCGCCGGCGCCAACCCGACGCCAGCGAGCAAGGCCTGCGACGCCCTGTCGCAAAAAGCGGACCGCTGCCGATCCCCGGCGCAGGAATGGGCTGCTAATTGCACATTTAGTCACTTTTTCTGCCGCTTTATCGCGGTCGCTTAATTTAGCGACCGCACCTGCTGGTAGGAATTGAGCCGTTCACGCAGCGAAGTCAGCCAGGCATCTGGCTCCTGACGGCAGATTTCGGTGAGGATCGGCGTCAGCACCAGCTCGGCTTCATGGAAGTCGGTCCACTCCGGCGGCTGCAGGGAAAAAGGATCGTTCATCAGCCAGATCACCATCGGCGTCCAGGTGCGCGGATCCAGCTGCAGATAATCCTGACAGCGCATCATATCGCGCGTCCGCGCCTCAGCGGGCGAGGCGCCCTTACCCACCGCGGCGCTACTCATTGCCACGAGTATTATTCCTGCCATTAGACGTTTCCAAACCCATTTTTGCCAAAGGGCGAGCTTCACTTTTGCCATTGTTATTATTTTACCTGCCAGTTGTCACCGGACGATATTCCCGGCAACTCACCTTAAAAAGAGCAGATTAATCGTTTGCATTTTTTTTAATACCAGACAGCGCTGAAGTAAGCGAACGCCTGTTCCTACAGCTGTCATCCAGATATGCAAATATATTCAGCGAGGGTTCGCCCAGAATATCTTCCCCGGGCGAAAACGATTTGTGTTACAATTGCGCCTTATTACGGCATCGATAAAAATAACCCCCGCCGCACCTGCACCAGACATCGCCCTTCTTTTTCATATCAGGATTTACGCCCCCATGAATGCGATAATCATTGACGATCATCCATTGGCACGTATCGCCATTCGCAACCTACTCGATACCAACGGTATTACCGTCGCGGCAGAGCTCGACAGCGGCGCTCATGCGGTGCAGGCCGCCGAAACGATGCAGCCTGACCTGCTGATCGTTGACGTCGATATTCCGGAGCTCAGCGGCATCGACGTTCTTGAGCAGCTGCGCAAACGCCGCTACCAGGGAAAAATTATCGTCATTTCCGCCAAAAATGAACGGTTCTACGGCAAACGCAGCGCCGACTGCGGGGCCAATGGTTTTGTGAGTAAAAAAGAGGGAATGAATAATATCCTCGCCGCGATCGAGGCGGCCAATAATGGCTACAGCTATTTCCCCTTTTCACTGGAGCGCTTCTGCACCCACGGCATCACCGATCAGGACCGGCTGGATACGCTGTCAACGCAGGAGATGAAAGTCTTCCGCTATATCCTCAGCGGCGTCGACTACACCACCATCGGCAGCAAAATGAATATCAGCAATAAGACGGTCAGCACCTATAAGGTCCGTCTGATGGATAAATTAGGCTGCAGCTCCCTGCTCGAGCTTTATGACTTTGCGCAACGCAATAAAATAGGGTGATGCCATGGTCGTTCGTCTTATTTTATCCCTGATTGTCGGACTGGCGCTAAGCCACTCCCCCGCCGCGTTTGCCATGAAGCAACTGGAGCTGAAAAGCCATGCCCACATTGCGGCAATCGACATTCCGCTTAACGATACGGAAAAGGTCTGGCTGGCCGCCCGGCCGACGCTGACCGTCGGCACCTGGCTGCCTGAGATGACGCCTATCGTCTACGACAGCGACGAGGAGAGCTATCAGGGGATTAACGCCGACTATCTGGCGCTAATGGCGCACAGCCTCGGGTTGAAGGTGGTTATCCGCCAATATGACACCGAGCAGCAGGCGCTGGCCGCCCTGGCCGACCGCCAGGTGGATACCCTGCTCACTCAGGTGGCGCACCGGGATGCGCTCGCGCCGGGACTGACGCACACCGCACCGCTGATCAAAACCTGGCCGACGCTGGTCACCTCGCTAAAATCCCCCCTGCCGCCGCTGACCACCGACCGCCGCGTCACGCTGGCCTGCACCCGCGATTGCGCCTTTTTCGATATCATTCAGCAGGCGTTTCCCAACGCCAAAATCACCCTTTACGATAGCGACTATCAGGCTCTCGCCTCGGTGGTCAGCGGCGAGAATCAGTATTTCATCGGCAATAACATCACCACCGGCCACTGCATCTCGAAATATTTCTCGCAATCGCTGGTCATCGCACACTATTTTCGTCAGCAGGAGCAGCACAACCGCTTTGTCACCCGCGAGGATCGACCGGCGCTGCACCAGCTCCTTGACCGTTTTATCCACGCTATCGACAGCGATACCGCGATGCGGATCATGCAAAACTGGCTCAACCGCGGCGATCTGTCATTTCTCAATACGCCGCTGTCCTTTAGCGCCGAAGAGCAGCGCTGGCTACAGAAGCATCGTCGCGTCCGCCTGCTGGTCAACCCCTACTTTCCGCCTTTTACTCTGGTGGATGACGAGGACGAGCTGCGCGGCATTATGGCCGATATGCTGAATATTTTCTCGCTACAGACCGGGCTGCAGTTTGACCCCATCCTGGTGCGCAACCGTCAGGATCTGGCAAAGCGGATGGAAAAAGAGGACTGGGCGATCATGCCCGCCGCGACCCTGACCCCACAGCCGCAGGCCTACGTCACCCTCAGCGACCCGCTGATTAACGTGGCTTTTGTGCTGGTCGCCCGCGGCAGCGCCCCCGACCCACATCTGCTGGCCCGCCCGGCGCGGATCGCCCTGCCAGTGGGGCCAATCGCCGCCCACGACCTGAAAGCGCGCTTTCCACAGGTTGACTGGGTGGAGACGGATAACGTTGGCGTCGCGATGAAGATGGTGGAGGAAGGCGAGGTGGATGCCGCGGTAGCGTCGGAGCTTTCCGCCCGCTATATGATCGACCACTATTATCCACAGGGTCTGCACTACGCCCGCATCGACGGACTCCCGGTCGCCGCCATTCGGCTGTCGATCCCGCGCGATGAGCCGGTGCTGGCCGCCATCCTCAGCAAAGCGCTGCAGGCCATTCCGCCGCGGGATATTCTGCAGATGACCGAGAAGTGGTCGAAAATTTCCAGCCAGCAAATAGAGAACTGGAGCCAGTACAGCCGCCAGTTTTACCAGCTGATCGCCTTCGCGCTGGTGCTGATCGCCATCAGCCTCGGGTGGGGACTCTCCCTGTGCCGGGAAGTGCGCAAACGTAAAGACTCTCAGCAGCGGCTGGAGGAGGAGCTGGCGCAGAAGGAGGCCCTCTCCTGCGCGCTGGAGCGGGAAAAAGACAAAGCGATTCAGGCGACAAAAGCCAAGAGTCGCTTTCTGGCCAGCATGAGCCACGAGCTGCGCACGCCGGTGAGCGCCATCGTCGGCTTTCTGGAACTGCTGGCGAAACCGGAGCTGAACGTCGGTCAGCGTAAAGAGGCGATCGAGCTGGCGGGGTCGACGGCGCAAACCCTGCTGGGGCTGATCGGTAATATTCTCGATATCGACAAGATTGAGTCGGGGAAATACCAGATCACCCCGCAGTGGAGCGATGTCGCACAGGTCGTGTCGCAGCAGTGTCACACCTTCGGCGCGCTGGCGCAGCAAAAGGGGATCGCGCTCCACGACCATAACGCGCTACAGGAGGGGACCATGCTGTGGATCGACCCGCAGGCGCTGCGGCAAATCCTCAATAATCTCATCGGCAATGCGCTGAAGTTTACCACCGAGGGCGCGATTCAGGTCGACTGCCGGCTGACGCAAGCGGATGAGACGCAGGGGGAGCTGACCCTCATCATTAGCGACAGCGGCTGCGGGATCGGCGAAGAAGAGCAGACCACTCTCTTTCACCGTTATGCGCAGGCGCGCCAGGGGCGCAAACAGACCGGTTCCGGCCTGGGTCTGGTCATTTGCCAGGAGCTGGTCGCACTCATGCAGGGCCGACTGGAGATGGTTAGCCATCCTGGCGTGGGGACCACCTTCACCATCACCCTGCCAGTCAAGGTAAGTCGCTGCGCCGTTCGCGCGCCGAAGGCGTTGCCGGCCAGGCAGCAGGCCTTGCCCGGGCTGTCGATATTGATAGCCGACGACCATCCCACCAACCGGCTGCTGCTCAAGCGCCAGCTCAGCACTATCGGCTATAGCGTCGATGAAGCCTGCGACGGTGAAGAGGCGGAGAATAAGCTCGCTGGCAAACATTACGATCTGCTGATCACGGACCTCAATATGCCGAAGAAAGATGGCCTGGCGCTGGCGGCGTCGCTACGTCGGCGCTACCCGGACCTGATGATTTGGGGGGTGACCGCCAGCGCGCTGCCGCAGTCGCGGGAGGCCTGTCTGGCCAGCGGCATGAATATGTGTCTGTTTAAGCCGGTGTCGGTCCAGACGCTGAGCCACGAGCTGAGCCGTTTAGCGGTGGGCCACGCATCGCCAAACGTCGCCCGACACCTGCGGCTCAGCGTGCTGACCGAAAATACCGGGGGAGACCAGGCGCTGATGACTGAGATGCTGGAGACGTTCCGCGATGCGTCGGCCGCGGATTTACAGGCTGCCGGACAGGCAATCGCCCGGCATGAGCCGCAGATCTTTCTGCGAGCGCTGCACCGTCTGCACGGTTCAGCGCAAATTCTGGGGATTACTGCGCTGCAAGCGCTGTGCGCCCCTTTTGAGGCGAAGCGGCCTGACTCGCTAACGCCGGCAAGCTGTCTGGAGGTGGTACAGCGCATCACCGGCGTCATGCGCGAGATCGATGGCGAAATCGACGCCCTGATCGGCCACTAGCCGTTCCGGTCGGGCAGTCCGCCTGCCCGACCGTTAAGGGGACATCCTTGTCAGTTTCTTCCTCTGCGCTCTCTCAGGGTGGAACAGGTATCAGTTGCCTGCCACCAGCATCTCGCTGTCCACCACGATGCCCTCTTCAGCGCCTTTCAGCACCAGATTCGCTTCGTAATATTTTCCAGCTTTCAGCAGGTCTTGCGCCTGCGCCACCGCCTTACGGGTCTGGTTGAGCGGCATCAGATACTGGTTCTCAATTACGCCAATACCGGCCAGACGGAGGGTATCGATAGCCCCTTTCTGATCGCCTTTCGCCAGTTTTTCGTTAGCGGATTTAATGGCACTCTCTTTTTCCGGCGTGGCTACATAGTCTTCAGACAGAGCGATAGAGGCGTTAATGACCACATAGCGATCGGCGATCATTTTGGCTTTAGCATCGGTTTTCACAAACTTCGCCCAGCTGGCGTCATCGGCGGCCAGCAGCGCGGCGGCGTCGTCAGTCAGTTTTTTCGCGCTATCCGGCTGGCCATGGAACAGCGCCAGACGGGCGAACTGGACGTCGCGCATCGCGTTCGCGCCCTGCACTGCCACCTGCAGCACATCGGCGGCTTCTTTCTGCACCTGCGCTGTGGCTGCCGCGGCTGGCGCTGCCGTCGCGCTATCTGCTGCCCACACCGGAGAGGTACCCATCATGGTTGCCAGCAGGCTCGCCAGAATGACTTTTTTCATCGTTAACTCCTGATTAAAATCGGTAAGCATCACCAAACGCAGCCAGCTTAAAAAATATCGTGGGCATTGAGAATCAGAGCCCGGAAGGAATATTGCGGGCCTTGTCTGACAGCTGTCAGACAAGGCGTATAAAGTCACCTCAGCGCTCTTATTTACGCCTGCCGATAGCGCGGCCTACTATTTTCCTCAGACCTTTCTTTTGGCCCGCTGAATAAAGCATGACGCATTTTATTCAGCGTCAGGCCGGCAACCGGGATCTGCGGAGCAATTATGTTTATGTTTAGCCATTACACCTTAAATGCGTTTAACCCACGCGTCTTGATTCGATATAAACGGCATGCCGGCTTGATGGCCGCGCTGCTGTTTATCTGCGGGGCCTGTTGCCTGGCCTGGCCGCTGGTCGCCGGCTGGTATCTCGCCACGGTGACCGGCATGTTGTTGATGATCTGCGGCTTCTACTCACTGTACAGCCTGATCGTCTTCCGCCAGCAGCACTGGAAATCACGCCTGGTGGCGCTGATCTTCGCCATCGCCTGGATCGTGCTCGGCCTGAGCTTTGTCGTTAATCCTCTTAACGGCATGAGCAGCCTGGCTCTCTTATTCGGCTTTTTATTTGTTCTCGGCGGTATTTCCCGCATCGTCAACGGATGTCAAACCCGAAAACAAAGCGGCGCCGGCTGGAATATTTTTATCGGCCTGTTGGATTTACTTATCGCCTGCCTGTGGCTGGCCATGAATCCGCAGCAAAGCTGGATATTTATTACCGCCTTTATCGGCGTTGAAATGATATTTAGCGCCATCGGCTTGCTGGTCCTGCGCAATAAAATGAAGCACGCCCAGGCTTAAGCCCTATTTTGTCACTGGAGAAGAAAATGAATTTGCCTAAAGCACTCGTACTGACCGTAGCGGCCACCACATTCTGTCTGATGACCAGCCCGGCGTTCGCGATTCTGGAAACCACACCGCAGAATATGACCTGTCAGGAGTTTATGGATCTGAACCCAAAAAGCATGACCCCGGTGGCCTTCTGGGTGGTGAACCGCAACACCGACTTCAGCGGCGGCGACTACGTCGACTGGCATGAAGTCGAGACCGTCTCGGTGCCGAAAATGTTGCAGCAGTGCCACAAGAACCCCGCCGCCAAACTCGGCGAGCTCAATGCGGTCATCAAGAAATAACCCTGATCCCCGGCGACTCGCCGGGGAAAGTTAACCTCGTTGCCCGCCGTGATACGGCGGGCCCCGTTTCACTCATCGCTACCGCATTCGCACGGCAGATGGTGGCCGATAAGCTTGCGGTATAAAAACGCTCCCATAATCGCCCCCACCACCGGCGCCAGCAGCGGCACCCAAAAGTAGGGTATCGACTGCCCGCCGGTAAAGGCGATCGCGCCCCAGCCGGCCAGACTGGTAAACAGTTTAGGGCCGAAATCACGCGCCGGATTCAGCGCAAAGCCGGTTAGCGGCCCCATCGACGCGCCGATCACGGCGATCAACAAGCCAATCAGCAACGGCGCCAGCGGCCCGCGCGGGATGCCATTGCCGTCGTCGGTCAGAGCCATGATCATCGCCATCAGGATCGCCGTGATGGTGGTCTCTACGGCAAACGCCTGCCAAAAGGTGATATGCGGATGCGGGTAGGTGGAAAAGACCCCGGCCAGGTTAAGGCTGGCGACGGTACCGCGAACGATATGCTGGCTCTGTTCAAGATCGAGAAACAGCTGACGATAGAGCCCGTACACCAGGGCGGCGGCGCAGAATGCCCCGGCCGTCTGGGCGACAATAAACGGCAGTACTTTACGGCGTTCAAAACAGGCGAACAGCCACAGGGCAATGGTGACGGCCGGATTAAGGTGCGCGCCGGAGACGCCGGCCGTCAGATAGATGGCCATGGCGACGCCGAGGCCCCAGATAATACTGATTTCCCACTGGCCAAAGCTGGCGCCGGCGACCCGCAGCGCAGCGACACAGCCTGCGCCGAAGAAAATGAGCAGTCCGGTGCCAAGAAACTCGGCCACGCACTGCCCGGTTAAGCTAGAAGTCTGGTTCATCATTGGCATCCTGAAATAGCACGTTATAGAGAGAGGCTGGCGCGAGCGCCGGCTTAATCGGCATGACCGGCCAGCACCAGCCCGGTGGCGACCGCATTGCGCGGCCCTTCTGTTCCCCGAATGTTGCCCTGCCCGGCGACCACGCCGTAGTGCGACAGGGCGTCGGTGATAAGCTGCGGGATCTCAAAATCCAGCGATGATCCGCCCACCAGCACCACAAAGGCGATATCGCGAATGGAACCGCCGGGGGAGACCTGGCGCAGCGCACGCAGGCAGTTGGTAACAAACACTTTCTCCTTCGCCTGGCGGCGCACAAGACGAATTTTTTCCAGCGGGCTGGCGTTATCGATCGGCACCAGTTCGCCCTCCTTGATGTACACCACTTTGGCGAACACCGCCGGGCTGAGGGCTTCCCGGAAGAACTCCACTGCGCCATTCTCGTGGCGGATACTGAACAGGCTTTCCACTTTGGCCAGCGGGTATTTTTTTATCGCTTCCGCCTGCGAAAGATCCTCGAGACCCAGCTCGGTTTTAATCAGCAGGCTGACCATATTTCCCGCCCCGGCGAGATGCACCGCGGCGATCTGCCCCTCCGCGCTGACGATCGCCGCATCCGTCGAACCAGCGCCGAGGTCGAGGATCGCCAGCGGCGCCGCACAGCCCGGCGTGGTTAACGCCCCGGCGATGGCCATGTTGGCTTCCACGCCGCCCACGACCACCTCAGTCTGGAGTCGGGCGCTCAGCTCACGGGCGATAACCTGCATCTGCAGACGATCCGATTTCACCATCGCCGCTATCCCGACGGCATTCTCCATAGCGCACTCCCCAGCCATCCCGCCCTGCACCTTGCGCGGAACAAATGTATCCACCGCCAGCAGATCCTGGATGTGGATCGCGCTCATCTCATGGCCGGTCAGGGACGCCATCACCTTGCGCACCCGCTCGAGCATGCCGCCGGCGTGGGTGCCCGGTTCGCCGCGGATGTCGCGTACCGGAGCGCAGGCGCTTATCGCCTGCATGATCGCCTCCGCGCCCTCGGCGACATCGGCTTCTCCACGGCGCTTTTCGCCGCTGATGTAGATCTTGCCCGCCGGGATCACCCGCGACTGCACGTCGCCCTGGGGGGTCTTGAGCACCACCGCTGAGCGGTTGCCAATCAGCGCGCGGGCGATGGGGACGATGGCCTGGGTCTCCTCCGGGCTCAGCTCAAAGAAGGTGGCGATGCCGTAGGGATTCGACAGGATCCGCACCACCTGCCCCGGCGCGGCTACCTCCACTGCCGCCATCACCCCCTCGGGCACGTGCTCCAGGAGCGTCACTTCATCCACCACCGGCAGGGTTTTGCGCAGGCGGTTGTTCACCAGCACGCCGTCGTCCTTTTTGAGGATCGCCGCCACCACGTTGATCCCGCGGTCGATCGCCTCATTGAGCCACCACACGGCGTCAAGGAAATCGACAGCGTCGTCAATCAGCGCGATCCACCCCTCGGCATACTGCGCCGCCGGCAGCGTCGCCAGCCGGCCGAGGGCGATGGTTGTCCCCACGCCGACGCCCACCCCGCCCGGGGTCTGCGGGTTATGACCGATCATGGTTGACTCGGTGATAATGGTCTCGGTGATGGTCTCCATCGCCACATCGCCAATGACCGGCGCGGCTTCGTTAAGATAGATGCGAGACACATCGCGCATTGACCATGGCGTTTTCGCCAGAGCCTGCTCCAGCGCGGCGAGGGTCCCGGCGATATTGTCCCGCGTCCCTTTCATGCCCGTCGTCGCGACGATCCCGCTGGCAACAAACGTCCTCGCCTGCGGGTCGTCGGACGCCAGCGCCACCTCGGTGGTGGCGTTGCCGATATCAATCCCGGCTATTAACGGCATGCTGACCTCCGCTTAGCTTCCTTTACGCAGCTTATGCCGCTGCTGATACACTTCCGCCGCCTCCCGGACAAAGGCGGCATTCACCGTCGCATGCCAGGTGTGCTCAAGCTCGTCGGCGATCGCCAGCAGCTCCGCCTGCGAGGAGCGGAACGGGCGCAGCGCGTTATAGATAGCCAGAATGCGCTCGTCAGGGATGGCGATAAGCTCCGCCGCGCGGCGAAAATTGCGCGCCACCGCATGGCGCTGCATCTGCTCGGCAATCTGCGCCTGGTACTCAAGGGTTTGCCGGGAGATCCGCACATCCTGCGGGCCCACCTCGCCAGAGAGCACTTTCTCGAGGGTGATGTCGGTCAATGGTTTGCCGGTGGGCGTCAGGATATGCTCCGGGCAGCGGGTGGCTAACGGATAATCCTGCACGCGCATGGTTTTCTCGCTCATGGTCACTCCCTTACTAAGTCGACGTGCAGGGTGACGGGCTCGGCGTCCTGCACCACATGTTTGGTCTCTTTGATATGAAACAGGGCGGCTTTGGCCATAAATTTCGGCCGCACCATCTGGTCGTTCACCACCGGCACCGGCGAAGGTGACTCGTTGCGCGCATAGCGCGCGGCGTTTTTGCCAATCTGCCGGTAGGTCTCCAGCGTCAGCAGCGGCGCCTGGGAGAACAGCTCCAGGTTGCTGAGCGGCAGCAGATCGCGCTGATGGATGACCGTGGTCCCCTTCGACTGGATACCGATGCCGATCCCCGAGCCGCTCAGGTTCGCCGCATCCCAGGCCATAAAGGAGACGTCGGACGTGCGCAAAATGCGCACCACTCGGGCGTGAAGTCCCTCTTCCTCCACCCCGGCAATCAGCTCTTTAAGGATCGCGCCATGGGGCATATCGATCAGGGTGTGATGCTGGTGTTTATCGAAGGCGGGGCCGACGCCGATCACCACTTCATCGGCGCGTTCATCGGCAGAAGCCGCCTCGCCCTCGCGGGTTTTCAGGGTAAAAGAGGGCTGAATTTGGGTTGTCTGTTGCACAGGAATACCGCCTTATTCAATGGTGTCGGGCTGGACCACGCCCGGAATATTTTTGATCTCCGCCCAGCGTTCGGCGGAGATGCGATAGCCGGTGCCCGGCCCCTGATAGTCATTGATGTCGTTGACCGCGCTCACCACCTCGAACTGTCGATCGAGAATGGCCGAGGTCTGCAGGTAATCGCCGGTGACCCGCTGGCGCAGCATATTGAGAATATTGCTGGCGATATCCTCAAAGCCGCTGCGGCTCAGCGCGCCGACAATATCGAGGCCGGTAATATTGCGCTTCATCATCTCTTCCACCGCGCTCAGGTCCTCCACCACGTTACGCGGCGGCATCTCGTTGCTGCCGTGCGCGTAGGTGGCGGCCTCCACCTCCTCGTCGGCGATCGGCGGCAGCCCCAGCTCGCGAAAGACCGCCTGGATCGCCCGCGCCGCTTTCTGGCGAATGGCGATGGTTTCCGCCTCGGTCACTGGACGCAGTCCACCGTCAACCATCAGGTCGCGCTGCAGGATGTTGTAATCATCAAAATCTTCCGCATCGAAGTTCGAGCCGGCGAACATGTTGTCGTAGTTCGGCACCGCGCTGTAGCCGGAGAAAATAAAGTCGGTGCCCGGCAGCATCTGCATCAGGGTGCGCGCGGTGCGGCGGATATCCGAGTGGGAGAAGGTCTGGTCGTTGGCCGAGGCCACTTCGAGGTCGAGCATGGAGGCGATCAGATTTTCCGCCAGCACCGCCCGAATGCCCGAGGGCACGGCGCCGGTCATGCCGATGCAGCTCACCGCCCCGTTCTGTAGACCCTGCACCCCGGCGCCTTTGGTAATGAAGATGCAACGCGATTCGAGGTAGAGCATCGACTTGCTCTCCGAATAGCCCATCAGCGCTTCGGAGCCGGTGCCGGAGGTGTAGCGCATTTTCAGCCCTCGGGAGGCGTAGGCCGAGGCGAGGAACGCCTTTGACCATGGGGTGTCATCGCCGTCGGTAAATACCGCCTCGGTGCCGTAGACTGACACCGTCTCGGCGTAACTGGTTAAGCCACGCATGCCCAGCTCCAGCTCGGTGGCCTCTTCCACCGAGCATTGCGTCAACACGCCGGGGCGGCCGCACTGCGAGCCGACCAGCAGCGCCAGGGCGTTGAACGGGGCATAGCGCGCAATACCGACCGTGGTCTCCTGCTCGGAGAAGCCGCGGATCCCGGCCTCGGCGGCGTCGGCGGCAATCTGCACCGGATTATCCTTCAGGTTGGTGACATGGCACTGGTTGGAGGGCGTTCGGCGGGCGCGCATCTTTTGCAGCGCCATCATCATCTCCACCACGTTCATCTGCGCCATGACTTCAACCGCTTTGGCCGGCGTGATGGCGGTGGTGATGGCGATGATCTCCTCCCGGCTGACGTGGATATCCACCAGCATGCGGGCTATCTCCAGCGCCTCCAGACGCATCGCCTGCTCCGTGCGCTCAATGTTGATCGCGTAGTCGGCGATAAACCGGTCGATCATGTCAAACTGGTCCCGGCGCTTGCCGTCCAGCTCAACGATCCGACCGTTTTCCACTTTGACCGACGAGACCGGGTCAAAGGGGCTTTCCATGGCGATCAGTCCCTCTTCAGGCCACTCGCCAATCAGCCCGTCCTGATTGACGGGGCGCTGGGCCAGTACTGCAAATCGTTTTGATCTTTTCATTGTTCATGGGCTCAAAAGGTGAAATCCGCAGACGGTAGCGAACACGCCGGGCCAGCGTCGCTGCCCGCCCGGCCATTACCGGCAATAGCGGAACTTTAAAGGAGCCACTGGTGAAAAAAATAAAATTAATTTTGTTTCAATCTGGCACGTTAAATCGGCAAACAGTTTCACTATGAAACCCCGCCGCAACGGCTAAAATAAAAAATGTGATCGCCAGCATTGATATAAATCAATTAATAAAAAAATCCCGCCCTCGCGTTTTTCTGAGACCTTTTTTGACCTGTTGACTAAATCATGGCGGGCGACAAAATAACGCTGAGAAAAATAAATTAAGCCAACCGCGTGGCGATAGTTTTTTTAACTTTAGCCCCCTACTGACTATTCGCGTCAGCATTACCCTGGCGCGGGAGATAATCATGAACAAGAGCCAACACATTCAGACTATCACCCTGGCCGCCGCCCAGAAAATGGCGGCAGCAGTGGAGAAAAAAGCTAACGAGATCAACGTATCAGTGGTATTTTCCGTGGTTGACCGCGGCGGCAACACGCTGCTTGTCCAGCGGATGGACGAAGCCTTTGTCTCCAGCTGCGATATTTCGCTGAATAAAGCCTGGAGCGCCTGCAGCCTGAAACAAGGCACCCATGAAATTACGCCAGCGGTCCAGCCCGGACAATCTCTGTATGGTCTACAGCTGACCAATCAACAGCGAATCATTATTTTTGGCGGCGGCCTGCCGGTTATTTTAAACCAGCAGATAATTGGTGCCGTCGGCGTTAGCGGTGGTACGGTCGAACAGGATCAATTATTAGCCCAGTGCGCCCTGGATTGTTTTTCCGCATTATAACCTGAAGCGAGAAGGTATATTATGAGCTATCGTATGTTTGATTATCTGGTGCCAAACGTTAACTTTTTTGGCCCCAACGCTATTTCCGTGGTCGGTGAACGCTGCAAGCTGCTGGGGGGTAAAAAAGCCCTGCTGGTTACCGACAAAGGCCTGCGGGCGATAAAAGATGGCGCGGTGGATAAAACTCTGCATTATCTGCGGGAGGCCGGCATCGAGGTGGCGATCTTTGACGGCGTCGAGCCGAACCCGAAAGACACCAACGTGCGCGACGGTCTCGCCGTGTTTCGCCGCGAGCAGTGCGACCTTATCGTCACCGTGGGCGGCGGCAGCCCGCACGACTGCGGCAAAGGCATCGGCATCGCCGCCACCCATGAGGGCGATCTTTATCAGTATGCCGGGATTGAGACCCTGACCAACCCGCTGCCGCCCATCGTCGCGGTCAACACCACCGCCGGCACCGCCAGCGAGGTCACCCGCCACTGCGTCCTGACCAACACCCAAACCAAAGTGAAGTTTGTGATCGTCAGCTGGCGCAACCTGCCGTCGGTCTCCATCAACGATCCGCTGCTGATGATCGGCAAACCGGCCGCCCTGACCGCGGCGACCGGGATGGATGCCCTGACCCACGCCGTAGAGGCCTATATCTCTAAAGACGCCAACCCGGTGACTGACGCCGCCGCCATGCAGGCGATCCGCCTCATCGCCCGCAACCTGCGCCAGGCCGTCGCCCTCGGCAGCAATCTTCAGGCGCGGGAAAACATGGCCTACGCCTCTCTGCTGGCCGGGATGGCCTTCAATAACGCCAACCTCGGTTATGTGCACGCCATGGCGCATCAGCTGGGCGGGCTGTACGACATGCCGCACGGCGTGGCCAACGCCGTCCTGCTGCCGCACGTGGCTCGCTATAACCTGATCGCCAACCCGGAAAAATTCGCCGATATCGCCGAACTGATGGGCGAAAATATCGCCGGACTGTCGACCCTCGACGCGGCGGAAAAAGCTATCGGCGCCATCGCGCGTCTGTCGATGGATATCGGGATTCCGCAGCATCTGCGCGATCTGGGGGTGAAAGAGGCCGACTTCCCTTACATGGCGGAGATGGCCCTGAAAGACGGCAACGCGTTCTCGAACCCGCGTAAGGGCAACGAGCAGGAGATTGCCGCGATTTTCCGCCAGGCATTCTGAGTGTTAACGAGGGGACCGTCATGTCGCTTTCACCGCCGGGCGTACGCCTGTTTTACGATCCGCGCGGGCACCATGCCTGCGCCATCAATGAGCTGTGCTGGGGGCTGGAGGAGCAGGGGGTCCCCTGCCAGACCGTATCCTGCGACGAAGGCGGTGACGCCGATACGCTGAGCGCCCTGGCGGCCAGAAGCTCGACGCTGCGGGTGGGCATTGGGCTCAGCGCAGCCGGCGAGATCGCGCTAACCCATGCCCAGCTGCCGGCGGACGCGCCGCTGGCGACCGGGCACGTCACCGATAGCCGCGATCATCTGCGTACGCTCGGCGCCAACGCCGGGCAGCTGGTGAAAGTCCTGCCGTTAAGTGAGAGAAGCTGAATGTACCGTATCTATACCCGCACCGGAGATAAAGGCACCACCGCCCTGTACGGCGGCAGCCGCATCGAGAAAGACCATATTCGCGTCGAGGCCTACGGCACCGTCGATGAACTGATATCCCAGCTGGGCGTCTGCTATGCCACCACCCGCGACGCCGGGCTGCGGGCAAGTCTGCATCAGATTCAGGAGACGCTGTTCGCGCTGGGGGCCGAACTGGCCAGCGATACGCGGGGCCTGGTCCGCCTGAGCCAGACGATCGGCGAGGAGGAGATCACCGCCCTGGAGCGACTTATCGACCGCAATATGGCCGAAAGCGGCCCCCTGAAACAGTTTGTGATCCCGGGGAAGAATCTCGCCTCCGCCCAGCTGCACGTGGCGCGCACCCTGGCCCGTCGGCTGGAACGTCTGCTGACGGCCATGGACCGCTCGCACCCTCTGCGCGACGCGCTCAAACGCTACAGCAATCGTCTGTCGGACGCCCTGTTCTCCATGGCGCGTATCGAGGAGACTAGGCCTGATGCTTGCGCTTGAACTGGCTGGCGTCGATATCGTACTGCTTCATTTTGCGCCACAGGGTGGTGCGGCCGATATTCAGCAGTTGCGACATCTCCTGCACCCGCCCGCTGGTCACCCGGGCGGCGTGGATGATGGCCTCTTTTTCGATGGCGCTAAAGGTCAGGCTGGCCGGCAGCAGCGATGAGCCGCTATCGGCCCCCGGCCGATCGGAAAAGAGATATTCCGGCAGGTTGCTCAGGCGAATGTGGCCGTTATCGCTGCTGATGGCGATGTTCTCTATCACGCTGTTAAGCTCAAAATCATTTCCCGGCCACGAGTAGGCCACCAGCTGGGCCAGCGCGTCATCGTCCACTTTCAGCCGGGAAGAGAAACGCTTCTCCAGGCTTTTCAGCCGGTTATGCACCAGCGACGGGATACTGTTGCGCCGGGCGCGCAGCGGCGGAATGACGATCTCGAAAGAGTGCAGCGCATAGTACAGCTGGCGGCTAAAGCGGTTCTGTTCCACCAGGTTGGCCAGATCGACGGTGGTGGTGGCGATCACCTTCACATCCACCGGGATCAGGCGGCGGGCGTCGAGGCGGGTAAGCACTCCCTGCTTAATCACCTGCAGCAGGGCGGACTGCAGCTCCGGCGCCAGATACTCAATTTTTTCCAGAAACAGGGTGCCGCCGTTGGCCAGTTCAAGGCGGCTCAGGCGGCCATTTTCATCATCGGTGGGGGCGCTCCCCATAAAGTCCTGGCCCAGCACGCTGTCGGCATACAGCTGGCAGTTGACGGCGATGTAGGGGCCGCCCGCCCGCTCGCTTTCATTGTGGATGGCCTGGCTCAGCAGTTCTTTCCCCACCCCCTCTTCACCGCACAGCAGTACCGGAAAGCCGCCGCGCGCCGCCTGGCGGCCAAAGTGGATCAGCCGCCGGGTTTCCGGATCGTCGGCTGACATCTGCTCAAAGGTGTGGCTGACTTTGCCCAGCTGGCTGGTCATCAGCTGCCGCATCTGTTCCACCGGGTGCAGCAGCAGAATAAAGCTGTTGCCTTGCGACTCGACAATCGGTTTTAAGGTGATCACCGCGTCGATAAACTGGTGCTGGCTTTCAAAGGTGACTTCAACGTGATTCAGGCCGCGGGCGTGTTTGATGGCGCGGCGCAGCAGCGCCGGCAGGGTCACCAGATCGGCGATATTTTTTCCCTGGCTGGCCTGGGCATCAAGATGCAGCAGTCTCGCCGCCTGAACATTGAGAAATTGCAGTACCCCCTGTTCGTTCCACGCCATCACCCCGTCGTCCATGCTCTCCAGCAGGCCGTACATTTGATTGAGGTGGCGGTTGGATTCCGCCAGCAGGCTGTCGGTGAGCAGGGAATTGCCCACCTCGCGGGCGATGGCCAGCGTCAGGGAGAGGTCGGCGCTGGACTGGTGCTCCATCAGACAGCAAAGCGAGATAGAGCCGAACAGCCGCCCGTGGTTATCGAACACCGGCGTCGAACAAAAGCTCCATGGCTGCAGGGCCTGCTTAAAATGCCGATCGCCGGCGGTGTTGATCGGCTGCCCCTGCATCGCGGCCAGCGACAGCGCGCAGGTGCCGATAATGCTCTCCGCGCAGTAGCTGCCGTCGCGAAACCCCAGGTCAGCCAGCTGCGCCAGCGTTTGCGGTTCGCCGCAGCGGCTCAGAATACAGGCGGTCTCATCAAGGATAAACAGCGCGCAGGGGCGACCGTCCATAAACTCCCAGGCGTCCTCCAGCGCCGCCTGACCGATGGTCAGCAGCGCGGTTTTACGCCGACAGATCGAGTCAAAGGTCAGGCCCTGGGCCTGGTGCGGTTTTTGCCAGGTTTCGCGCTGCATAAACTTGCTGCAGCGATGCCATGACTGGGCGATGACGGAAGAGACCGCCTTCCCGGTATCCTGAGTCTGAACAGTCATACTGTTTTCCGCGTTTTACCATAGAGAACCCCTCCGGCAGCCGCTGCCAGAGGGGAGAAAGAAAGACCGCCGACCGGCGCCAGCGGTTTAGCCACCGCGAATTAACGCGCCAGCCACTGCTGGCCTAACAGATCGGCGGTGAGGATAGCGGCGTGCACGCTCTCCGGGGTCACCGCAAACGGCATATTGTGGATGGTTTCCCCTTCCGCGCAGGTGGCTTTCGCCACCGCGGCGATTTTCGCGTCGATCCCCTCTTTGACGCCCATCTGCGCGAGGGTCACCGGCAGGCCGACGCGCTGGCAGAAGCCCAGCACGGTTTCAATCTCGTCCATCGGGCTGTTCTGCAGCACCAGCTGCGCCAGGGTGCCGAAGGCCACTTTCTCGCCGTGATACAGGTGATGGCACTCTTCCAGAATGGTGAAACCGTTGTGGATCGCGTGGGCGGCGGCCAGGCCGCTGCTTTCAAAGCCAATGCCGCTGAGGTAGGTGTTCGCTTCGATGATGCGCTCCAGCGCTTCGGTCACCACCCCGGCCTGCGCCGCCAGACGGGCCTTTTCGCCCTCCGCCAGCAGCGTATCATAGCACAGGCGGGCCAGACTCAGCGCCGCCTCGGTGGACTGCCCCCCGGCCATGCTGGTGGCGCGCGCATCGTAGCAGGCTTTGGCCTCAAACCAGGTGGAGAGCGCATCGCCCATGCCGGAGACCAGCAGGCGTACCGGCGCTTTGGCGATAATCGCCGTGTCCATCACCACCATATCCGGGTTTTTCGGATAGATCAGATACTCTTCAAACTCGCCCGCTTCGGTGTAGATCACCGACAGCGCGCTGGTCGGCGCATCGGTCGAAGCGATAGTCGGGATCACCACCACCGGCAGCTTCTGGTAGTAACCGATCGCTTTCGCGGTATCGAGGGTTTTACCGCCGCCGATGCCAACCACGCCGCGGCAGCCCTGTTTTTGCAAAATCGCCATCAGGCGGTTAATTTCCGCATGGCTGCATTCGCCGTTAAACCGTTCCGCATGGCAGCGAATATCGTGACTCTGCAGGCCATTCACCACTTTCTCCCCCGCCAGCTTCATCACGAAGTCGTCAGCGATGACGAAGAAGCTCTCCGCCAGGTTTTTGGCATATTGACCGAACAGGACAGCAGCATCAGGACCCTGAAGATATTTGGCTGGAGATTGAATAACTTTTAGCATTCCTTTCACCCTCAAATAAGTGCGCATGTAGACATGATGAGCCCTGGCGTTATCCGCGCCGGCCGGTAAAGCGCGGCCTCAACGGAATGTACCGGAGCAGTGCGATCACTGTAGGGCCGGCACGGAACAAAAAAATCTTTCGCCTTTTTGTTCTGATATGAAACACAGGTTAAATTTTTATGTTCCATATTGGAACAAAAAACCCTAGTCTTCGTCAGGATTGCGATCCCGATCCGCTCCTCTGCCGCATAATTCCCTTACCATCCCCCTTTAGCGGCAGGCTTTTTCCCCACAGCCGGGGGAAATTTAGCAAAAAATTTTTTTCCGCCCGCTGGCCCAGCCGCGATGACCGGCGCTTAAGACAGAGGAAAAAAAGCGCGCCAGCTCGCATTTTCACCGTTTCCTCAGCAAAAACGTTCCATAAAGAAACAAAATCAGCAGGCGATGTTTCGTAATGAAACCCGATCGCCGGGGCATTCTTTTTTTCGTCCGCTCAGCCAGAATCATCATATCGCCAGGCACGCTGCACCGTCAGACGATACCCCTACGCGATGACCGCCTCCGCCAGCAGAGAGGCCGCATCGAACCTTCTCCAACGGAGCACTGAATAATGAAAAAGCTGATTAACCGTGTTGAAGATGTACTGAATGAACAATTACAGGGGCTGGCTAAAGCCCACCCGCAGCTGACCCTGCACCAGGACCCGCTGTACGTCACCCGCGCCGACGCGCCGGTGGCCGGCAAGGTCGCCCTCCTCTCCGGCGGCGGCAGCGGCCATGAGCCGATGCACTGCGGCTATATCGGCCAGGGGATGCTCTCTGGCGCCTGCCCGGGGGAAATCTTCACCTCGCCGACGCCGGATAAAATGTTCGAATGCGCGATGCAGATTGACGGCGGCGAAGGCGTCCTGCTGATTATCAAAAACTACACCGGCGACATCCTGAACTTCGAAACCGCCACCGAGCTGCTGCATGAGAGCGGCATTAAAGTCACCACCGTGGTGGTCGACGACGACGTGGCGGTGAAAGACAGTCTCTATACCGCAGGCCGCCGCGGCGTCGCCAATACCGTACTGATCGAAAAACTGGTCGGCGCCGCCGCCGAGCGCGGCGATTCGCTGGAGGCCTGCGCTGAACTGGGGCGCCGCCTGAATAATCTCGGCCACTCCATTGGCATCGCCCTCGGCGCCTGCACCGTACCGGCCGCCGGACAACCCTCCTTTACCCTGCAGGACGATGAAATGGAGTTCGGCGTCGGCATTCACGGCGAGCCGGGCATCGACCGCCGTCGCTTCAGCTCGCTGGACCAAACCGTCGATGAGATGTTCGATACCCTGCTGGAGAATGGCGCCTACAGCCGCACGCTGCGCCAGTGGGATACCGTTAAGGGCGCGTGGCAGGAAGTGAAGCAGAGCAAAACCGCGCTACAAAACGGCGACCGGGTCATCGCCATGGTCAACAACCTCGGCGCCACGCCGCTGTCCGAACTGTACGGCGTCTATCACCGGCTCGCCCAGCGCTGCGAAGCGTCCGGCATCATCATCGAACGCAACCTCGTCGGCAGCTACTGCACCTCGCTGGATATGGCAGGCTTCTCCATCACACTGCTGAAAGTGGATGATGAGACGCTGGCGCTATGGGACGCCCCGGTTCATACCCCGGCGCTGAACTGGGGAAACTAAGGAGCACGACATGTCACTGAACAGAACGCAAATCGTCGACTGGCTGTACCGCTGCGGCGATATCTTCACCAAAGAGAGCGATTTTCTCACCGGCCTCGATAAAGAGATCGGCGATGCCGACCACGGCCTGAATATGCACCGCGGGTTCAGCAAGGTGGTGGAAAAGCTGCCGTCGATTGCCGATAAAGATATTGGCTTTATCCTCAAAAACACCGGCATGACGTTGCTCTCCAACGTCGGGGGCGCCAGCGGCCCGCTGTTCGGCACCTTCTTCATTCGCGCCGCGCAGGTCACTCAGGCCCACCAGAGCCTGACCCTCGACGAACTGTACCTGATGATCCGCGAAGGCGCGGACGGCGTCGTCAACCGCGGTAAAGCGGAACCAGGGGATAAAACCATGTGCGACGTCTGGCTGCCGGTGGTGGACTCCCTGCGCCAGTCCAGCGAGCAGCATCTGTCGATCGCCGCCGCGCTGGATGCCGCCTGCAAAGCAGCGGAGGCCGGCGCCCACAGCACCATCACCATGCAGGCGCGCAAAGGCCGCGCCAGCTACCTTGGCGAACGCAGCATCGGCCATCAGGATCCGGGCGCCACGTCAGTGATGTTTATGATGCAGATGCTGGCCGCCGCGGCCAAAGAGTAAGGAAATCGCGATGGTAAACCTGGTTATTGTTTCTCATAGCGCCCGGCTGGGCGAAGGTGTCGGAGAACTGGCCCGGCAGATGTTAATCAACGACGGCTGCAAGCTGGCGATCGCCGCCGGGATCGACGATCCAGACAGCCCGATCGGCACCGATCCGATCAAGGTCATGGAAGCGATCGAATCCGTCGCCGATACCGACCACGTGCTGGTGATGATGGATATCGGCAGCGCGTTGCTCAGCGCCGAGACCGCCCTCGACCTGCTCGATCCGGCGATTGCCGCGAAGGTGCGGCTGTGCGCCGCGCCGCTGGTGGAGGGGACGCTGGCGGCCACCGTCAGCGCCGCCTCCGGCGCCGGGATCGACAAAGTGATCGCCGACGCCATGAACGCTCTGGAGGCCAAACGGATCCAGCTGGGTTTACCTTCGCCAACCCCTGACGCCGCCCCGGCGCCGACGCTTGCCGACGATGGCGACAGCAAGTCGCTTGCGGTCGTCATACAGAACCACAACGGCCTGCACGTGCGTCCGGCGTCGAAGCTGGTCGCCGCGCTGGCGGGCTTTAACGCCGATCTGCTGCTGGAGAAAAACGGGAAGTGCGTCAAACCGGACAGCCTCAACCAAATCGCCCTGCTGCAGGTGAGGCGCAACGATAAGCTGCGCCTGCTGGCCCGCGGGCCAGAGGCCGATGCGGCGCTGGCGGCGTTTCAGGCGCTGGCCGCTGATAACTTCGGCGAATCGCCTGCGGCGCAACCGGCAGCGGCCCCGGCCGCCCCCGAGCGCGTCGAAGGCATCGCGCTGCGCTATCCGCTGGCCCTGATCCAGCCGGTCCGCCCGGCCGCCGCCGATGTCGCCCGCGAACAGCAGCGACTGCGCCGGGCTATCGACCAGACGCTGGCGGATCTCACTGCCCTGACCGAGCTGGCGGAGAATAAATTTAACGCCGATATCGCGGCGATTTTCGCCGGGCACCACACCCTGCTCGACGATGAGGATCTGTTTGATGCCGCCAACGATCGTCTGCTCACCGAGCCGTGCTCGGCGGAATGGGCGTGGCATCAGGTGCTGATGGAGCTCAGCCAGCAGTATCGCCAGCTGGATGACCCCTATCTCCAGGCGCGCTATATCGATATCGAAGATATTCTGCAGCGCACCCTGCGCCATCTGCAGGACGTGCAGGAAACGCTGCCGACGCCCGGCGAGCCGACCATTATTATCGCTGACAACATGTTCCCGTCGGCCGTCCTGCAACTGGATGCCAGCCGCGTGAAAGGCCTGTGCCTGCGCGACGGCAGCGAACAGGCCCACGGCGCGATTATCGCCCGCGCGGCGGGGATCGCCTGGCTGTGTCAGCAGGGCGAGGCGCTGAACAGCGTGCAGCCCGGCGAGCCCATCGCGCTCGATATGCGCCGCCAGCGCCTTATCCGTCACTAAATCCACTTTGTCCGTTACCGCTCCGGAGGCCTGCCTCCGGAGGGTGAGTTTTCGCTTACTCTTCAGGAACCACTATGTCTCAATTCTTTTTTAACCAGCGCGCCAGCCTCGTCAACGATGTGATTGAGGGAACCATCATCGCCAGTCCGTGGAACAACCTCGCCCGGCTGGAGAGCGACCCGGCGATCCGGGTGGTGGTCCGTCGCGACCTGAATAAAAACAACGTGGCGGTGATCGCCGGCGGCGGCGCCGGCCACGAACCGGCGCACGTCGGCTTTATTGGTAAAGGCATGCTGACCGCCGCGGTTTGTGGCGATCTGTTCGCCTCGCCGAGCGTCGACGCGGTGCTTACCGCCATTCAGGCGGTGACCGGCGAGGCGGGCTGCCTGCTGATCGTAAAAAACTATACCGGCGACCGGCTGAACTTCGGCCTCGCGGCGGAGAAAGCGCGCCGTCTCGGCTACAACGTGGAAATGCTGATCGTCGGCGACGACATTTCGCTGCCGGAAAACAAACAGCCGCGCGGCATCGCCGGTACGCTGTTCGTCCATAAGGTGGCGGGCTATTTTGCCGAGCGCGGCTACAATCTCGCCACCGTTCTGCGCGAAGCGCAGTATGCCGCCAACCACACCGCCAGCATCGGGGTGGCGCTGGCCAGCTGCCATCTGCCGCAGGAGGCGGACAGCGCGCCGCGCCATCAGGCCGGCCACGCCGAGCTGGGAATGGGTATCCACGGCGAACCTGGCGCCTCCACCATCGCCACGCAAAACAGTGCGGACATCGTCAACCTGATGGTGGAAAAACTGACCGCTGCCCTGCCGGAAACCGGCCGTCTGGCGGTGATGCTCAATAACCTCGGCGGCGTGTCGGTGGCCGAAATGGCGATCCTGACCCGCGAACTGGCCAACACGCCGCTGCAGGCGCGCGTTGACTGGCTGATTGGCCCGGCCTCGCTGGTGACGGCCCTGGATATGAAGGGTTTCTCGCTGAGCGCCATCGTGCTGGAAGAGAGTATTGAGAAAGCGCTGCTGGCGGATGTGGAAACCGCCGGCTGGCCGCGGCCGGTGCAGCCGCGGACGGTTAACATCATGCCGTCCACTCTCGCCAGCCCGCGCGTCGACTTTACGCCTTCGGCCAACCCGCAGGTGGGTGATTACGTGGCCCAGGTGACCGGCACCCTCGTCGGGCTTGAAGACCATCTCAACGCGCTGGATGCCAAAGTGGGCGATGGCGATACCGGCTCCACCTTCGCCGCCGGGGCGCGTGAGATTGCCGACCTGCTGCAGCGCCAGCAGCTGCCGCTGAACGATCTGCCCACGCTGTTCGCGCTCACGGGCGAACGCCTGACGGTGGTGATGGGCGGCTCCAGCGGGGTATTGATGTCGATCTTCTTCACCGCTGCCGGGCAGAAGCTGGGGCACGGCGCCAGCGTGGCCGAGGCGCTGAACGCCGGTCTGGAGCAGATGAAATTTTACGGCGGCGCCGAGGAAGGCGACCGGACAATGATCGACGCGCTGCAGCCAGCGCTGGCGGCGCTGCTCGCCGAACCGGAGAACCTGCAGGCCGCTTTTGCCGCGGCGCAGGCCGGCGCGGATCGCACTTGCCAGTCGGGCAAAGCCGGCGCCGGACGAGCGTCCTATCTCAACAGCGACAGCCTGCTCGGCAACATGGACCCCGGCGCCCACGCGGTGGCGATGGTGTTTAAAGCGCTGGCGGAACGATAAACTTCCCCCGGTGGCGCTGCGCTTACCGGGGCTACAAATCGGCGCCAACCGTAGCCCGGATAAGGCGCAAGCCGCTATCCGGGTTTGACCACGATGGCTTTTTACTTGCTGTGCCAGTACGCCTGCGAGCGCACCAGCTGCTGATCGATGCTCTCATCCTCAAAGCGCGCCAGCAGCGATTTCACCACCGCGCCTTCGCCGGTCAGCCAGATGAAATAATCCTCCGCCGGCACCCTCACCTGCGCCAGACGCTCGGCGACGAACGCCGGATGGTGGCCCACCACCCACTCGATGTTAAAGCCGTCGAGATCCGCCAGATAATCTTTATATGACGCATCGGCGATAGTGACGATGGCCGTCACCTGCGGCGTCACCGCCAGCTGACGCAAACCCAGCAGACGACGACGCAGCGCCGGCATACCGGACTCATCGCAGACATACAGTTGCCAGGCGTAATCCTCCGGCACTACCAGCGAGCCGCGCGGACCGCCGATCACCAGCTTATCGCCCGCTTTTGCCTCCAGCGCCCAGCGGCTGGCGATTCCGCCGTCGTGGATAAAGAAGTCGTACGCCAGCTCATGGCGTTCGGCATCGTACAGCGGCGTATAGTCGCGGGTAGCAGGCCGCACGCCCTCGCCCCAGTCAATCCCCTCCTCGGTCACCTGCGGCGGGGCAAACGCCGCGCCCGGCTCCGGGAAGAAAAGCTTGGTGTGGTCGTCAAAGCCGCGGGAAACGAAACCTTCCAGCGCCTCGCCTCCCAGCACGATGCGCTGGAAGGCCGCGCCTGCGCGCTCCACGCGCAGCACCGTCAGCTCACGGAAACGCAGCTCATTGCGGACACGCTGCGGGTACTTGTCTGCTTTGGTTTTTGTCATCATCGATCGCCTTCGTGAACAGTAAATAGATATATCTAAACTCGATGCAAATGATAATGATTGCCATCTAAAAAGAATGCAAGTCTTTTTTTGATATAGTCAAAACAAACCGCATTAAAATACCAGAATCAAAAATAAACAGATAAATATCAACAAATTAAAAAATAAATCACAACCAGCATTGCGAGAATTCATTTTTTAGATATAAATTAGATATATCAAAACATAGCAGGAGGTAACCATGCGACATCATCATGAAGACGGGCGTGGGCCGCGCGGGCGCCACGGTGACCCCAGCGAACACGGCGACCATGGCCGTCGCGGCGGCGGACGTCGCCAGCGTTTCTTTGGCCACGGCGAACTGCGGCTGATTATTCTGGACATCCTCAGCCGCAGCGCCAGCCACGGCTATGAGCTGATCAAAGAGATCGAAACCCTCACCCAGGGGAACTACAGTCCCAGCCCGGGGGTGATCTACCCGACGCTGGATCTGCTCCAGGACCAGGGTCTCATCAGCGTGGAAGACGACAACGGACGCAAAAAAATCGTCATCAGCGAAGAGGGGAAACAGCTGCACGCGGAGAACCAGGAGCATCTGGCCCATATCCAGGAGCGTCTGCAGGCGCGGATGGTCGGCTGCGAGCTGCGCCGCGATCCGCAGATGAAGCGCGCGCTGGAGAATTTCAAAGCGGTCCTCGACCTGAAAGTGAACCAGCAGGCCAGCAGCGCCGCCCAGCTCAAGCAGATCATCGGCATTATCGACCGGGCGGCGATGGAGATCTCCCAGCTCGACTAAGCCTCCTTTCTCACCATCAGCTGCCCCGCGCTGGGGCAGCCCGCACCACGACGGATCGTGCCGCCCAACGCCGCAAGGCAGAAAATCTCGTCAGCTCAGGAATAAAACGTGCCAATAATGGCGCCATGAGATTAAATTTTACACATTTCGTCTTTTACTTTGCATTTATCCCGATTTTCACCGCTTCTGCCGAACTGGCGTAATCCCTGCAATACTTAATCCAGTATCGTGTGATACGTCCGCCCCAGGAGCACATTTTGAACAGGTTACCTTCCAGCGCATCGGCTCTGGCCTGCAGCGCACACGCACTGAATCTCATTGAAAAGCGCACGCTTGACCATGAGGAAATGAAAGCACTTAACCAGGAGGTCAGAGAATACTTTAAAGAGCATGTGAATCCGGGGTTTTTAGAGTATCGAAAATCGGTCACAGCCGGCGGGGATTACGGAGCCGTAGAGTGGCAAGCGGGAGGGTTAAATACGCTTGTCGACACCCAGGGACAGGAGTTTATCGACTGCCTTGGCGGGTTTGGCATCTTCAATGTAGGGCACCGTAATCCAGTTGTGGTATCCGCCGTCGAGAATCAACTCGCGAAACAACCGCTTCACAGCCAGGAACTGCTGGATCCGCTACGCGCGATGCTGGCGAAAACCCTGGCGGCCTTAACGCCCGGCAAACTGAAGTACAGCTTCTTCTGCAACAGCGGTACCGAATCGGTAGAGGCGGCCATCAAGCTGGCGAAAGCCTATCAGTCGCCGCGCGGTAAATTCACCTTCATCGCCACCAGCGGCGCCTTCCACGGCAAATCGCTGGGCGCGCTGTCGGCCACCGCCAAGTCGACTTTCCGCAAACCGTTTATGCCGCTGCTGCCGGGCTTCCGCCATGTGCCGTTCGGCGATATCAACGCCATGCGCACCATGCTGAGCGAGTGCAAGAAAACCGGCGACGACGTCGCGGCGGTGATCCTTGAGCCGATTCAGGGCGAAGGGGGCGTGATCCTGCCGCCGACGGGGTATTTGCCGGCGGTGCGTAAGCTGTGCGACGAGTTTGGCGCCCTGCTGATCCTCGACGAAGTGCAGACCGGCATGGGCCGCACTGGCAAGATGTTCGCCTGCGAGCATGAGAACGTTCAGCCCGACATTCTGTGTCTGGCGAAAGCGCTCGGCGGCGGCGTGATGCCGATCGGCGCGACGGTGGCGACGGAAGAGGTCTTCTCGGTGCTGTTCGACAACCCGTTCCTGCACACCACGACCTTCGGCGGCAACCCGCTGGCCTGTGCGGCGGCGCTGGCGACCATCAACGTGCTGTTGTCGCAAAACCTGCCGGCGCAGGCGGCGCAGAAAGGCGATATGCTGCTGGACGGTTTCCGCCTGCTGGCGCAGGAGTATCCGGACCTGGTGAATGAAGTACGCGGGAAAGGCATGCTGATGGCCATCGAGTTTGTCGATAACGAGATTGGCTACGACTTTGCCAGCGAGATGTTCAGACAGCGGGTGCTGGTCGCCGGGACGTTAAATAACGCCAAGACGATCCGCGTTGAACCGCCGCTGACCCTCACCCTTGAGCAGTGCGAGCAGGTGCTGAAGGCGGCGCGTAAGGCGCTGGCGGCCCTGCGCGTCTCGGTTGAAGAGGCGTAATAAACTGCCCCTCCCCCCGGTCCTCTCCCAATGGAAGAGGACCGGGATTATCTTCTGCTCTGGATTTCCCTCACACCTGCGGTAGCAGGCCGATAAAGCTGCGCTTCTGCCGCGGCTGCGACATCATCTCTTCCAGCTTTTCGACGCAGGCTAAATAGTGCGGGGTCTTCTTGTGCGCCAGCACCGCTTCATCGTCTTTATAGGCTTCGTAGATAAAAAAGCGGGTCTTCACCTCCGGATCCTGCAGAACATCAAAGCGCAGGTTGCCCGGCTCCCGCAGCGCCCCTTCGTGGTTGGCGCGGAACACCTCGAGAAACTCATCCACCCGCTCGGGTTTGATATTGATCTCCACCAGCGTCACATTCATTTCCGCTCTCCCTGTTTCTCTTCCTGCCAGAACTGGTACGCTTCGCGCGCGTTCAGATTCTCATGCACCACCTTTTTCACCGCCTTCAGCATTGCGCGCGGGGCGCTGGACTGGAAGATATTGCGCCCCATATCCACCCCGGACGCCCCCTGGTCGATCGCCCGCCAGCACATCTCCAGCGCCTCATGCTCCGGCAGCTTTTTCCCCCCGGCGATGACGATCGGCACCGGGCAGCTGGCGGTCACTTTTTCAAAGCCTTCCTCAACGAAATAGGTCTTCACAAACTGCGCCCCCATTTCGGCGGCAATCCGGCTGGCCAGCGAGAAGTAGCGCGCATCGCGGGTCATCTCTTTGCCGACGCCGGTCACCGCCAGTACCGGCATACCGTAGCGGTTGCCGGCGTCCACCAGTTTGATGATGTTGTTGATCGACTGATGTTCGTATTGGCTGCCGATATAGACCTGCGCCGCCACTGCGCAGACGTTCAGGCGCAGCGCATCTTCCATCGCCACCGCCACGCACTCGTTGGAAAGTTCGCTGAGGATCGAGTTGCCGCCGGAGGCGCGCAGCACCACCGGTTTGTTGGTCGCGGCCGGCACCTGACTGCGCAGTACGCCGCGGGTGCACATCAGCACGTCGGTTTCCTCGAACAGCGGCGCAATCGACAGATCGATGCGCTCCAGCCCGGTGGTGGGTCCCTGGAAGTAACCGTGATCGAAGGCCAGCATGACCGTGCGGTTGCTGTGCGGATTAAAAATTCGCGCCAGCCGCGACTGCATGCCCCAGTCCAGCGAGCCGCAGCCTTTCAGGGTATACAGCGTGTTCTGCTGCGGGCGGTCGAGGCCGAAGTCCTTGCCCTCTTTGATATCGTCTAAATCAGCCATCTCATCCTCCGTCAGAAGTCGTAGTTATTGATGTTCTCTTTGCTGAACACCACGCGCTCCGGCAGCAGCACGATACCGTTGCCCTTCGCCTCATACTGGTAGCCCTGCACGCTGTTCGGTTCGACCTTCAGCGAGCCGATATCTTTCACCTCAACGCTGTCGCCGACGTTAAGATCGCCCTTTTTCAGCAGACGATCGGCGACGTTAACCGCAATTTTGCCCTGCTGAACCACATCCCACAGGCCAAAGGCTTTCACCGTGCCGCGCTCCACGTACGGGCGCATTACGTTGGGGGTACTAAAGCCGACGATCGCCACGCCCTGGCGCTTGAGGTTTTCCGCCGCCTGCGCCGCCGCCGGCAGGGCATTGGCATCCGGCGCGATAATGGCGTCAAGATCGGGATACGCTTTTAAGATCCCCTCGGCGGTTTGCAACGATTTGGTGGCATCGTTATAGCCGAACTGGGTGGTGACGATTTGCCACTGCGGATGTTCTTTTTCGATTTTGGCTTTGGCTTCCTTCACCCACTGGTTCTGGTCGGTCACCGTCGGGCTGGAGTAGAAAAACGCCACTTTGGCAGCGGGCCTGGTCACCTGCTTTTCCGCCATCTCCACCAGCAGGCCGCCGAGCTGCTGCGGCGTGCCCTGATTGATATAGATGCTGCGGCACTCCGGTTTGGTATCGGAATCCCAGGTCAGGACCTTCACCCCGCGCTGCATCGCCCGCTTCAGCGCCGGACACAGGCCGTCCGGCGAGACGGCGGAGACGATAATCGCGTTGTAGCCCTGGTTGACGAAGTTGTTGATCAGCTGCACCTGGCCGGAGACGCTGGGCTCGGTGGGGCCGTCATAGGTGACATCCACGCCCAGCGCTTTCCCCGCCTCTTTCGCGCCGTTGCCGCCGCTGGTAAAGAAGCCCACGCCGACCAGCTTAGGTATAAAGGCAATGCGGTCCGCCGCCTGGGCGGTTGCCACGCTTAACGCCAGCGCCAGGACGCTCGTCTGGAGGATTCGTTTGGTTTTCATCGTATGTTTATGCTCCGATTGTTTTACGCGAGAAAAGACGCCGCCAGGTCGCGCGCACCCATTCACGGTGCAGGCTCAGCGAACGCCCCATCACCACCACCACCAACAGCGCCCCTGACAGCGCGCTCGACACCTGGTTGGGGATGCCGACCATCTGTAAACCCTGTTGCAGATACCCCACCAGCAATGCCGCCAGCGCGGTACCCAGTATCGATCCCGAGCCGCCGTAAATATTGGCCCCGCCGAGCACCGCCGTGGTCAGCGCCGGCATCAGCAGGTCATGGCCTAAATCCGAACGCGCCGAGCCAAAATAGGAGACCATCACCAGCGCCGCCACCGCCGACGCCACGCCCACCAGGCCATACAGCACATACGGGATGCCGTTGACCGACAGCGCGGCATAGCGGGCGGCGCGCGGGTTTTGCCCGAGTAAAAAAAGATGGCGGCCAAAGCGCCCGCGATGGGCCAGCAGCCAGAAGAGAAAGGTGATAACCGCGAACAGCACCAGCGGCAGCGGCAGCCCGCCCAGGGTTAAATTGGCGAAGGCGGTGAAGCTGTCGGGAAAGCCGCCGATCCCTTCATAGCCGGTGGCGCCGGCCATGCCGGAAAGCAGCAGCGCGTCGCCGCCGTACAGATACAGCGTCCCGAGGGTGATCACCAGCGGGCTGATGCCGGTGTAGTGGATCAGCGCGGCGTTGATTAACCCGCACAGCAGCCCCAGCAGCAACGTCAGCGACACCGCCAGCCACAGCGGCCAGCCCGTCTGGGTCATCACCCCGAGGGCGATGGCGCACAGGCCGATGGTCGAGCCCAGCGAAATATCGATCCCGCCGCTGATGATCACCAGCGTCAGCGGCAGCGCGACGATGCCGATGCAGATAAAGTCGCTGGTGCTAAAGAGCAGCATATTGAGATCCAGCATGCGCGGATTCAGCGCGCCGAACAGCAGGATTTCCACGACTAACAACGCCAGCAGCGCGCTTTCCCAGTTAAGCTTCAGCTTCATTTACGCCACCTCTTTGCTTTTGCGTTCGGGAAAGCGGGCAACCTGTTTGCCCCCTTTGTTGCCGGGCTGGAAACGGCTGTACTTCAGCGCCCGCTGATGGCGGGTCAGCGCCTGGCGCAGGCGGCCATCAAGGACCAGCACCCCGAGCAGGACCAGGCCGGCGATAAAGTCATTCCACCAGGCGGGAAGGCGGAACAGCACCAGCACGGTGTCGATTTGGGTGAGGAAGAAGGCGCCGAGAAACGCGCCGAGCAGGGTGCCGGTGCCGCCGAGCAGCGAAATTCCGCCCAGCACGCAGGCGGCGATGGCTTTCATCTCCAGACCGCTGCCGGTCTGATTGGGCACAAAGCCAATCTGCGCGGCGAAAACGATCCCGGCGCAGGCCGCCAGCATACCGTTGAGGGTAAAGGCCAGCATCCGCGTGCGGTTGACCGCCACGCCCAGCTGGCGGGCAGCGGCGAGGTTATCGCCAACGGCATAGAAATCACGCCCAGAGGCGGTGCGCGACAGCAGCCATGCGCCCGCCAGCAGCAGCGCCAGCACCAGCCAGCCCAGCGGCGAGACGCCGATAAACAGCGGCTCCGAGAGCGATTTCAGGCTATCGGGCAAGCCTTCGATCCATTTCCCGCCGGTCCACAGCAACATCACCCCGCGATACAACCCCAGCGTGCCGAGGGTGGCGACGATCGCCGGAATGCGCAGCCCCACCACCAGCAGGCCGTTAAAAGCCCCAGCCAGCGCGCCAATCGCCAGCGCGAAGGCGATCGCCGTCGCCAGCCCGTAGCCGTTGTTCAGCGCCACCCCAACGGCGATGGCGCTCAGGCCAACGGTGGAGCCCACCGACACGTCGATATTGCGGGTCAGCATCACCAGCGTTGCCCCCAGCGCCAGCAGGCACAGGATTTGCGAGCTGGCGAAAATCATTGCCAGCGTCTGCAGGCTGAAATAGGCCGGATTGAGCGCCACCAGCACGGCAAACAGCGCCACGATGGCGAAGAAGGCACTCAGTTCGCGATTCTTGAGTAACGTTTTCATGCCTGCCCTCCAAAGGCCAGGATCATCATGCGATCGACGGTCACCGCCTGCCGCGCCAGTTCGCCGCTGTAGCGGCCCTGATGCATCACCAACACCCGGTCGGCCAGGCCAACGAACTCATCCAGATCGCTGGAGATCATCAGCACCGCCACATTTTGCGCGGCAACGCTTTTCAGCAACTGATAGATATCGGCGCGGGCGGAGACATCCACGCCGCGCGTCGGTTCATCAACAATCAACAGCAGCGGGTTAGCCTCCAGACAGCGCGCCAGCAGCACCTTCTGCTGGTTGCCGCCGGAGAGGGTACGCACCGGCTGATCGCCATCGGCCAGCTTGATCCCCAGCGCCCGGTGATAGCGTTCGACCACCGCCGCCTCCCGTTTCCCCTGCTGCCACCACGACGGCTGATTGAACATCACCGTGTTCCAGCGCACCGGCGCATCGAGAAACAGCCCGGAGACCTGGCGGTCTTCGGGTAGATAGACCAGCCCGCTGGCCAGCCTGGCGCGGGTGCTCTCCTGACTAATCTCGCGGTTCTCCAGCCAGATCCGCCCGGCGCGCGGCGGACGCAGGCCGTATAAGGTTTCGGCAAATTCGGTGCGCCCGGATCCCACCAGCCCGGCGAGGCCGACGATCTCCCCGGCGCGGATCTCCAGACTGAGATCGATAAAACCTTCGCCGGTGAGATCCTCCACCCGCAAAACGGGAAAATCCTGCGCCTGGGTGCGGCGGTTGCCCGGCAGCGCCAGCCACAGCTTTTGCGTGTCGCTCAGCGCATGGTCGCGGCTGGCCGGCGTCATGGCGCTGATAAGCTGTTGGTCGCCGTAGCCCGCCGTTTCGCCGCTGAGCACTACCGCCCCATCGCGCATCACCGACACATGGCTGGCAAGCTGGCGGATTTCCGGCAGTTTGTGCGAGATAAAGACGATCCCCACGCCGAGCCCCTGCAATGCCCGGATCTGCTGAAACAGCCTTTCCGTTTCGCCCGGCGTTAAAGAGGCGGTGGGTTCATCAAGGATCAGGATCCGCGCCTCGCGCATCAGGCCGCGCAGGATCTCGACCATCTGTTGATCGGCTACCTCAAGCGTGCTGGCGCTGGCGTCCAGGTTGATCTGGCAGTTCAGCTGCTGCAGTTTTTCCTGCAGCCGCGCGGCGGTATCCGCCCGCTTCGGCAGACGAAAGAGAATGTTCTCGCGCACGCTGAGGTTGGGAAACAGCATCGGCTCCTGCGGCACCAGATAGATGCCCAGCTGGTGGGCCAGCGCCGGGTTAAGGCGCGCAAACGCGCGTTCGCCGATCGTCAGTTCACCGCTATCCGGGGTTTCGACGCCGGCGATGATCTTCATCAGCGTCGATTTACCCGCGCCGTTGCCCCCCATCAGCGCATGCACCTGGCCCGCGCATAGCGTAAAGTCGATGCCCTTCAGCACGGCAACGCCGGAGAACTGTTTGCGGATCTGGCGAGCTTCAAGCAGTGGCTTCATCGTCGCGCCTCGTTTGAACAAATGATTTTTAAATTTAATAATGTTCAAAAGCGTAGACGGTGAACTATATTTACAACCGTGCGAAGATCACAGTTTGGCGCTTTAGATCGTCCGGAAAAAAGGGGCCAGAGAGGAAAGATCCGTTTTGCCAGTCGGCTCACACTTTCCGACCGCGCAATAGCGAACATATGATCTAAATTTTTATAAGAGTTCAATTTATGAGCGAAAAACGCATTACGGAAGACCATCGCTACGCCGGGCTGGCGTTAGCCGAGGAAGAGCTGGTGGCGCGGGTGGCGTGGTGTTACTACCACGACGGCCTGACGCAAAACGACATCGGCGAGCGTTTGGGGCTGCCGCGGCTGAAGATTTCCCGCCTGCTGGAGAAAGGTCGCCAGTCCGGGGTGATCCGCGTGCAGATCAACTCGCGCTATGAAGGCTGTCTGGCGCTGGAAAGCGAACTCCAGCAGCGCTTTGGCCTCAAGATTGCTCGCGTGCTGCCGGCGCTCAACACCCCGCCGATGAATACCCGGCTGGGGATCGGCGCGGCGCAGTCGCTGATGGGGATTCTGCAACCGGGACAGCTGCTGGCGGTCGGCTTCGGCGAAGCCACCATGAGCTGCCTGCAGCATCTCAGCGGCTTTATCGGCTCGCAGCAGGTGCGGCTGGTGACCCTCTCCGGCGGCGTCGGCCCCTATATGACCGGCATCGGTCAGCTGGATGCCGCCTGCAGCGTGAGCATTATTCCGGCGCCGCTGCGGGTCTCGTCGGCGGAGGTCGCCGAAATCCTGCGCCGCGAATCCAGCGTGCGCGATGTGATGCTGGCGGCGACGGCGGCGGACGCGGCGGTGGTTGGCATTGGCGCTATCGATCAGCGGCGCGACGCGACCATTCTGCGCTCCGGCTATATCAGCGAGGGCGAACAGCTGATGTACGCCCGCAAAGGGGCGGTCGGCGACATTTTAGGTTATTTCCTGCAGGCCGACGGCCGGCCGGTAGAGGGGCTGGAGATCCATCGGGAACTGCTCGGCGTGACCCTGGATGAGCTGGCGCAGCTGCCGACCATCGTCGGCGTCGCCGGAGGAGAACAAAAAGCGCAGGCGATTCATGCCGCTCTGATTGGCAAGCGGATTAATGGCCTGGTAACGGAAGAGACAACAGCACGCGCGGTGCTCGCGCTGGCCTCCTGAAGGCCCGGCGCCGCGCGACAACAGCGAGGCGCATGTCATGAGTTACCTGTTAGCGTTAGATGCCGGGACCGGCAGCATTCGGGCGGTCATTTTCGATCTCAATGGCCGCCAGCTGGCGGTGGGCCAGGCCGAATGGAAACACCTGAGCGTCGATAACGTCCCCGGCTCGATGGAGTTCGACCTTACCACCAACTGGCAGCTGGCCTGCCAGTGCATTCGCCAGGCGCTCGACGCCGCCCGGCTCTCTCCCGCCGATATTCAGTCCGTCGCCTGCTGTTCGATGCGCGAAGGGATCGTCCTCTATGACCGCAACGGCGAGGCCATCTGGGCCTGCGCCAACGTTGATGCCCGCGCCAGCCGCGAAGTCGCAGAGCTTAAAGAGATCCACGACTATCGTTTTGAATCCGAGGTGTACGAGGTCTCCGGGCAAACGCTGGCGCTCAGCGCGATGCCGCGCCTGCTGTGGCTGGCGCACCATCGGCCCGATATCTACCGCAAGGCGGCGACCATCACCATGATCAGCGACTGGCTGGCGGCGAAGCTTTCCGGCGAGCTGGCGGTCGACCCGTCAAACGCGGGCACCACCGGCATGCTCGATCTGTTCAGCCGCGACTGGCGTCCGGCGCTGCTGGATATGGCCGGGCTGCGCGCCGATATGCTGTCGCCGGTGAAAGAGACCGGCACGCTGCTGGGCGCCGTCACCGATACGGCAGCCCAGCAGAGCGGCCTGCGCGCCGGGACGCCGGTGGTGATGGGCGGCGGCGACGTGCAGCTCGGCTGCCTGGGACTCGGGGTGGTGCGCGCCGGACAAAGCGCAGTGCTCGGCGGCACCTTCTGGCAGCAGGTGGTGAATCTGCCGCAGGTGCGCACCGACCCGCAGATGAATATTCGCGTTAACCCTCACGTCATTCCCGGCATGGCGCAGGCGGAGTCCATCAGCTTTTTTACCGGCCTGACCATGCGCTGGTTCCGCGACGCCTTCTGCGCTGAAGAAAAGCTGATTGCCGAGCGCCTCGGCGTCGATGCCTATTCGCTGCTGGAGGAGATGGCCAGCCGCGTACCCGCCGGTTCCCACGGCGTGATGCCTATTTTTTCCGACGCCATGCACTTTAAGCAGTGGTACCACGCCGCGCCGTCGTTTATTAACCTCTCCATCGATCCGGAGAAGTGCAATAAAGCCACTCTGTTCCGCGCCCTGGAGGAGAACGCGGCGATTGTCTCCGCCTGCAACCTGGCGCAGATATCGCAGTTTTCCGGGGTGACTTTCGATAGCCTGGTGTTTGCCGGCGGCGGCTCGAAGGGAGCGCTGTGGAGCCAGATCCTCAGCGACGTCACCGGCCTGCCGGTGCGGGTGCCGGTGGTCCGCGAAGCCACCGCCCTCGGCTGCGCCATCGCCGCCGGCGCTGGCGCCGGGCTGTACGGCGACATGGCCAGCGCCGGAGAAAAGTTAGTGAGCTGGCACCGCGAGTTCACCCCTAATCCGCAGCATCGCGAGCTGTATCAGGAGATGATGAGTAAATGGCAGTCGGTATATGCCGATCAGCTTGGTCTTGTCGATAGCGGGCTGACAACGTCGATGTGGCAGGCGCCGGGCCTCGAACGCCGCCAGCGCGCTGTGTCTTCCCCCTCACCCTAATCCTCTCCCGGCGGGAGAGGGAACCGTTCAGCGCGAAGCCTGATTTTCAGTGCCCGCTCGCCCCTCTCCCTTTGGGAGAGGGGCAACGCTTCGCCGTTCTTTGAATCCCATCACAATCACCGCACTCCCCTTTTCCCTTTTTCTCCACGACGGCTAAATTAGTAACTCATCCGACCACATAACAATAATTTTACATTGGAAGCCATTATGAGCCGCTACCCGTCGCTTTTCGCCCCGCTTGAGCTGGGCTTCACCACCCTCAAAAACCGCGTGTTGATGGGCTCCATGCATACCGGTCTGGAAGAACTGCCCGACGGCGCGCAACGGTTAGCGGCCTTTTACGCCGAGCGCGCGCGGCACGGCGTGGCGCTGATCGTCACCGGCGGCATCGCGCCCGCCCCGTCCGGGGTGACCATGGCCGGCGGCGCGGTACTCAACGATGCCAGCCATCTGGCGCATCATCGCCAGATCACCGACGCGGTACATCAGGAAGGCGGTAAAATCGCCCTGCAGATCCTGCACACCGGGCGCTACAGCTACCAGCCTGCGCTGGTCGCCCCCTCTTCTCTGCAGGCGCCGATTAACCGGTTCACCCCTCATGAGCTGAGCCACGATGAGATCCTCACGCTGATCGATGATTTTGCCCACTGCGCCCAGCTGGCGCGGGAAGCAGGCTATGACGGCGTGGAGGTGATGGGCTCTGAGGGCTATCTGATTAACGAATTCCTCGCCGCGCGCACTAACCAGCGCAACGATCAATGGGGCGGCGATTACGCGCGCCGGATGCGTTTCGCCGTTGAAGTAGTCAAGGCCGTGCGCCAGCGCGCCGGTCACGATTTCATTATCATCTACCGTCTGTCGATGCTCGATCTGGTTAACGACGGCAGCACGCTGGCGGAAGTCACCGCGCTGGCCAAAGCCATCGAGGCGGCGGGGGCGACGATCATCAACACCGGCATCGGCTGGCACGAAGCGCGCATTCCGACCATCGCCACTCCGGTACCGCGCGGCGCCTTTAGCTGGGTCACCCGCAAACTGAAGGGCGCGGTGTCGATCCCGCTGATCACCACCAACCGCATCAACGATCCGCAGGTCGCGGAGGCGATCCTCGCCCGCGGCGATGCCGACATGGTCTCAATGGCCCGCCCGTTCCTTGCCGATGCCGAATTTATGTCGAAAGCACAGAGCGATCGCGCCGATGAGATCAACACCTGCATCGGCTGCAACCAGGCGTGTCTCGATCGGATCTTCGTCGGCAAAGTCACCTCCTGTCTGGTCAACCCGCGCGCCTGCCATGAAACCTTGATGCCGGTCCTGCCTGCCAACGCCCCTAAGCGGCTGGCGGTGGTCGGCGCCGGGCCTGCCGGTCTGGCCTTCGCGGTTAACGCCGCCGCCCGCGGTCATCACGTCACGTTGTTCGATGCCCTCCCGGAGATCGGCGGCCAGTTTAATATCGCCAAACAGATCCCCGGCAAAGAGGAGTTTCATGAAACCCTGCGCTACTACCGTAGAATGCTCGATCTTAACGGCGTCGATCTACGTCTGAACACCCGCGTCACGGCAGACGATCTGCTGGCGTTCGATGAGACGATCCTCGCCACCGGCATTGCCCCGCGCCTGCCGGCGATCGTCGGGATCGATCATCCCAAGGTGCTCAGCTACCTGGATGTCTTACGCGATAAAGCGCCGGTTGGCGCGAAGGTGGCGATTATCGGCTGCGGCGGCATCGGCTTCGACACCGCGATGTATTTAAGCCAGTCGGGGGGGGCCACCAGCCAGGATATCGGCGAGTTCTGTCGCGAATGGGGTATCGATACCAGCCTGCGGACGGCGGGCGGGCTGCGTCCTGAAGGCCCGCAGCTGAGTCAAAGCCCGCGACAGATTGTGATGCTGCAGCGCAAGGCGAGCAAACCGGGCGACGGGCTCGGCAAAACCACCGGCTGGATCCACCGCGCCACGCTGCTGGCGCGCGGCGTGAAAATGATCCCGGCGGTCAGCTATGAGAAGATCGATGATGAGGGATTACACGTGACGATCGGCGGCGAGCGCCAGCTGCTGGCGGTGGATCATGTCGTGATCTGCGCCGGTCAGGAGCCGCGCCGTGAACTGGCGGATCCGCTGCGCGCGGCGGGAAAAACGGTGCATTTGATCGGCGGCTGCGACGTGGCGGCGGAGCTGGATGCGCGCCGGGCGATTGCCCAGGGCACGAAGCTGGCCCTGGCGATTTAGCCGTGTCCCGGGGGCGGCGCGATGCGCCTTCCCCGGGCTACCACGATAATCCCGAACGGTAGCCCGGCTAAAGCGACAGTCGGTAGCCCGGCTAAGGCGACAGTCGGTAGCCCGGCTAAGGCGACAGCCGGTAGCCCGGCTAAGGCGACAGTCGGTAGCCCGGCTAAGGCGACAGTCGGTAGCCCGGCTAAGGCGACAGCCGCAAGCCGGGGAAATAGCCACACGGATCAGCGCTGTTTACGCACCTTCGTTGCTTTCAAAATGACGAACTTATTGTTCGTCGCAATCGTCGTGCAGTTACCAAAAGCGCGCTTCAGCTTACGGAAGTAGTCGAGATGACGGTTGCCGACGACGTACAGCTCGCCGCCGTATTTCAGGCTGCGGCGGGCGTCGTTAAACATCTGCCAGGCGATATGGTCGGTAATGGCGTGCTGCTGGTGGAACGGCGGATTGCACAGGATCGCCGTAAAGCGGTCCGGCTCAATGCCGGAGAGCGAGTTGTTGACCATAAATTCACAACGGTCAATATCGTCCGGCAGGTTGTGCTCAACGTTCAACCGGCTGGAAGCCACCGCCATGTGCGACTCATCGGTGAACATCACGCGGGCATGGGGGTTCTGCGCCAGCACCTGCAGGCCAATCACTCCGTTGCCGCAGCCGAGATCGGCGATCTCGCCTTCTAAATCAGACGGTAAATGCTGCAGGAAGAAGCGCGCGCCGATATCCAGACCGCTGCGGGCAAAGACGTTGGCATGGTTGTGGATGGTCCACGGCGTGCCGTCCAGCTTCCAGCTGTAGGTTTGCGGCGCATCGGCAAGCTCAGGGGCGGTGAAAACGCAGTGGATCAGACGCGCTTTTTTCCACGCCAGCGAGGTGGTGGTGGTGCCGAGGATCTTTTCAAACAGCGCCAGCGTCGAGTTATGCACATCGCGCGCTTTCGCCGCGGCGATAATGCGGGTTTCCGGCGTCACCACTTCGCGCAGGGCGCGCAGCTGCTGTTCCAGCAGCGCCAGCTGCTTTGGCACCTTAATCAGCACCAGCGCCGGCGCGGCCGGCAGCGGGCTCAGGCTATCCTGAAAACGCACACTCTCTTCATCAATGCCGTTCATCCGCAGGTTGTGGCGGGTCGCCAGCTCGGAGATAAAGGAGTCGTTGATGCTCACCGGGTTGCGTTCCGCCAGCGCGCAGGCGAGCGCGCCGAAGCCGTCGTTGAAGATGAGCGTCAGGCCGTCGACGTCATTCACCTGTTGCAGCAGATATTCATCCGCCGCTTCCCACGCCTGAAGCGCTTCTTCTTCAGCGTTAGGTGGGAACCGCTCTAATGTGAATAACTCACCGTTTAACTCTGCCTGGCTCATCGCCTCTCCGCCTCCGGAATAGTAAAACCCGCGAGTTTATACGCAAATCCTGTCCAGTTGAAGAGAGATCGCTGATCATCGCCGCTCAGCGTAGATCGCTCTCGTCATCGGCTCGCAGCAGCGTTATCGAGGCGCGGGCGCCGGGCATCAGCTGCTGCAGATAGCCTACCAGCCGCTCTCCCGCCTCATGCAGGGCCGACAACGGCATCGCCGGCAGGCTTTCGAGAATAAACCACATCGTCTGCGCGCCGCTGTCCAGCCGGGTGCGTACGCCCTGCCGCCAGTTCCAGCGTCGGCAGGTTACGCCTATATCATCCCGCCAGATGACTTCGCCCGGCTCTGGATATTCCACCACCGGCTCTGCCGATTTTAGCGTATCGAATGGCTCATCGCCGCGGGCAATGGCCAGTCGCGGTTCGCCACGGTAGGCGGCCAGATTTTCCCCACCGACCGGGATGGCATAGCGAATGCTGATCGCGTTGTAGATATCCACCACCGGATCGATGGCCGGGAGGCTCCCCTCCTTCAGCACCCGCTTGCGCAGCGCCTGCGCCGAACAGGGGGTACGTTTCGCCTTCGCGCCGAAGGCGCTGAACGCTTCATCCCATGCCGCCAGGTGCGCTTGCGCCCAGGGCACATCATCCTGCTGCACCACCAGGCAGGCCTCGGCCAGCGCCTGTTCCGCGACGGCGGGATTGGCCACCGGCGCGCTCTCCACCACAATACTTAATGCCCGAAAGCCCGGCGCCAGGCGGCTGACCGCAGATTCGATTGACGGCGTTACGCTACGCATTCGATAATCCTGTAATGACCAATTTGTTTCATCATAGTGACCAATGAACGTAAAAGTCAATATAACGACCGATTCAGGATCTGATGTCGACCAGATAAGTCGCGCCGTCGCCACGCGGCTGAAGGCCTACCGTAAAGCGAAAAAAATGTCGCTGGACGAGCTGTCGCGCCGGGCCAGCATCAGCAAAGGTATGCTGGTCGAGATGGAAAAAGAGGCCGCCAACCCCAGCATTGCGATCCTCTGCAAACTCGCCGCCGCGCTGGGCGTCTCGGTGGCGGATATTGTCAATGTGGCTAGCGAACCCGCGTTGCATATTATTCCCGCCGAGCAGATCCCCACCCTCTGGCAAGGCCCGCTGGGGGGCAGCGCCAGGCTCCTCGCCGGCACCGCCGGGCCGAATATGATTGAGCTGTGGCGCTGGGAGATGCAGCCCGGCGAAGCCTTTACCTCGCCCGGCCATCCGGCGACGACCTTCGAGCTGCTGCACGTGGAAGCCGGCGCGCTGACGCTGACGCTTGGCGAAACCTGCCGCACGGTGGCGGCCGGGGAATCCGCGGTGGCCCGTACCGAAACAGAGCACGGGTACCGGAATGCGGGGCCCGCGCCGCTGGTCTTTACCATGACCGTGGCTGAACTGCCCTCCTGACAGACATAATGATAAGACGATGACAAAACTCATTTATTTACAGGGCTATCCTGAATCGCTGCTGGCGCAGGTGACCACGTTAATCGAGCAAAACCGCCTTGGAGAGGTGCTGCAAAAGCGCTATCCGCATGGGCACGACGTTAACAGCGATAAAGCGCTATATCAGTACACCCAGGATTTGAAAAACCGCTTTCTGCGCGGCGCGGCGCCGATCAACAAAGTGATGTATGACAGTAAGATCCACGTGCTGAACAATGCGCTCGGCCTGCATACCGCCATTTCCCGCGTTCAGGGCGGCAAGCTGAAAGCCAAAGCGGAGATCCGCGTGGCGACGGTATTTCGCGACGCGCCGGAGGACTTTTTGCGGATGATCGTGGTCCATGAACTGGCGCATCTGAAAGAGAAGGAGCACAACAAAGCCTTCTACCAGCTGTGCTGCCATATGGAGCCGCAGTACCATCAGCTGGAGTTCGACACCCGCCTGTGGCTGACGCACCTTTCGTTAAATCGTTCTGCGTAGTCACGCACTGGTTTTGTCATGGGGGCATGATAGAGTGACGACAGGTTCCCTTTAATGGAGTTCGTCACCGTTTATGATACGTTTCGCAGTTGTTGGCACAAACTGGATCACTAAGCAGTTTGTCGATGCCGCCCATGAAACCGGCAAATATAAACTTACCGCCATCTACTCCCGCAGCCTCGAACAGGCGCAAGCCTTCGCCAATGACTATCCGGTCGAGCATCTGTTTACCTCGCTGGAGTCGCTGGCGCAAAGCGACGCCATTGACGCGGTATATATCGCCAGCCCGAACTCCCTGCACTTCCCGCAGACGCGGCTGTTCCTGAGCCACAAAAAGCACGTCATTTGCGAAAAACCGCTGGCGTCGAATCTGCAGGAGGTCGAGGCGGCCATCGCGGTGGCGAAAGCCAACAACGTGGTGCTGTTTGAAGCCTTCAAAACCGCCAGCCTGCCCAACTTTCTGCTGCTGAAGGAAACCCTCGGCAAAGTGGGTAAACTGCGTAAAGCCTTCATTAACTACTGCCAGTACTCTTCGCGCTACCAGCGCTACCTCGACGGCGAAAACCCCAACACCTTTAATCCGGCGTTCTCCAACGGTTCGATTATGGATATCGGCTTCTATTGCCTGGCGTCCGCTGTGGCGCTGTGGGGCGAACCGCGGGCTGTTCATGCCACCGCCAGCCTGCTGGACAGCGGCGTGGACGCCCAGGGCACCGTGGTGCTGAGCTACGGCGACTTCGACGTGACGCTGCATCATTCCAAGGTGAGCGACTCGGCGATCCCCAGTGAAATTCAGGGCGAAGACGGCGTATTAGTGATCGAAAAAATCTCCGAGTGCCAGAAGCTGGCGTTTGTGCCGCGCGGCGGCAAAGCCCAGGACCTGACGCAGCCGCAGCATATCAATACTATGCTGTACGAGGCGGAGACCTTCGCGCGGCTGGTGGAAACAGACGATGTCGACCATCCGGGCCTGGCAGTGAGCCGTATCACGGCGAAACTGTCGAGCGAAATTCGTCGCCAGACCGGGGTGATCTTCCCGGCCGATACGCAGCCGCTGGCGTAAAAGAGTGTAAAGGCCCGTCTGGCCGCCATTGACGAAAACCGCCCCGTGACATATTTTGTTACGAGCAAAGGGGAGTAACTTCCTTGCCGGCCGATCGTCATTACGATGCGTGTAACACCGCATCCGGTCGCCGGGCAATTACCAAAGCCCATCGCGATGAACTTTGGTTGTTGTAAGTGAGACCTTGCCGGAAGGCGAGGTCTATGCATAAAAGCGCAGCGGCTGCCGTCTTCCGACGTCAGCCGTTTTTGTTTTTATGTAAGGAATATCAAATGAATACTGTCGGCACGCCGTTGCTATGGGGTGGATTCGCTGTCGTCGTCGCGATCATGTTGGCGATCGACCTGCTGCTTCAGGGACGACGCGGTTCGCATAGCATGACCATGAAGCAGGCCGCTGGCTGGTCTATCCTCTGGGTCACACTTTCTCTGTTGTTTAACGCCGCGTTCTGGTGGTACCTGGTGCAAACCCAGGGCCGCGCCGTCGCCGATCCGCAGGCCCTGGCCTTCCTCACCGGCTATCTGATTGAAAAAGCGCTGGCAGTCGATAACGTCTTCGTCTGGCTGATGCTGTTCAGCTACTTCGCCGTGCCGCCTGCTCTGCAGCGCCGGGTGCTGGTGTATGGCGTCCTCGGGGCGATTGTTCTGCGCACCATTATGATCTTCGCCGGCAGCTGGCTTATCTCCCAGTTCGACTGGCTGCTGTACGTCTTCGGCGCCTTCCTGCTGTTTACCGGCGTGAAGATGGCGCTGGCGAAAGAGGACGATTCCGGCATCGGCGACAAACCGCTGGTGCGCTGGATCCGCAGCCATCTGCGAATGACCGATAAAATCGAGAGCGAGCGCTTCTTCACCCGTAAAAACGGGGTGCTGTTCGCCACGCCGCTGCTGCTGGTGTTGATTCTGGTCGAGCTAAGCGATGTGATATTCGCCGTCGACAGTATCCCGGCGATCTTCGCGGTCACCACCGACCCGTTTATCGTGCTGACCTCGAACCTGTTTGCCATTCTCGGCCTGCGCGCCATGTACTTCCTGCTGGCGGGGGTCGCTGAGCGCTTCTCGATGCTCAAATATGGCCTGTCGGTGATCCTGGTGTTTATTGGCGTGAAGATGCTGATCGTCGATTTCTACCATATCCCGGTCGCCATCTCGCTGGGGGTCGTGGGTGGTATCCTGACCGTCACGCTGTTGATTAACGCCTGGGTCAACAAGCAGCACGACAAGCAGCGCAAACTGCCTGAGTAACCTGCCTGGCGCGCCGTCGGCCCCCGCTGGCGGCGCGGTAATCGGCTATAGCAGATCTTTTCGTAACGATAATGCCTGCTCATGTCACAATTATGTTGCTACATAGTTAAAAAATAAGATCCAGATTAAAATCACAGTATTTTGCGCTTCCCGCCCGTCATTCTTTCCGTATACTCGACTATGCAAACATATACTTACATCCTGACATAAACGTAACAAATAATACGTGGCTGGGATGGCTTGCTACATCACTGGAAGGAATGAATTATGACCACACGCACTCCCTCATCAGGGTGGCTTTCCCGCCTGGCACAAGGCAGCCTGGTGAAACAAATTTTAGTCGGCCTGGTACTTGGCGTGCTGCTGGCGCTGGTCTCTAAGCCTGCGGCCATCGCCGTCGGCCTGCTGGGGACCCTGTTCGTCGGCGCGTTGAAGGCGGTAGCGCCGGTGCTGGTATTGATGCTCGTCATGGCCTCGATCGCCAACCATCAGCACGGACAAAAAACCAGTATCCGCCCCATTCTGTTTCTCTATCTGCTGGGCACCTTCAGCGCGGCGCTGACCGCGGTGTTGTTCAGTTTTGTCTTTCCCTCGACCCTGCACTTAACCACCGCCGCCGACAGCATCACGCCGCCGTCGGGGATTGTTGAGGTGCTGCGCGGCCTGCTAATGAGCATGGTGTCCAACCCGATCGACGCCCTGCTGAACGCCAACTATATCGGTATTCTGGTGTGGGCGGTGGGCCTTGGCTTCGCCCTGCGCCAGGGTAACGACAGCACTAAAAACCTGATCAACGATGTCTCCCACGCGGTGACCTTTATCGTTAAAGTGGTGATCCGCTTTGCGCCGCTGGGGATCTTCGGTCTGGTCTCTTCCACCCTGGCGACTACCGGTTTTGAAACCCTGTGGGGTTACGCCCAGCTGCTGCTGGTGCTGGTGGGCTGTATGCTGCTGGTGGCGCTGGTGATTAATCCGCTGCTGGTGTTCTGGAAGCTCCGCCGCAACCCCTATCCGCTGGTGCTGACCTGCCTGCGCGAAAGCGGCGTCTACGCGTTTTTCACCCGCAGCTCCGCCGCTAATATTCCGGTGAATATGGCGCTGTGTGAGAAGCTGAACCTGGATCGCGATACCTATTCGGTCTCCATTCCGCTGGGGGCAACCATCAATATGGCGGGCGCGGCAATCACGATCACCGTGCTGACGCTGGCGGCGGTCCATACGCTGAATGTTCCGGTGGATCTGCCGACGGCGCTGTTGCTGAGCGTGGTCGCTTCGCTGTGCGCCTGCGGCGCCTCCGGCGTGGCGGGCGGTTCGCTGCTGCTGATCCCGCTGGCCTGTAATATGTTTGGTATTCCGAACGATGTGGCGATGCAGGTGGTTGCCGTCGGCTTTATCATCGGGGTGCTGCAGGATTCTTGCGAAACCGCGCTGAACTCCTCCACCGACGCCCTGTTTACCGCCGCCGCCTGCATGGCGGAAGACGACCAGCTGGCGAAAAACGCCCTGCGTAGCTAATGCCTTTCCCCTCCGCTACCGTGCGGAGGGGCTCTCTTCCTGCACCGCGTTTTCAACCCTGAACGGGTCGATACCCCGCTTTTGCATCCGGCGGAAGCGAATAATGTTCAGGCCGTTGACGATCAGGAAGCTGCCTTCAATCAGCGTCCCGCCGATGGAACCCAGCCACAGGTTATGCGTCGCCCAGCAGGCGGTGGAGCACCACATCACGCAGCGGACGGTCAGCCCTTTACAGCGAAACAGCGCCCAGGTGCTGGCGACAGTGCCAATAATCGGCAGCAGCTCCATAGCATGCTGCAGCTTGCCAAGGCCGAGGATCAGCGTCAGCAGGATAAAGATCGTCATCACCCACAGGCTGCGGGTGCGCAGGGAAATGACCGTGCGGAGCGCATTAAGCCCGGCGCTCATCCCGGCAGGCGCGGCGCCCATCAGGAAGAAATGGACGCCGATAACGCCGCTATAGACCGCCAGCTGAAGCCTGAAGCGACGTTCGTCGCGGTTGATAAAGGTGGTAATGCCGATAAGAAAGGCGATGACGCCGACCCCCTGGGCCAGCCAATATGCGGTCATGAAAGCTCCCTGAGAGAAAAAAACAAACGGCGCTTCACAGGCTGAAACGCCGCTGTTGCTTACCCGATGACGCTGCGCTATCAGGCCAATGCGCAATCAACGCCGCCCGGGCGCCAATATGAATGCGCCTTTACAGGGTAACACCGCTTTTAAAGATGGCCAGCTCGCGGAAGTCATTCCGCTCATTACAGGTCGGTTTGCCGTTGGCGAAAGCCACAATGGTGTCCACGAACTCCTCCAGCAGCTGCGGCATCGCTTTGCCGTGGATCAGCTGTCCGGCATCGAAGTCGATCCAGTGCTTTTTCTTTGCCGCCAGCTCGCTGTTGGTGGCGATCTTCACCGTCGGCACAAAGCCGCCGTACGGCGTGCCGCGGCCGGTGCTGAACAGCACCATATGGCAGCCGGCGCCGGCCAGCGCGCTGGTGGCGACAGCATCATTGCCCGGCGCGCTCAGCAAGTTCAGACCATGTACCTTCAGACGCTCGCCGTAGCGCAGGACATCCACCACCTGGCTGGAGCCCGCTTTCTGGGTACAGCCCAGCGACTTATCTTCGAGGGTGGTGATCCCCCCGGCCTTGTTGCCCGGCGAAGGGTTTTCGTAAATAGGCTGGTCGTGAGCGATAAAGTACTGCTTAAAGTCATTGACCATGGTCACCAGCTTGTCGAAGGTCGCTTCGTCGCGGCAGTGGCTCATCAGCAGCTGTTCGGCGCCGAACATCTCCGGCACTTCGGTCAGCACGGTGGTGCCGCCGTTGGCGATCACATAGTCTGAGAAGCGCCCCAGCATCGGGTTAGCGGTGATGCCGGACAGGCCGTCCGACCCACCGCACTCGAGGCCAAACTTCAGCTCGCTCAGCTTGCCCGGCTGACGTTTATCCTGACGCATCACGTCATACAGCTGGTGGAGATGCACCACCCCCGCCTCCACTTCATCGTCCTGATGCTGACAAACCATAAAGTGCACGCGCTGCGGATCATACTCGCCCAGCGTTTCGCGAAAAGCATCCACCTGGTTGTTTTCACAGCCAAGGCCCACCACCAGCACCGCTCCGGCGTTCGGATGGCGGACCATATTCTGCAGCATGGTGCGGGTGTTGATGTGGTCGTCCCCGAGCTGTGAGCAACCGTAGGTATGGCTGAAGAGATGCACCCCATCGATATCTTCGGCGCCGTTCGCCTCTTTCAGAAAACGGTTCTGCATCTGACGGGCCATGGCGTTGACGCAGCCGACGGTCGGCAGGATCCATAGCTCATTGCGCACCCCGACGTCGCCATTGGCGCGACGATAAATCTGCACTTCGCGATCCGCTGGCTGCGGCGGTTGGGCAACCTGCTCCGGTTGATAGCGATACGCGTCAAGGTCGCTGAGATTGGTGCGCGTATTGTGCGCATGGACATGCTCGCCCGGCGCGATATCCGCCAGCGCATGGCCAATCGGCAACCCATACTTAACGACGTTTTCCCCTTTCGCGATAGCGCGCAGTGCAAACTTGTGTCCGCGAACGATATCCTGACCGAGGGTGACCGGGTCATTGTCGATCGTCACCACGCTACCGGCCGTCATATCCGCCAGCGCGACCGCGACGTTATCCTGCGAATGGATTTTGATGTATTGCATATCAACCGACCTCTGGTCTTAGTTCAGTTCAATGGCGAAATAGTCACGCGCATTGTTAAAGCAAATGTTTTTCACCATCTCGCCAAGCAGCGCGATATCCGCAGGCGCTTCGCCGGCGGCCACCCAACGGCCGATCATCTGGCACAGAATACGACGGAAGTATTCGTGGCGGGTGTAGGAGAGGAAGCTGCGACTGTCGGTCAGCATCCCGACAAAGCGGCTCAGCAGGCCGAGCTGCGCCAGCTGGGTCATCTGCCGCTCCATGCCGTCTTTCTGATCGTTGAACCACCAGCCGGAGCCGAACTGCATCTTGCCCGGCATCCCTTCGCCCTGGAAGTTACCGATCATGGTGCCCAGCACTTCGTTATCGCGCGGGTTCAGGCAGTAGAGAATGGTTTTCGGCAGCAGATTCTCTTCGTTCTGCTTGCTCAGCAGCTTAGACAGCTCTTCAGCCATCGGGCGATCGTTGATCGAGTCAAAGCCAACGTCCGGGCCTAACAGTTTGAACTGACGCAGGTTGTTATTGCGCAGCGCGCCGATGTGGTACTGCTGCACCCAGCCGCGACGGGCATACTCTGCGCCGAGGAACACCAGCACCGCGGTTTTGAACTGCGCCACTTCGCGTTCGCTGAGGGTTTCGCCAGCCAGGCGACGCGCCAGAATGGCGTCCAGCTCGGCGTCAGTCGCTTCCGCAAACAGCACCACGTCCAGGGCGTGGTCGGAGACTTTGCAACCGTGAGCGGCAAAGTGGTCCAGACGTTTGGTCAGCGCGCTTTGCAGGTCCGCAAAACGGCGAATATCGGTGTCGGACACTTCACCCAGCTTAGCCATATAGTCATTGAACGTCGCCTGCTCGATGTTGAACGCTTTATCCGGGCGCCAGCTCGGCAACACCTTGATATCAAATGAAGTGTCTTTAGCGACAACCGCATGGTGTTCCAGGGAATCAATCGGATCGTCGGTGGTGCCGACCATCTTCACATTCATCTGCTTCATGATCCCGCGGGCGGAGAAGGCGTCCTGGGCCAGTAACGCATTGCACTGGTCCCAGATCTCATCGGCGGTGGAAGGCGACAGCAGCTTACCTGTAATACCAAATGGGCGACGCAGCTCTAAATGGGTCCAGTGGTATAACGGGTTGCCAATCGTGTGAGGCACGGTGGCTGCCCAGGCGTCAAATTTCTCGCGATCGGAGGCATCACCGGTACACAAACGCTCCGGCACGCCGTTGGTGCGCATCGCGCGCCATTTATAATGATCGCCTTTCAGCCAGATGTCATACAGATTTTTGAAACGGTAATTTTCGGCAACCTGCTGCGGCGGAAGGTGGCAATGGTAGTCGAAAATAGGCTGATCTTTGGCGTAATCGTGGTACAGGCGGCGGGCAAATTCGCTATCGAGTAGAAAATCTTCGGTCATAAACGGTGTCATTCGTGTGTCCTCTTCGCTCCGGAGCGGGAGCCTTTCAGATGATTGACTACAATGCTGACAAAGTTATCACACCAATTTCTACAGACCGAACTGTTTTTCGTGAGTTAGATCAATAAACGCTGATAAAAAAAACCGCCTGCGCGCGGCAAACATCTCGCCAGAGCGCGCCGTATCTGGCTTTCTTCGCCAATCATAAAGACCACACTAACTTTCCCGCTTTTGTGACAGCACTCAACTTTTAAAGTTGTATGACAAGTTATCTTTCTGCCGTCGCAACATATAAACCGACGGAATGCTTTACCGGTGTTTATGGCATCGGCTTATACGGAATGGATACCGACTTTTTACATAACAACTGATGGTAAGGTTCGGGCCAGAGGGGACCGCCCTCCTGAACCCTCCGTTTCGCTTTCCCGACCGCGTATCGCCGTCAGGAGAGGCCGCACCTGGTGCGGAGAAATTACAGACGATGAGGTTTACATGCGTAAAATTAAAGGGTTACGTTGGTACATGATCGCACTGGTGACGCTGGGCACCGTGCTGGGCTACCTGACCCGTAACACCGTGGCGGCGGCCGCGCCGACGCTGATGGAAGAGTTACACATCTCGACCCAACAGTACTCCTATATCATTGCAGCCTATTCCGCTGCCTATACCGTCATGCAGCCTGTCGCAGGTTATGTCCTTGATATTCTGGGGACTAAAGTCGGCTATGCCTTCTTCGCTATCGCCTGGGCGATATTCTGCGGCTCGACCGCCCTCGCCGGCAGCTGGGGCGGACTGGCGCTGGCCCGCGGCGCGGTGGGCGCGGCGGAAGCGGCGATGATCCCCGCCGGGCTGAAAGCCAGCTCCGAATGGTTCCCGGCAAAAGAGCGCTCTATCGCGGTGGGCTACTTCAACGTAGGTTCCTCTATCGGCGCCATGATCGCGCCGCCGCTGGTGGTGTGGGCGATCGTCATGCACAGCTGGCAGATGGCGTTCATTATCTCCGGGGTTCTGAGCTTCGCCTGGGCCATCGCCTGGCTGATCTTCTACAAACACCCGCGCGACCAGAAGAAATTATCTGACGAAGAACGCGACTACATCATTGGCGGCCAGGAGTCTCAACACCAGACCAATAATGCGAAGAAAATGTCGCCGTGGGAGATCCTGCGCAACCGTCAGTTCTGGGGTATCGCCCTGCCGCGCTTCCTCGCCGAGCCGGCCTGGGGGACCTTTAACGCCTGGATCCCGCTGTTCATGTTTAAGGTTTACGGCTTTAACCTGAAAGAGATCGCGATGTTCGCCTGGATGCCGATGCTGTTCGCCGACCTCGGCTGCATCGTCGGTGGATACCTGCCGCCGCTGTTCCAGCGCTGGTTCGGCGTTAACCTGATCGTGTCGCGTAAAATGGTGGTCACCATGGGCGCCCTGCTGATGATTGGCCCGGGGATGATCGGCCTGTTCACCAGCCCGTACGTGGCGATTGCCCTGCTGTGCATCGGCGGGTTTGCTCACCAGGCGCTGTCCGGGGCGCTGATTACCCTCTCTTCCGACGTCTTTGGCCGTAACGAAGTCGCTACCGCCAACGGTCTGACCGGGATGGCCGCCTGGCTGGCGAGCACCATGTTCGCCCTGGTCGTCGGCGCGCTGGCAGACACCATCGGTTTCAGCCCGCTGTTTGCGGTACTGGCGGTCTTTGACCTGCTGGGCGCGCTGGTCATCTGGACGGTGCTGAAAAACAAACCGGCTGACGATGACACGACGCCGCTTAGCAGCCGCAAACCGGCCACCCAGAGTTAGAGACGCTTATGCTGAGGTGATCGCCTGCCAAGCCGCCTTCTCAGGCGGCTTTTTCATCCCTGCCAGTGGTGGAAATCGCGTAAAAGTGGTATAACAAATCGAATATTGTCGCCATCTTGCGGGAGCGAATATGGAAATCATTGAACCACGCCGTCTTTATCAGCAACTTGCCGCTGAGCTGAAGACGCGCATCGAACAAGGTGTCTACCTTGTAGGGGATAAGCTGCCCGCCGAGCGCTTTATCGCCGATGAAAAAAACGTTAGCCGCACCGTGGTTCGTGAAGCCATTATCATGCTGGAAGTGGAAGGCTATGTCGAAGTCCGCAAAGGGTCGGGCATTCACGTCATCTCCAACCATCCGAAATACCAGCAGGTGGCCGATGAAAGCCTGGAGTTCGCCAACTATGGCCCCTTTGAGCTGCTGCAGGCGCGGCAGCTTATTGAAAGCAATATCGCCGAATTCGCGGCCACTCAGGTGACCAAGCAGGACATCATGAAGCTGATGGAGATTCAGGAGAAAGCGCGCAACGAGAAGTGTTTCCGCGACTCCGAATGGGATCTGCAGTTTCACGTCCAGGTGGCGCTGGCCACGCAGAATAGCGCCCTGGCGGCGATCGTGGAAAAAATGTGGACCCAGCGCGTGCATAACCCGTACTGGAAAAAGCTGCATGAGCATATCGATCTGCGCACCGTCGATAACTGGTGCGACGACCACGATCAGATCCTGAAGGCTCTGCTGCGTAAAGATCCGAACGCCGCCAAACTGGCGATGTGGCAGCATCTGGAAAATACCAAGCAAATGCTGTTTAACGAAACCAGCGACGACTTTGAATTTAATGCCGATCGCTACTTATTTGCCGAAAACCCGGTGGTTCATCTCGATACAGCGGCCAACGGCGCGAAATAAGCCTTTATCCCCCCGGCGCGCGGCCCCTGCGCGCCTGTTCCCCATGCAGGCTGGGGTAAGCAAAACATATATAGTGTCAGCCTGTGTAAATCCTCTCGCCTCCCATCGCCGCAATCAGCAAAATCAACGAGCAACACCTTGCAATTTCTCTGACGGAAAGTCAGGTGATTTGTTACAATTAGATGCATTTTGCCGTTCTGGGAGTAGGTATCGACTTACTTCAATTTTATACAGGGAAGCGTTCAGAGCGCCGAAGCAGCGACCATAATCTCATAAAAATCTTGTCGCCCTACATGCCGCGCGCTCAGACGTGCCGTTAACCGATGTACCAGGAATCGTGAATGGAACTATTAACCCAGTTATTGAATGCCTTGTGGGCTCAGGATTACGAAACGCTCGCGAATCCCTCCATGATTGGCATGCTGTATTTTGTCTTGTTTATGATTTTGTTCCTTGAGAACGGGTTACTGCCTGCCGCGTTTTTGCCGGGGGACAGCCTGCTTGTGCTCGTGGGCGTGCTGATCGCCAAAGGGGCGATGGGCTTTCCGGAAACGTTGCTGCTGCTCACTGCCGCCGCCAGCCTCGGCTGCTGGCTGAGCTACATCCAGGGGCGTTGGCTGGGCAATACGCGGATCGTGCAAAACTGGCTGTCGCATCTGCCCTCTCACTATCATCAGCGCGCGCATCACCTGTTTCATAAACATGGGCTCTCCGCGCTGCTGATCGGCCGCTTCATCGCCTTCGTGCGCACGCTGCTGCCGACCATCGCCGGGCTTTCCGGCCTCAATAACGCCCGCTTTCAGTTCTTTAACTGGATGAGCGGCCTGCTGTGGGTGCTCATCCTGACCTCGCTGGGCTATCTGCTGGGCAAAACCCCGGTATTCCTTAAGTATGAAGATCAGCTGATGTCCTGCCTGATGCTCCTGCCGGTTGCGCTGTTGGTCTTCGGACTGGTCGGCTCGCTGGTGGTGCTGTGGAAGAAAAAATACAGAAGCCGGGGCTAATGATGGTCATAAAACGCCCTTCCCTGCGCCAGCTCAGCTGGCTGCTGGGTGGCTCTCTTCTGCTCTGCGCGCTGTTCTGGCTCTGGCTGGCGGTGCAGCAGCAAGAGGCCACGCTGGCGATCCGTCCGGTTGGCCAGGGCGTCAGTATGCCGGATGGTTTCTCCGTCTGGCATCACCTCGACGCCAACGGTATCCGCTTCAAGAGCATTACGCCGCAAAAGGATGGCCTGTTGATTAAGTTTGATTCCACCGCCCAGGGCGCGGCGGCGAAAGAAGTTCTCGGCCGCGCTCTGCCTCATGGTTATATTATCGCCTTGCTGGAAGACGATAACTCGCCCACCGCCTGGTTATCCCGCCTGCGCGACGCGCCGCATCGGCTCGGGTAAACGGCCGTCAGACTGCGTTTTCAACGCAGTCTGGTGGTTTCCCGCATTTGTTACTATGCTTAAACCTGCGTGAATCAACGCATTCACGTTTACCAACGGGAACGGGTTTATCCTCCGGGTATCCCCTAAGACAATGGAAGGTACTATCCATGAAACACCGCATCGCTCTGCTTCTGGCCCTGTCTTCACTTAGCGCCAGCGCCATAGCCGCCTCTCCCTGCCAGGAAAAAGAGCAGGATATTCAACGAGAGATCAGCTATGCCGAAAAGCATCACAATCAAAGTCGCATTGATGGGCTAAATACCGCGCTACGCCAGGTACGGGAGAACTGCAGCGACAGTAAACTCAAAGCCGATCATCAGCAAAAAATTGCCAAACAGCGGGAAGAGATCGCTGAACGTCAGCGCGATCTGCAGGAAGCCCGGAAGAAAGGCGATGCGGACAAAATCAACAAACGCCAGCATAAACTCAATGAAGCGCAACAGGAGTTGAAAACGCTGGAGTCTCGGGATTACTAATCACTATTAACTTTCGCAATACGGACCACGCTACAGGAGAACGACATGGCTAAAGAGAATGTGACTGACGACCTTCGTGCAGAACTGAAAACGCTGGCGGACACCCTGGAGGAAGTACTGAATTCCTCGGCGGACAAGTCGAAAGAAGAGATGGGTAAACTGCGCAGTAAAGCCGAGAGCGCGCTGAAAGAGAGCCGCGCCCGTCTGGGTGAGACCAGCGAAGCGATTCTGCGTCAAACTCGTGAGACCGCCGCGCGAGCGGATGATTATGTTCGCGAAAATCCGTGGACAGGGGTCGGGATTGGCGCCGCCGTCGGGCTGGTGCTGGGTGTCCTGCTGTCGCGTCGCTGATTATGGCGAATACTCAACACACGCAGGGGCCGGGTCAGCGCGTCTTCTCCATTGGCCAGCGTATCGTTACGCTGCTGGTCGAAATGGTGGAAACACGGCTGCGCCTGGTCGTCGTGGAGCTGGAGGAGGAGAAAGCCAACCTCTTCCAGCTGCTGATCATGACCGGACTGACGCTGCTGTTTGCCGCGTTTGGCCTCATGAGTCTGCTGGTGCTGGTTATCTGGGCCGTTGACGCTCAGTACCGCCTGCACGTCATGATCGCCACCACCGTCGTGCTGCTTCTCGCCGCCGCGATTGTCGGTATCCTTACCTTACGTAAGGCGCGACGTTCCACGCTGCTGCGCCTGACGCGAAGAGAGCTGGAGAACGACCGTGCCCTTCTGGAGGAAGATAAACCATGAATGGCCGACAGGAGCGTGAACGGCAAAAGGCGCAGCTGCTGCGCCAGATCCAGCAGCAACGGCTGGAGCTGAGCGCCTGTCGCCGCCACTGGCTGGAAGCGACTGCGCCCTTAGACCGCGGCTGGCATACGCTGCTTAGTTTACGTTCGTGGCTGATGGTGGGCAGCGGTCTGATGGCCGTGTGGTCCGTCCGACACCCGCATTTTTTAATGCGCTGGACCAAACGCGGACTGGGTTTATGGAGTACCTGGCGGCTGGTCCGCGGGATCCTGCGCCAGTCGGCAGTCCGTTAGCCGCCCGGAGCGCGGGCGCTTTTCCCGGCGCCCCGCTCTGCCACTTCCTCGCCCGATACGCAACGCCGTGCGTAAAAACTTGCCCCCTGGCCGCCATCCGCGGTCAGCCAGACTTCTGATCCCACGCCATTCCGCCCGGCCAGGCCTTTACCAGCGCCGGTCGTGACCTATCGCGTTGAGGCATTTTTCGCCCCCTCTTACCGATTACTCAGAAACTTTGAACTAGATCTACAGTTTTCCTTGCTAACAATTCCCTCTCCGCCTCGCTACTATCCTCTCCATCGACAGCAACACCGCGTAACTACGCGGGATTGCGCTAAAAAACAAAACCGCCGCCCTTTGGGTTTTCTGGAGTAAGAAATGAAAAAATTAGAAGATGTTGGTGTACTGGTAGCGCGCATTCTGATGCCGATTCTGTTTATCACTGCAGGATGGGGCAAAATCACCGGTTATGCGGGAACCCAGCAGTATATGGAAGCCATGGGCGTACCGGGTGCGCTGCTGCCGCTGACCATTCTCCTTGAATTCGGCGGCGGACTGGCGATTCTGTTCGGTTTCCTGACCCGGACCACCGCGCTGTTCACCGCAGGCTTTACGCTGTTGACCGCGTTCCTGTTCCACAGCAACTTTGCGGAAGGCGTGAACTCCCTGATGTTCATGAAAAACCTGACCATCGCTGGCGGTTACCTGCTGCTGGCCATTACCGGACCGGGCGCCTTCAGTATCGACCGTGTACTGAATAAGAAATGGTAAGCGCACTATACTGAATGAATGAAAAAGCGAGGAGACCACTCCTCGCTTTTGCTATCTGAAGTCTGAAGGAGGAATAAAGATGGGACAATTAGTCGACGGCGTCTGGCAGGATACCTGGTATGACACAAAATCCACCGGTGGGCGTTTTAAGCGTTCCGTTTCCGCCTTCCGTAACTGGCTCACCGCCGATGGCGCGGCCGGACCGAGTGGTGAAGGGGGATTTGCGGCGGAAAAAGATCGCTATCATCTGTACGTCTCTCTCGCCTGCCCGTGGGCGCATCGCACGTTAATTATGCGTAAGCTGAAAGGACTGGAGCCTTTTCTCCCTGTCTCCGTGGTCAATCCGCTGATGCTGGAAAACGGCTGGACTTTTGACAACAGCTTCCCGGAAGCCACCGGTGACACCCTTTATCAGCACGATTTTCTCTATCAGCTGTATCTGCACGCCGACCCGCACTACACCGGTCGCGTCACCGTCCCGGTACTATGGGATAAAAAACAGCAGACCATCGTCAGCAATGAGTCGGCAGAAATCATCCGTATGTTTAATACCGCCTTCGATGGCCTGGGCGCCAGAGCCGGGGATTACTACCCGCCGGCGCTGCGGGAAAAAATCGATGAACTGAACGGCTGGATATATGACAACGTCAATAACGGCGTGTATAAAGCCGGCTTTGCCACCAGTCAGCAGGCTTACGACGAAGCGGTGGATGCGGTGTTTACCTCGCTGGAGCGGCTGGAGCAGATCCTCGGTCAGCATCGTTACCTGACGGGCAATCAGCTGACGGAAGCGGATATTCGCCTGTGGACGACGCTGGTACGCTTCGACCCGGTGTATGTGACCCATTTTAAATGCGACAAACGACGCATCAGCGATTATCTCAATCTCTACGGCTTCCTGCGCGACATCTACCAGATGCCGGGTATCGCGGAGACGGTGAGCTTTCCGCATATTCGTCACCACTATTACCGCAGCCATAAAACCATTAACCCTACCGGCATCATCTCCATTGGGCCGCAGCAGGATCTCAGCGAACCACACGGTCGCGACCAGCGCTTCCGTTGATCCGTCGGGCGCCAGTGATGGCGCCCAATAATTCAGAAAACAGATATTTACCCACCATTCATTCACGTCTATTCTTATTGCGATCGCTTAAAAAACAAGTGATTGACGGTTAATTGAGGCGTAGAAATGGACTGGTATCTCAAGGTATTAAAAAACTATATAGGATTTGGCGGCCGTGCGCGGCGCAAAGAGTACTGGATGTTTATTCTGGTCAACCTCATCCTGACCGGCGTATTGAGCATCATCGATAAAATGCTGGGCTGGCAGCGGGCGGGCGGAGAAGGCATTCTGACGACCATCTATGGCATACTGGTCTTTTTACCGTGGTGGGCGGTGCAGTTTCGGCGTCTGCACGACACCGACCGTTCGGCATGGTGGCTGCTGCTGCTGTTGATCCCGGTCATCGGCTGGCTGGTGATCCTGATCTTTAACTGCCAGCGCGGAACGGAAGGCAACAACCGATTCGGGCCCGATCCAAAACCCTTTTCCTACTGATCTTCCTGCTCCTCCCGCTAGCGGGAGGAGCGTCCTCGACTATCTGCCGGCAAACAGCTTAGGGATCTCGCGCAGGCACCAGGACTTCGCTTCGCCCATGCTGTCCCGTCGCCAGGCCATGATAATGTCAATTTCATTGGTATATTCCGGACTGACCACCCGCAAGCGTCCTTCAGCAATATCCTTCTCCACCAGTGGATAGGGCATGGTCGCCACGCCTAATCCGGCCAGCAGCGCCTGACGCTTATCTTCAATGGTGCTCACCGTTAAGCGCGGCTGTTTATCCAGCAGCTGAACGGTGAGAACGGGCCGCTCGCGCGCGGTATCCGCCACCGCGACGCCACGGTATTTGACGCGGGTGACCTCGGAGAGCGGTTCAGGCTCCTGGTGGATCGGGTGGTCCGGCGCCGCGACGTACACGCTGAGCACCGAATAGAGTTTGCGCGAGTTAATCTCCGAAGAAGAACGAAAATGCATATCCGGCGCGACAACGATATCCGCCCGCCCCTGCTCCAGCCGCTCCCAGGCGCCGGCCAGCACCTCGGTGATAATCGACAGCTGGGTGTTGGACTTGGTCGCCAGTTTCTCAATCAGCGGAAACAGATCCGGCGTGGGCACCAGCGCTTCGGTGACGATCGTCAGGTGAGTTTCCCAGCCGCGAGACAGGGCTTCGGCATCGGTGGTGAGCTTGTCCGCCGCCTCGAGCAGCACGCGACCGCGCTCCAGCAGCATACGCCCGACGTTGGTGAACTTTGTGCGATGACCCGAGCGGTCAAACAGCACCACGTCCAGCTCTTCCTCCAGTTTTTGCATGGTGTAGCTCAGGGCGGAAGGCACGCGTCCCAGTTCATCAGCCGCGGCAGCGAAGCTCCCGCGACGGTCGATCGCATCCATCACGCGTAACGCTTCCAGCGTTAATGCTCTCTCTTTAGCCATCGCTTTCTCATTCAGGAAATTTGAACATACCGGGCAGAATATCTGGCTAACAATACAGCGTCCATACCTTTACCATTGATTTAGTGTAAAGAGAGGTCAAGAACATGATTACTACCCGAACAGCCAAACAATGCGGACAAGCAGACTTCGGCTGGCTGCAGGCCCGCTACACCTTCTCCTTTGGCCACTACTTCGACCCAAAATTACTGGGCTTCGCGTCCTTACGCGTTCTCAATCAGGAAGTGCTGGCCCCCGGGGCCTCGTTCCAGGCCAGAACGTATCCCAAGGTCGATATCCTGAACCTGATTCTGGAAGGCGAAGCGGAGTATCGCGACAGCGACGGCAATCACCTGCAGGCCAGGGCCGGCGACGCGTTGATTATCGCCACTCAGCCTGGCGTGAGCTATAGCGAGCACAATCTGAGCAAAGAGCAGTCGTTAACGCGAATGCAGCTATGGCTCGATGCCTGCCCGCAGCGGGAAAACCCGCTGCAGCAGAAAATCGAGGTCGCCAACGCGCCGCTACAGCTGCTGGCCTCACCGGATGGGGGGAATAATAGCCTCCAGCTTCGCCAGCAGGCCTGGGTCTATCACATCGCGCTGGAAAAAGGTGAGCAGATCAACGTGCAATTGCATGGCCCGCGCGCCTACCTGCAGTCGATCCACGGCACCGTCCATGCCGTCGCGCAGGAACAACCCAAACAGGCTCTCACCTGTGGTGATGGGGCATTTATTCGTGACGAAGCTAACATTACCCTCGTCGCCGATACGCCGCTGCGCGCTTTGCTGATAGATTTACCGGTGTAACAACGGAAGGGATGGAGTCTGTCAGTGAGTAAGAAGAAAAACAGAAAAAAGGCGTCTCCGACGCCGCTAGCCCCGACGCCGCCGGAAACCGTCGGCGTCGTCAGCTTTGGTTATGATGAGATGCTTAGCGAACTGGAAGCCATCGTCGCCGAGGCGGAGATTCGCCTGCGGGATGAAGAAAGTCTCGCCTGAAGCTGCAGCATGGATTATTCGGCTATCGTTGGTGGCCTGCCGCTAATACCGGCCCCGAAAGGGGCTGATGGCATTATTCACTCAGCGCGTCGGCAAGATCTTTTTTCACCTGGGTGCGCTGCTCTGGCGTCAGTACCTGATTCACATCAAAATAGTACTTCACGCGATAATAACGTACCTGTTGATCAATTTTACTGAATGCCGCCAGCTGATCCTTCACCGCTTTCTCATTCCATTTACCGGAATCAATCACGTTAATCAGCGCGCCATCTTTAATGTCTTGCTGTGAAATCTGCTCAACGTTTTTTTCCATTTGCTGATGCAGACTGTTAATTTTGCTCACCTGATCGGAAGTCAGTTTTAAGTGCTGAACGATAGGGTCCTTAGCGGGTGCTGGCGCAGTCACTTCCGCGGCCTGCGCCGCCAGCGAAAAACCTGCAACGGCGGCGGTCAATAATATAGCTCGTGATACTTTTGTCATTTTATTATCCTGTATAAGTGCGTCATGATAAGACGCACTATTATTCCCTGAACAATAATGGCGATGTGTAAAAAAGCATGAACATAATTGTAAAAGAGGTTGAATGCATTCATAGATCAAATGATCTATAAGCTAAACATCCACATTGTTTATTTTTTTAGGTCCGATAACGTCGAGGTGGTTAAATTAATATCCATCCGTTGCGCGGCGAGGGTGATCTGATGTTCATCGAGCGCTTCTTTAATCGCCTCAAGAAAATCAAAATAAGTCTCCCAATATTCGCTATTTTTCACCCAGACACGAACAGTAAAGTTAAGTGTGCCCGGCATCATTTCAAGCAGACGAACCGTAGTACCACGAGATTGATCGATTCGCTTTTCACTATCAATGATAGCCTGAATGACCTGCTTAACCTGCACAATTTTAGTCTCGCTGGCCACGCCGAGGGTCAGATCGATTCGCCGAAAAGGATGGCAGGAATAATTCACAATACTGTCGGCGATGACTTTACCATTAGGAATAATAACTTCTTTATTATCAACGGTTAGTAGCGTTGTTGAAAAAACATGTACGGACTGCACCATACCAGAAATCGCGCCGACCTGTACAAAATTGCCGGCCCGAAAAGGACGTAAAGTGACTAACAGAACACCAGCGGCAAAGTTAGAAAGCGAACCTTGCAGCGCCAGACCAATTGCCAGCCCTGCCGCGCCAATAACCGCGATGATGGAAGACGTCTCAATCCCTACCCGACCTAATGCGGCGATTATCGCAAAAGCCATCGTAATATAACGAACGAGCGCAGCAAAGAAATGAACGATTGTCGCATCGACGTTGCGTCGTAAGAGAATTTTCTCGAAGGCTTTAGCGAGGACTTTTGCAAGCATTCGCCCGACAAAAAGAATAATCAGCGCTGCCACGATATTCCAGGCAAACTGCATAATTGTTTCACCATGACCGATAAGCCAGGCTATTGCCGATTTGAGCTGCGGGAATAATACTACATTTTTCACGTCTATCACTCCTGTCTGGATAACCTATAAACCTGCTATCCATTAAGCTGAATGATGACCGCTGCAAATCAGGGAATGGAGACTAACGGATAGACAATAAAACATCGTAGCGTGACAGTATTAACGAATCCGGTGTTTAAAGCAGCCAAAAAACTGTTTAAAAGTGGATATTCTACAAACCTGATTTACAACCGACTGAAATTAAAAATAAACACCTTCGTCGAGAGGTTTTATAGAGATAGTTGAAACTCACCGATAAGCCGCTTTCTTTGGGTATAGCGTCGTGGACAGTCATTCATCCGCGTCACGGATTCAGATAGCAAAAACCCCGCCGAAGCGGGGTTTTGACATAAAGCGGTGAAACTGACCGAGAAGCCGCTTTCTTTTGGGTATAGCGTCGTGGATAGTCATTCATCTGCGTCACGGATTCAGATAGCAAAACCCCGCCGAAGCGGGGTTTTGCGTAAAGCGGTGAAGCTGACCGATAAGCCGCTTTCTTTTGGGTATAGCGTCGTGGACAGTCATTCATCTGCGTCACGGATTCAGATAGCAAAACCCCGCCGAAGCGGGGTTTTGCGTAAAGCGGTGAAGCTGACCGATAAGCCGCTTTCTTTTGGGTATAGCGTCGTGGACAGTCATTCATCTGCGTCACGGATTCAGATAGCAAAAAACCCCGCCGAAGCGGGGTTTTGACATAAAGCGGTGAAACTGACCGATAAGCCGCTTTCTTTGGGTATAGCGTCGTGGACAGTCATTCATCCGCGTCACGGATTCAGATAGCAAAACCCCGCCGAAGCGGGGTTTTGCGTAAAGAGGTGAAACTGACCGATAAGCCGCTTTCTTTGGGTATAGCGTCGTGGACAGGCATTCATCCGCGTCACGGATTCAGATAGCAAAAACCCTGCCGAAGCGGGATTTTGCGTAAAGAGGTGAAACTGACCGATAAGCCGCTTTCTTTTGGGTATAGCGTCGTGGATAGTCATTCATCTGCGTCACGGATTCAGATAGCAAAACCCCGCCGAAGCGGGGTTTTGCGTAAAGCGGTGAAGCTGACCGATAAGCCGCTTTCTTTTGGGTATAGCGTCGTGGACAGTCATTCATCTGCGTCACGGATTCAGATAGCAAAACCCCGCCGAAGCGGGGTTTTGACATAAAGAGGTGAAACTGACCGATAAGCCGGGTTCTGTCGTGGACAGTCATTCATCTAGGCCAGCAATCGCTCACTGGCTCAAGCAGCCTACCCGGGTTCAGTACGGGCCGTACCTTATGAACCCCTATTTGGCCTTGCTCCGGGTGGAGTTTACCGTGCCACGGACTGTTACCAGCCGCGCGGTGCGCTCTTACCGCACCCTTTCACCCTTACCTGATCCCGCTTGCGCGGGCCATCGGCGGTTTGCTCTCTGTTGCACTGGTCGTGGGCTGTGACACCCCCCAGGCGTTACCTGGCACCTTGCCCTATGGAGCCCGGACTTTCCTCCCCTCCGCCCGTCTCCCCCCGAAAGAGGACGACGACGAAGCGGCGACTGTCTGGTCAGCTTCGGCGCGCAGTATAGTGGGTTTACCGCCCGTTGTCATCCCTCTGTCGTCATCCCGCCCTGCAGGGCGGCAGCGCTATTGCGCGACGCACGAGAAATATTGTCCAACGCGCGCGAAACGCCGCTTCCTGCGTCGCAACCGAGGTAAACACGCGGAAGACGACGCCGATACCGCGTCCAGGCTCGCCCCGCCGTGGCAGTCTGATACTGTTGCGCCAGGCATAACCACCGGGCCGCGCAGAGCTCTTCTTGTTAGCGAGTCACTTCCACTTTCGCCAGCTTTTCGTAGTAACAAGCCAGCGCGCTATGGTCAGCGGTGCCCAGACCGTCCGCACGCAGCGCCTGCATCATCTCCATTACCGCCGCCGTCAGCGGCAGCTGAGCGCCCACGCCGTGGGAGGTATCCAGCGCATTGGCCAGATCTTTAATATGCAGATCGATCCGGAAGCCCGGCTTGAAGTTACGATCCATCACCATCGGCGCTTTGGCATCCAGTACGGTACTCCCCGCCAGACCACCGCGGATCGCCTGATAAACCAGATCCGGATTGACGCCGGCTTTGGTGGCCAGAGTCAGCGCTTCGGACATGGCTGCGATGTTCAGGGCGACAATCACCTGATTAGCCAGTTTGGTCACATTGCCCGCGCCGATGTCGCCGGTATGCACCACGGAGCCGGCCATCGCTTTCATCAGCTCGTAATATTTGTCGAAGATCGCCTTGTCGCCGCCGACCATTACCGACAGGGTGCCGTCGATCGCTTTTGGTTCGCCGCCGCTTACTGGCGCGTCCAGCATATCAATGCCTTTAGCCTTCAGCGCTTCGCTGATTTCCCGGCTGGCCAGCGGCGCAATAGAGCTCATGTCGATCACCACGGTGCCCGGTTTCGCGCCTTCAATAATGCCGTTCTCCCCCAGCGCCACCTCTTTGACATGCGGCGAGTTCGGCAGCATGGTGATGATCACGTCGCACTGCTCGGCAATCGCCTTCGGCGTGGTCGCGGTCTCTGCGCCCGCGGCAATCACGTCGGCAATCGCTTCCGGGTTACGGTCAGACACCACCAGCGAGTAACCCGCCTTCAGCAAATTTTTGCTCATCGGCTTGCCCATAATGCCAAGACCGATAAAACCCACTTTGATTGTCATATTGTTCTCTCTCTTCATCCTGGTGACTATTTTTTAAAGGCATCAGCAAGTTTCTGGGTTGCGGAACGGAAGACGCCCAGATCGCTGCCGACGGCGACAAAAGAGGCGCCCCACTCCAGGTAGCGCCGCGCATCGGCCTCCACCGGCGCCAGAATGCCGCTTGGCTTACCGTGCTTCTTCGCGCTGGCGAAGATATGCTGGATGGCGCGCTGCACCTCAGGATGGGCGGCATTGCCCAGATGACCTAGCGCGGCGGCCAGGTCGCTCGGGCCGACGAACAGGCCGTCGACACCTTCGGTCGCGGCAATCGCCTCGACGTTGTCCACCCCGATCTGGCTCTCAATCTGTACCAGAACGGAAATGTTCTTATTGGACTGGGCGAAGTAGTCCGGCACGGTGCCGAACATATTGCCGCGATGGGAAACGGAAACCCCGCGGATCCCTTCCGGCGGATAGCGGGTAGAAGCCACCGCCTGCGCCGCCTGTTCAGCCGTCTCGACAAACGGCACCAGGAAGTTATAGAAGCCGATATCCAGCATGCGCTTAATAATGATGGGCTCGTTGGTCGGCATGCGAACCACCTGAGCGCTGGAACTGCCTTTCAGCGCCATAAGCTGCGGGATAAGCGTGGTGACGTCGTTCGGCGCGTGTTCCGCGTCCAGTACCAGCCAGTCGAAACCCGCCAGACCCAACACCTCGGTGCTAATCGGATTGGCCAGCGCGCACCAGCAGCCAATCTGCACCTGATGAGCCGCCAGCGCGGCCTTAAATTTGTTCGGGAAAATTGCGTTATCCATGATTTTTACCTTGCGTTAACCGTTGCTAACTTCTGCAATTCATTCGTTATATCACCAGCCCGGCGAGAGAGCCCCATTAGGCTGGAAAAGCGTATCGCCTGACCCCAAATATTATCCGCAGAGTAAACCGGCGAATGGGTGTCCTTTTTTATTCCCTGACCTTGAGTCCGGAAAATGTAAGCCCATCGCAAATTAACCATTTTTTATTATTCATTAGGTCACGGCTAAATTATTAACCCGCGATTCAAAGGCCAACCATGCAGATATCGGACGTCACAAAAACACGACTCAGTATAGTCAGCGCCAACTCGCCAGACACTATGCATAAACACAATATAAATACATTTTTTAAAGCTTAAGTTGGGCAATCGCCTTAAGCCATGGGCGCTAATCCACACTTCTTACGATTGCCCGCCCACCGCACGCGTCCATGGCGATAAGGAGTGATTTAGATCACATCTTCATACCGACACACCTGACATTCTTTATTTCATTATTCTGCTCTACCGCGCCAGAATGACCATTTAATTATATTTTTAGCACCTGTTTGGAGATAACTGGACAATGGCCGATATTTCAATTCGACAACCATCGCCGACCGCGTTTTATATAAAAGTTGACCCAACAGATAATGTGGCGATTATTGTCAACGATCGGGGATTGACCGCCGGAACGCGTTTTCCGGACGGCCTGACGCTCATCGAGCACATCCCTCAGGGGCATAAAGTCGCCCTGGCGGATATCCCTGCCCGCGGTGAAATTATCCGTTACGGAGAAGTCATTGGCTTCGCGGTGCGCGACATCCCCCAGGGAAGCTGGATTGACGAGTCGTTAGTGGAGTTGCCTACCGCCCCGCCGTTGAACACCCTGCCGCTGGCCACCAAAGTGCCCGCCCCGCTACCGCCGCTGGAAGGCTACACCTTCGAAGGCTACCGCAATGCCGACGGCAGCGTGGGCACCAAAAATCTGCTGGGTATCACGACCAGCGTGCACTGCGTTGCGGGCGTGGTCGATTACGTGGTGAAACTCATTGAACGCGACCTGCTGCCGAACTATCCCAACGTCGACGGCGTGGTGGGTCTGAATCACCTCTATGGCTGCGGCGTAGCGATTAATGCGCCAGCGGCGGTGGTGCCGATTCGCACCATCCACAATATCGCCCTTAACCCGAACTTAGGCGGCGAGGTGATGGTCATTGGCCTTGGCTGTGAAAAGCTGCAGCCCGAACGCCTGCTGCAGGGGACGGAAGATGTCAAAAGCATCCCGGTGGACAGCGCCAGCATCGTCAGCCTGCAGGATGAAAAGCACGTGGGCTTTAAATCAATGGTCGATGACATTCTGCAGGTCGCCGAGCGCCATCTGGCGAAACTCAACCAGCGTCAGCGGGAAACCTGCCCGGCCTCTGAGCTGGTGGTGGGTATGCAGTGCGGCGGCAGCGACGCTTTCTCCGGCGTGACCGCCAACCCGGCGGTGGGTTACGCCTCCGATCTGCTGGTGCGCTGCGGCGCGACGGTGATGTTCTCAGAGGTGACCGAAGTCCGCGACGCTATCCATCTGCTGACCCCGCGGGCAATCAACGAAGAGGTAGGTCAACGCCTGCTGGAAGAGATGGCCTGGTACGATAACTATCTCGACATGGGCAAAACCGACCGCAGCGCCAACCCCTCCCCCGGCAACAAGAAAGGCGGCCTGGCCAACGTGGTGGAAAAAGCGCTGGGGTCGATTGCCAAATCAGGCAAAAGCGCCATCGTTGAGGTGCTTTCCCCTGGGCAGCGCCCGACCAAACGCGGCCTGATTTACGCTGCCACCCCCGCCAGCGATTTTATCTGCGGCACCCAGCAGGTGGCCTCTGGCATCACGGTGCAGGTATTCACCACCGGCCGCGGCACGCCTTACGGACTGATGGCGGTACCGGTGATAAAAATGGCGACCCGTACCGAGCTGGCTAACCGCTGGTATGACTTAATGGACATTAACGCCGGCACCATCGCCACCGGCGAAGAGACGATTGAGGATGTGGGGCTGAAGCTGTTCGAATTCATTCTCGACGTCGCCAGCGGACGCAAGAAAACCTTCTCCGATCAATGGGGTCTGCATAACCAGCTGGCGGTGTTTAACCCGGCGCCGGTGACCTGATCGAGAGCGTAAGGGTTTAACCACTTTAAGCCCGGATTTATCCGGGCTGGTTGCTTTCACTGGTTTTACAGGATCACTCCCCCTGCTGCTCCAGGGCATACTTATACAGCGCATTCTTCTTCACACCGTGGATCTCCGCAGCCAGCGCAGCGGCTTTCTTCAGCGGCAGCTCCGCCTGCAGCAGCGCCAGGGTACGCAGCGCCGCCGCCGGCAGCGCCTCTTCCTGCGCCTTAAAGCCTTCGACGATCAGCACCATCTCGCCTTTGCGACGGTTTTCGTCTTCCTTGACCCACGCCACCAGCTCGCCAATCGGCGCCCCGTGGATCGATTCCCAGGTTTTGGTTAGCTCGCGGGCCAGCACCACGTAGCGGGATTCTCCCAGTACCGCGCAGATATCTTCCAGACTCTCCACCAGCCGGTGGGTCGACTCGTAGAAGATGAGGGTGCGCGGCTCTTCTTCCAGCGCTTTCAGGGTATCGCGACGGCCTTTCGATTTCGCCGGCAGGAAGCCTTCATAGCAGAAACGATCGGAGGGCAAACCGGCGGCGCTGAGGGCGGCGATGGCCGCGCAGGGTCCCGGCAGCGGTACGACGCGAATATTCGCTTCACGACAGGTGCGCACCAGATGGTAGCCTGGGTCGTTAATCAGCGGCGTGCCGGCATCGGAGACCAGCGCGATGTTTTGCCCTTCTTTCAGTTTAGCGAGAAGTGTTTCCGCCTTTTGCTGCTCGTTATGGTCATGAAGCGCAAACAAGCGGGCGTTAATCGCAAAATGCTGCAGCAGCAAACCGGTGTGGCGGGTATCCTCCGCAGCAATTAAATCAACGGCTTGCAACACTTCCAGTGCGCGCTGCGTGATATCAGACAGATTTCCTATCGGAGTGGGCACAATATAGAGCTGCCCCTGAGAATTATCCGCTGATTCGTGTTGTTTCATTGTCTCGTCCGTATTGCCGATTTAATATTGAGCATTGAGCCAAAAAAATATCACTGGACACTTATGGTACCGTCAACATTTCTTCGTTCTAAGCCCGCGCGCTGTCTGCCCGTATTGCTGGCTACTCTTCTTTTTGCTGGCTGCGGCACCCACACGCAGGATCAAAGTACGGCGTTTATGCAGGGTACGTCGCAGGCCAACTCCAGTTTCTACTTGCAGCAGATGCAGCAAAGCACGAATGATAGCAAGACCAACTGGCAATTACTCGCCATTCGTGCATTGCTGCAGGAAGGAAAGAAGCAGCAGGCCATCGACCTGTTTAACCAGCTGCCGTCGAACCTGGACAGCACCCAGGCCCGTGAACAGTCACTGCTGGCGATAGAAGTGAAGCTGGCGCAGAACGACTATCAGGGGGCCCGTACTCTGTTGGCTAAGCTTGACCCGGCAAGCCTGGAGCAGCCTCAGCAGGCGCGCTACTGGCAGGCGCAAATCGATGCCAGCCAGGGTAAACCATCGGTTACGCTTCTGCGCGCCTTAATCGCCCAGCAGCCGCTGCTGAGCGATGCCAAACAGCGCCAGCAAAATATTGACGCAACCTGGCAAGCGCTGACCGCGATGACCCAGGATCAGGCCAATGCGCTGGTGATCAATGCCGATGAAAATACCCTCCAGGGCTGGCTGGATCTGCAGCGGATGTGGTTTGACAACCGCAACGATCCCACGCTGCTGAAAGCCGGCGTCAAAGACTGGCAGACGCGCTACCCGCAAAACCCGGGCGCCAAAATGCTGCCGACGGCGCTGGTGAACATGCAAAACTATAAGCCCGCCTCCATCAACAAGATTGCGCTTTTCCTGCCGCTGAACGGCCAGGCGTCGATCTTCGGCCGCACCATCCAGCAGGGCTTCGAAGCCGCCAAAAACGGCGCGCCGTCGGTGACGGGCAGCGCGGTTCCCGCTCAGGTCGCCCAGGCGGCGAACACGTCCGGTAATGATGACGTGGTAAGCCCGTCGCAGGCGGAAATTAGCGATCTTACGGCTACCGGAAGTCGCGCTGAACCGGTGCAGGCCCCGGCGCAAACCCAGGCAACGCCAGCCGCGGAGCCGGCCGCTCAGGCCCCGGCAGCGGTCGCCGCGCCGCAGACCACCGCCTCTCCGGCCACCCAGCCGGTCACTGCCCCGGCCGCACAGCCGCAGCCAGTGGTCGCCACCGCCGCCAACCCCTCTGCAGAACTGAAAATTTACGATACCACCAGCCAGCCGATCGGCCAGCTGCTTGCTCAGGCTCAGCAGGACGGCGCCACCCTCGTCGTCGGACCGCTGCTGAAAGAGAACGTCGAAGATGTTATCAAGAGCAATACGCCGCTCAACGTGCTGGCGCTCAACCAGCCGGAGAAGGTCGAAGGCCGCGCTAATATCTGCTATTTCGCGCTGTCGCCGGAAGACGAAGCGCGTGACGCCGCCCGACATATCCATCAACAGGGCAAACAGACGCCGTTGCTGCTGGTTCCGCGCGGCGCGCTGGGCGATCGTGTGGTCAGCGCGTTTGCCGACGAGTGGCTGAAGCTGGGCGGCGCCAGCGTTCTGCAGCAGCGTTTTGGCTCCACGGCGGAGCTGCGCGCCGGCGTTAACGGCGGAGGGGGCATTGCGCTGAGCGGCACCCCGGTCTCCACCCTGCCATCAGCGCAGAACAGCGTCCTCGGCAGTGCGGATGAGATGCCGGTTAGCAGCGGCGGCAGCGTCGACGCGGCCTACATCCTCGCCACCCCGGAACAGATTGGCTATATCAAACCCATGATCGCGATGCGCAACGGCAGCCAGAGCAATGTCACCCTGTACGCCAGCTCGCGCAGCGCGCAGGGCACCGCCGGTCCGGATTTCCGTCTGGAGATGGAAGGCCTGCAGTATAGCGAAATCCCGATGCTGGCTGGCAGCAACCCGGCGCTGATGCAGCAGGCGCTGTCTGCGGTGCGCAATGACTACTCGCTGGCGCGTCTGTATGCGATGGGCGCTGACGCCTGGTCGCTGGCAAACCACTTCACGCAAATGCGCCAGACGCCGGGCTTCGAGCTGAACGGGAATACCGGCGATCTGACGGCGACTCAGGACTGCGTGATTAACAGGAAACTGTCATGGCTCAAGTACCAGCAGGGACAAATCGTCCCGGCCAGCTAAGCAAACAGACCGGCGATGCATGGGAACACCGTGCTCGCCGCTGGCTGGAAGGCCAGGGCCTGCGTTTTATCGCCGCCAACGCCCGCGAGCGTGGCGGCGAAATTGACCTCATCATGCGCGACGGCGCCGTCACCGTCTTTGTCGAGGTGCGCTACCGCCGCAGCGCCCTGTACGGTGACGCGGCGGCCAGCGTCACCCCGCAAAAACAGCAACGCCTCCTTAAAGCCGCCCGTTTGTGGCTCTGCCGACAGAATGGGAGCTTTGAGACTGTGGATTGCCGTTTCGATGTGGTAGCCTTCACCGGAAACGACATCCAATGGCTAAAAAACGCCTTTGGCGAATAGCGTAATACCAGAAGTAAGGGATCCCGTGCTCGACAGAATCAAAGCCTGCTTTACCGAAAGCATTCAAACCCAAATTGCCGCAGCAGAAGCACTCCCGGACGCCATCTCCCGGGCGGCGATGACGCTCGTGCAGTCCCTGCTCAACGGCAACAAAATCCTCTGTTGTGGTAATGGCACTTCCGCCGCCAACGCACAGCATTTTGCTGCCAGCATGATTAATCGTTTTGAAACGGAACGCCCTGGTTTACCCGCCATTGCACTAAACACCGATAATGTGGTCTTAACTGCCATCGCTAACGATCGCCTGCATGACGAGATTTACGCCAAGCAGGTGCGCGCCCTGGGACACGCCGGCGATGTGCTGCTGGCAATCTCCACGCGCGGTAACAGCCGGGACATCGTCAAGGCAGTGGAAGCCGCCGTGACCCGCGACATGACCATCGTCGCGTTGACCGGCTATGACGGCGGTGAGCTGGCGGGCCTGTTAGGTCAGCAGGATGTCGAAATTCGCATCCCCTCGCACCGCAGCGCGCGTATCCAGGAGATGCATATGCTGACCGTCAACTGTCTGTGCGATTTGATAGATAACACTCTTTTTCCACACCAGGACGATTAAGGAGAACACATGAAGGCTCTCTCGCCCCTCGCCATCCTGCTTTCTGCACTACTGCTGCAGGGCTGCGTTGCCGCCGCGGTAGTCGGAACGGCAGCAGTCGGCACTAAAGCCGCAACGGACCCGCGTACGGTGGGAACCCAGGTCGATGACAGCACCCTGGAACTGCGCGTCAATAGCGCCTTGTCGAAAGATGAACAGATTAAGAAACAGGCCCGCATCAACGTTACCGCTTATCAGGGCAAAGTCCTGCTGACCGGTCAGTCGCCGACGCCGGACCTCTCAGCCCGCGCCAAGCAAATCGCCATGGGCGTGGAAGGAACCACGGAAGTGTTTAACGAAGTGCGCCAGGGCCAGCCGATTGGTTTAGGCACCGCCTCTTCTGATACCTGGATTACCACCAAGGTGCGTTCGCAGCTGCTGGGCACCGATCAGGTCAAATCCTCGAACGTGAAGGTGACCACGGAAAACAGCGAAGTCTTCCTGATGGGGCTGGTGACCGACCGTGAAGGCCGCGCGGCGGCGGATATCGCCAGCCGGGTGAGCGGCGTGTCCCGGGTGACTACCGCCTTTACATACATCAAATAAAGCTGCAGTTTCCCGGCTGGCGCTACGCTTAGCCGGGCTGCAGTCCCCTGTTCGTTATGTGCCGGATTAGGCGTAGCGCCGCCCGGCACACCATCCGGCTATCCGTACGTTTACAGCACACTACACCAGCGCCAGCGCACCGACAATCGCGCCGCACAGCGCCACCAGCCCGCCGGTCAGCCACAGTGCTTTGGCCGGGAAGGCTTTGCGCAGCATAATCAGCGACGGCACGCTCACCGCCGGCAACGTAATCAGCAGCGCCAGCGCCGGCGCGACGCCCATCCCTGCCAGCATCATCGTCTGGACAATCGGAATTTCCGCCGCGGTAGGGATCACAAACAGGCAGCCGGCGATCGCCATCGCGATGACCCAGAACAAGGTATTATCCACCACGCCATCGGCGTGCGGGAACAGCCAGACGCGCGCCGCCCCCAGCACCAGTACCGCGAGGATATAAACCGGGATGGTGTTCCAGAACAACGTCCACAGCGCCCGCAGCCAGCGGCTAAAGAAACCGCCCTGGGCCGCTTCCGGTTGCGCTTCAGGCACCACGGCAGGCTGCGTCGCCGCCTCTTTTACCCATTTCTGCACCAGCGTTGCGACAATCAGCACCGTCGCCAGGCCCGCCACCAGGCGAACCAGCGCAAACTGCCAGCCCAGAACAAAGCCCATAAACACCAATGTCGCCGGGTTGAGCAGCGGATTGCCCATCCAGAACGCCAGCGCCCCGCCCATCGACACCTGCTGTTTGCGCATCCCGGCCGCGACCGGCGCGGCGCAGCAGGTGCACATCATGCCTGGCAGCGAGAAAATCGCCCCCAGCAGCGTCCCCTGAAAACGCGATTGCCCCAGGGTGCGCAGCAGCCAGTCGCGCGGGATCAGCACCTGAATCAGCGACCCGAGCAGCACGCCGAGCACCGCCGCCTTCCAGACGGCAAGGAAGTAAACCATCGCGTAGTCCCACGCCGCCTTTAACGGATTAGCGTCGGCCTGGGCGAGAATGGATTTACCGATACTGTGGGTTTCCGCCGCGGTGAAGGCTTTCCCGTAGTACGGCTGCCATTTGACGAACCACAGGCCGACAATCACGACGAGAAAGAAAAGCGCGGGTTTCCACCATTGAAATGGTGACGCCGCCTGAGATGAAGACTGACCAGCCATAGCATTCCCCAGCAAGAAATGTGGATATGAATTGAAGCCGTGAATACTACGCCGGAAGCCTGCGTTTGCAAACCGCTATTCCGCCTGCCGCGCGGCGCGCTCCCGCAGCTCGGACGATGACAGAATTTGCACCCCTTCGTGAGTGGGCGACAGCGCCTCCTCCAGCAGGGCAATCGCCACGTCGCGGGCCGCAATGGATTTCCAGTTCCCCGGTAAGAGTCGGAACAGCGGTTCGAGGAAGGTCTCATTGGTCCGTTTTTTTTCCCGCTCGCCTGACAGCATCGACGGCCGGGCAATGGTCAGCCGCGGCCATCCTTGCTCGATCAGCGCCGCCTCCATTTCCCCCTTCACCCGATTGTAGAAAAACGGCGAGTGGGCGTTAGCGCCCATCGCGCTGACCACCAGCATATGCTGAGCGCCTAGCCGTTTGCCGGTCAGCGCCGTATCAACAACCAGCGTAAAGTCGGCATGGACAAAGGCCTCTTTACTTCCCGCTTCCCGGCGCGTCGTTCCCAGACAGCAGAAGACAATGTCGACCGGGTCGACCACCTGCGCCAGGGCATCGGTCAGCTGCGGATCGTACGGATTAAACACGCCTTCCGCCGGCGCCAGTGGGCGACGCGTCGGGGCGGCGATGGTGCTGATGCGGGGTTCATTCTGCAGCAGCCGGAGTAAGTGACCGCCAACTAACCCGGTCGCGCCGGTCAATAATACCTGACTCATTGATTCTCCTTTACGGAATTCTCTGCCTTGCACTTTCGCGCTCATGTTCCAGGCTTAATACCTTACAAGGTAAGTATCCACCATCATCATGGAATTACCTCATTGACCATCCAGACAGCGGAGGAAGCATGAGTAAAAAGATAGCCGTGCTCATTACCGACGACTTTGAAGATTCTGAATTTACCTCTCCCGCCGAGGCGTTTAAGCTCGCCGGGCATCAGGTCGTGACGATCGAAAAGCAGGCTGGCAAGACGGTGAAGGGTAAACAGGGAGAAGCAGAGGTCGCCATCGATCGGGCCATTGATGACGTCACACCGGGTGAATTTGATGCCTTGTTGCTGCCAGGGGGCTATTCCCCGGACCAGCTGCGCGGGGATGAACGCTTTGTCACCTTTACGCGCGATTTTGTCAACGGCGGGAAGCCGGTCTTCGCCATCTGCCACGGCCCGCAGCTGCTGATCAGCGCCGATGTGATCCGCGGGCGCAAGCTCACGGCGGTAAAACCGATCGTGGTGGATGTGAAAAACGCCGGGGGCGAGTTTTACGACCAGGAGGTGGTGGCCGATAACGAACAGCTGGTCACCAGCAGAACGCCGGACGATCTGCCGGCCTTCAATCGCGAAGCGCTACGCCTGCTCGGCGCCGGCATCGCGCCGCCAGTGTAGCTTTTTCCCGAATCCCAGCGTGTTGTCGGTAAACTTGATTTCGTCCGGACGAATCTCCCAGACCGGCGCCGACAGCATGCGGGCCACCGGGAAGCGCTTGACGTAGCGCTGGCGCATTCGCGCCTCTTCGTCGCCGCGCAGACGACGGATCTCGCCCTGGAACTGCACGCCGCGGATCAGGGCCACGGTCTTGGGCTGACCGTTGACCGTCCCGGCCACCTTCGCCCGCTCGCCGGTCATCTGGCCGTGGCGGGTGTGCTCCTCGCTGAGCAGATAAAAGGCCACGGTATCCGGGTCATAGACGTAAAAGGCATTCGCACACCACAGCTCGTCGTCACGGGAGACGCACCAGGTGACGACGTGCTGTTTACTCAGCCAGCGGCCAATGGCGGCAAGCGTATCCATCTTTCTTCTCCGTTATGCTATGGTGCATACACCTTACCATAGTGACTTTGTGACCGTGTGCTGGTTTCTGTATCTCATTCGAACCGCGGATAATCGCCTCTATACCGGCATCACCACCGATGTGCCGCGCCGCTTTCGCCAGCATCAGGCAGGGAAAGGCGCGAAGGCGTTGCGCGGCAAAGGCGACCTGCGACTGGCCTTTAGTCATGAAGTTGGTGAACACTCACTTGCTTTGCGGCTGGAATACCGCATTAAGCAGCTAACGAAGCGCGAAAAAGAGCGCCTCGTTGCCGGAGAGGATACCGTTGAAACCCTGCTGGCAAGGCTTAAAAACGATTAAAGTGGTCGCTGTATTCGACCTGGCCGTGGACACCTTCGAGGGCGTCATCCGCCAGGCGATGCACCTGGAACGCCTCCGCGCTGTCCGGCCAGCGGCAGCGGAGATCGAAGCGCGCGGCCGGTTCAAAACCAAAGCGACGGTATAACGCCGGGTCCCCCAGCGTCACCACCGCGGCATAGCCAAACTCATTCAGCGAATCCAGCCCTTCATAGACCAGCTGCCGGCCAATGCCCTGTCCGCGATAGCGTTCATCCACCGCCAGCGGCGCCAGGCCGACCCACTGCAGCTCTTCACCTTCCACCGCAACCGGGCTGAAGGCAACGTAGCCGATCACCTGGCCTTCATCATCCGTTGCCACTACCCCCAGCGTGATCAGTCCATCTTCACGCAGATCGTGCACCAGCTGCGCTTCGGCATCGCGGCCGAAGGTACGACGCAGCAGCGCGTCGATTCCCGGTGCATCAATCCCAATTTCCACTCGAATCAGCATGCCTCACCTACCGATGTCTGTTCAGGTTTCTGCGGGCTCTTCAGTCCAGCTTCGACAAAATCCGCCAGTTGCAGCAACATCACGCGCAGCGCTTTGGGCATCTGCTCGAGCTCAATGGCGTCCATCAAATTTTTTACATACAGCCCCAGCTCCGTATCGCCTTCAATAACCAGACGACGCTGGAAGAATAGCGTATCCGGATCCTGCTTGCGCGCGGCGATCATTAACAGATCGCTGGCGTCGGCGCTGAAGCTGACGTCGGCGTCGGCCTGCTGGCTGACCACCAGGCGACCATCGACTACCGAGGTATACCACAGCAGACCGATGTCACGCACATGAATACTTAACCAGCGCCCCTCGAGAAACTCCAGCTCACCCTCCGCCAGCGCCTGGCGAAACTGCCAGCTAAGCACCTGCTCCAGCACCTGGCGCTTGAGGGCAAAAGGCGCCAGCTTAACCGGCACGCTCATTAAAGACGGGCCAAAGTGGACCAGCCGGGAACGCAGTTTATCCAACACAAGCTTTACTCCATGAATGCAATTGTGCCGCTATTGTGCCATATCACATAAACAACATAGCGGCGTAAATCAACAAAAACGCGATGACGGCAGCCAGTTATTGGCGCCGCCAATACACTTTTAACTGCCTCAAATCAAAAATTGTCACCAGAAGGTTAACTAAAATCCCTGCTCGTTAACCATTCAGCGTCCCTGACGGGCCGCATTTTTCAGGAAAAATTATGGAGCTGCTCTGCCCAGCCGGTAACCTTCCGGCGCTTAAGGCGGCCATCGAAAACGGCGCCGATGCCGTCTATATCGGGCTGAAAGATGACACCAACGCCCGCCACTTTGCCGGCCTTAATTTCACCGAAAAGAAACTGCAGGAAGCCGTCAGCTTTGTGCATCAGCACCGTCGTAAGCTGCATATCGCCATCAACACCTTCGCCCACCCCGACGGCTACGCCCGCTGGCAGCGCGCGGTGGATATGGCGGCTCAGCTGGGCGCCGATGCGCTCATTCTGGCCGATATTGCCATGCTGGAGTACGCCGCGGAGCGCTATCCTCATATAGAACGCCATGTGTCGGTACAGGCTTCCGCCACCAATGAAGAGGCCATTCGCTTCTATCATCGCAACTTCGACGTGGCGCGCGTCGTACTACCGCGGGTGTTATCTATTCACCAGGTGAAACAGCTGGCCCGCGCCACGCCGGTGCCGCTGGAAGTCTTTGCCTTCGGCAGCCTGTGCATCATGGCGGAAGGCCGCTGCTATCTCTCTTCCTACCTGACCGGCGAATCGCCCAACACCGTCGGCGCCTGTTCGCCTGCGCGCTTCGTGCGCTGGCAGCAAACTCCGCAGGGGCTGGAATCGCGTCTCAATGAGGTGCTGATTGACCGCTATCAGGATGGGGAAAACGCGGGCTACCCAACGTTGTGTAAAGGCCGCTACCTGGTCGATGGCGAGCGCTATCACGCGCTGGAGGAGCCCACCAGCCTCAACACTCTGGAACTGTTGCCGGAGCTGATGGCCGCCAATATCGCCTCAGTGAAAATCGAAGGCCGTCAGCGCAGCCCAGCCTACGTCACCCAGGTGGCGAAAGTCTGGCGCCAGGCGATCGATCGCTGCAAAGCCGATCCGCAGAATTTCGTGCCGCAATCCGCATGGATGGAAACCCTTGGCTCCATGTCCGAAGGGACACAAACCACCCTTGGCGCCTATCACCGTAAATGGCAGTGAGAAACATGAAATATTCATTAGGGCCGGTCCTTTACTACTGGCCAAAAGAGACGCTGGAAGATTTTTACCAGCAGGCGGCAAACTGCAGCGCCGACACCATTTATCTCGGCGAAGCGGTGTGCAGCAAACGCCGCGCCACCAAAGTCGGCGACTGGATCGAGATGGCGAAAGCGCTGGCCGGCAGCGGCAAGCAGGTGGTGCTGTCTACCCTCGCGCTGGTGCAGGCCTCCTCTGAACTGGGCGAGCTGAAGCGCTATGTCGATAACGGTGAGTTCCTGATTGAGGCCAGCGATTTGGGCGTGGTGAACCTCTGCGCCGAACGCAAGCTGCCGTTCGTCGCCGGGCATGCGCTGAACTGCTACAACGCCGTCACTCTGCGTCTGCTGCTTAAGCAAGGTATGGTGCGCTGGTGCATGCCGGTGGAGCTTTCCCGCGACTGGCTGGCTAATTTACTGACCCAGTGCGAAGAGCTGGGTATTCGCAATCAGTTTGAAGTCGAAGTGCTGAGCTACGGCCATCTGCCGCTGGCTTATTCCGCCCGCTGCTTTACCGCCCGCTCGGAAGATCGGCCAAAGGATGAGTGCGAGACCTGCTGCATCAAGTACCCAACCGGGCGCAGCATGCTGTCCCAGGAGAACCAGCAGGTGTTCGTGCTCAACGGTATCCAGACCATGAGCGGCTATGTCTACAACCTGGGCAATGAGCTGACGTCCATGCACGGCCTGGTGGATATGGTGCGCCTGTCGCCGATGGGCAACGAGACCTTCGCCATGCTCGACGCCTTCCGCGCCAATGAAAACGGCGCTGCGCCGCTGGCGCTCACCGGCAACAGCGATTGCAACGGCTACTGGAAACGGCTGCCTGGGCTGGCGCTGCAGGCCTGATAAACCGCTCACTTTGTTAACAGCAGTGCTCAGATTTTAATGCATTATTAAAGATGCAGCTTTTCTGGCTGGCGCGTCCTGGATGCGCCAGGCTGGAAGAAGACCTTCAATCTGATGACGATGCTGTAGCAAAGTGAGCCTTTATGACTGACAAATCTGTTCCGTTCTCGGTGCTCGATCTGGCGCCGATCCCGCAAGGATCTTCTGCTAAAGAAGCCTTTACCCACTCTCTGGATCTCGCCCGGCTGGCCGAATCGCGCGGCTATCACCGCTACTGGCTGGCGGAGCACCACAATATGGTCGGCATTGCCAGCGCAGCGACCTCGGTGCTAATTGGCTATCTCGCAGCCAATACCACCACCCTGCATCTGGGGTCCGGCGGGGTGATGCTGCCCAACCACTCTCCGCTGGTGATTGCCGAGCAGTTCGGTACGCTCAATACGCTCTATCCGGGACGCATCGATCTCGGCCTTGGCCGCGCGCCGGGCAGCGATCAGCCCACCATGCGCGCCCTGCGTCGCCATATGAGCGGCGATGTCGATAACTTCCCGCGCGATGTGGCGGAACTGGTGGACTGGTTTGACGCCCGCGATCCGAACCCGCACGTGCGCCCGGTTCCCGGCTATGGCGAACGAATTCCGGTGTGGCTGCTGGGCTCAAGCCTCTACAGCGCCCAGCTGGCGGCGCAGCTCGGCCTGCCGTTCGCATTCGCTTCGCACTTCGCGCCGGATATGCTGTTCCAGGCCCTGCACCTGTATCGCAGCAACTTTACGCCCTCAGCGCGGCTGGAAAAACCGTATGCCATGGTGTGCATTAATATCATCGCCGCCGACAGCAACCGCGATGCGGAGTTTCTCTTCACTTCCATGCAGCAGGCGTTTGTGAAGCTACGTCGCGGCGAAACCGGACAGCTACCGCCGCCGGTGGAAAATATGCATCAGCTGTGGTCAGCGTCCGAGCAGTATGGCGTGCAGCAGGCGCTGCGCATGTCGCTGGTGGGTGATAAAACCAAAGTCCGCCACGGCTTAGAGTCGATTTTGCGGGAAACCGAGGCGGACGAAATCATGGTCAATGGCCAGATCTTCGACCACCAGGCGCGCCTGCATTCTTTCGATTTAGCGATGCAGGTGAAAGAGGAATTGTTGGGTTAATCAAAATCCAGGCCCGGTGGACGTCGCGCCACCGGGTAAGCCTCTTACTGGTAAACCGGCAGCAGATTAACGCTCGACAGAATGTGCACGACCGCATTGCCCAGGCCAAACAGCAGGATCAGCACAATCATCGGTGTTCCGCCCCATACGCGGAACTGTGGGCTGCCGAAGCGTTTACGCGAGGCGCGAGCCAGCAGCGCCGGTACAATCGCCGCCCAGATCGTCGCCGCCAGGCCGGCGTAGCCGATGGCGTAGAGGAAGCCATCGGGTTTCACCAACCCGCCAATCATCGGCGGAATAAAGGTCAGCAGCGCAGTTTTAAAACGCCCCAGCGCGCTGTCGTCAAAGCCAAACAGATCCGCCAGGTAGTCGAACAGCCCCAGCGTGACGCCAAGGAACGAGCTGGCGACGGCAAAGTTAGAGAACACCACCAGCAGCAGATCCAGGCTCCGGCTGTTCAGCACCCCGCTCAGGGCCTGCACCAGCACATCAATGTTGCCGCCCTTCTGCGCGATGTCGATAAACTGCGGGCGCGGGATATTGCCCATCGTCACCAGCAGCCAGACCACGTACAGACCCAGCGCCAGCAACGTACCGTAGGTTAAACAGCGGATGATGGTACGTGGATCTTTTCCGTAGTATTTCATCAGGCTCGGCACGTTGCCGTGGTAGCCAAACGAGGCCAGGCAGAACGGCAGCGTCATCAGCAAGTATGGCGCATAGGAGGCGTTCTTTTCCGCGACGTTAAACAGCGTCGTCGGCTCGACGTGCCCCAGCAGACTGCCGAAGGTCAGGAAGAAAGTGATCACCTTGGCGCCAAGCACGATAGCCGTCATGCGGCTCACCGCTTTGGTGCTCATCCAGACGATAAATGCCACCAGCAGCGCAAAGCCAAAACCCGCCGCCCGCGCCGGTACGTTCAGCGACATCTCGCTAAACGTATGATGCAGTATCGAGCCGCTGGCTGAAATATAGGCGTAGGTCAGAATATACAGCACAAAGGCGATCGACACGCCGTTGACCAGGTTCCAGCCCTTACCGAGCAGATCTTTGGTAATGGTGTCGAAGCTGGAGCCGATCCGGTAGTTAAGGTTGGCCTCGAGGATCATCAGACCGGAGTGCAACATGCAGAACCAGGTGAAGACCAGCGCCGCCAGCGACCAGAAAAACCACGCGCCGGACATCACCACCGGCAGCGAGAACATGCCCGCGCCGATAATCGTGCCGCCGATGATCACCACGCCGCCAAACAGGGACGGACGGGTTGCCGTAGTGGTTAGTGTCGCCATTTACCGAAATCTCCAGTCAAAAATACTTTCCCACGATGGGTGTGACGCACTGTACCAGTACACGAGTACAAAAGAAATAAAAAAAGCCCCAATCATGACGATCGGGGCTGTATTATTTAGTTTACGCTAGCGGGCTGCGTTAATTACGCATCGCCACCGAAGCGACGGCGACCAGCAGAGTCATCGCGGCGCGGCGCGGATGCATCGTCACGACGCGGCGCACGGCCTTCACGACGTTCGCCGCTGAAACGACGACCATCACCACGACCACCTTCACGACGCTCGCCACCGAAGCCACGACCGCCTTCACGACGCTCACCGCCGAAGCTACGACCGCCTTCACGACGTTCACCGCCGCCACGACGTTCGGTGCGCGGCTGCGCATCGCCCAGCAGCTGCATGTTCATCGGCTTGTTCAGGATGCGGGTACGAGTAAAGTGCTGCAGCACTTCGCCCGGCATCCCTTTCGGCAGTTCGATGGTGGAGTGAGAAGCGAACAGCTTGATGTTACCGATGTAACGGCTGCTGATATCGCCTTCGTTAGCGATCGCGCCAACGATATGACGTACTTCAACACCGTCATCGCGACCCACTTCAATGCGATACAGTTCCATATCGCCTACGTCACGACGCTCACGCTTCGGACGATCTTCGCGATCGCCACGCGGAGCGCGGTCGTTGCGGTCGCCACGACGCTCGAAGCGATCGTCACGGTCACGGAACTCACGACGCGGACGCATCGGCGCATCCGGCGGCACGATCAGCGAGCGTTCGCCCTGGGCCATTTTCAGCAGCGCAGCAGCCAGCGTTTCCACGTCCAGCTCTTCGCCTTCCGCCGTCGGCTGGATTTTCGCCAGCAGCGCACGGTACTGGTCCAGATCGCTGCTTTCCAGCTGTTGCTGGACTTTCGCGGCGAATTTTTCCAGACGACGTTTGCTCAGCAGCTCTGCGTTCGGCAGTTCAACTTCCGGAATGGTCAGCTTCATCGTACGTTCGATGTTGCGCAGCAGACGACGCTCGCGGTTCTCAACGAACAGCAGCGCGCGGCCGGCGCGGCCCGCACGACCGGTACGGCCGATACGGTGAACGTAAGACTCGGAATCCATCGGGATGTCGTAGTTCACCACCAGGCTGATACGCTCAACGTCCAGACCACGGGCTGCAACGTCAGTCGCAATCAGGATATCCAGACGACCGTCTTTCAGACGCTCCAGGGTCTGCTCACGCAGCGCCTGGTTCATGTCGCCGTTCAGCGCCGCGCTGTTGTAGCCGTTACGCTCCAGCGCTTCAGCCACTTCCAGGGTCGCGTTTTTGGTACGGACGAAGATAATCGCCGCATCAAAATCTTCCGCTTCCAGGAAACGCACCAGCGCTTCGTTTTTACGCATGCCGTAGGCAGTCCAGTAGCTCTGGCTGATGTCCGGACGAGTCGTCACGCTGGACTGAATACGCACTTCCTGCGGCTCTTTCATAAAGCGGCGGGTAATGCGACGGATCGCTTCCGGCATGGTGGCGGAGAACAGCGCGGTCTGATGCCCTTCCGGGATCTGCGCCATAATGGTTTCTACGTCTTCGATAAAGCCCATGCGCAGCATTTCATCTGCTTCATCCAGTACCAGGCCGCTCAGTTTAGAGAGGTCCAGGGTGCCGCGCTTCAGGTGGTCCAGCAGACGACCCGGGGTACCGACAACGATCTGCGGACCCTGACGCAGGGCGCGCAGCTGCACGTCATAACGCTGGCCGCCGTACAGGGCAACCACGTTTACGCCGCGCATATGTTTAGAGAATTCCGTCATTGCTTCAGCAACCTGTACCGCCAGCTCGCGGGTCGGCGCCAGCACCAGGATCTGTGGTGCTCTCAGCTCAGGATCGATGTTGTTCAGCAGCGGTAAAGAGAACGCTGCGGTTTTACCGCTACCGGTCTGGGCCATACCCAGAACGTCGCGGCCGTCCAGCAGATGCGGAATGCACTCAGCCTGGATCGGAGATGGTTTTTCGTAACCCAGATCGGTAAGCGCTTCAAGGATAGGAGCCTTCAGGCCCAGATCTGCAAAAGTGGTTTCGAATTCAGCCATGTAGTACGTGTGCCTCAAAATTAATGGCGGCCAGTCTACATAACTCATCGTGAAAATTTACGGTAATTTTCATTGAAAAGTGTGAACCGGCTCAAAGTAGGTGTATTAACGAACAACAACGCCCTCACCCGCGAAGGTGATGGCAAGCAAAAAACTATGGGCTGATGTGTTCGTCAGCTATTGCTGGTCCGATTCTGCCAGGTCATCTTGCTCCTGGCCCAAGAGCGATAATTCCAACAATGCGTATCGGTGCTCAACGTAGTTATGTACGTTGTTGGCGACCGCCAGTTTGAACAGTGCCGTAGCGCTGTCCTTGTCCCCCAGACTTAGGTAGTACTTACCTAAATAGAAGTTGGTTTCACTGAGATGCTCAGCGAGCGAGGTGTTATCCGTTGCGTCTGCCTTCAGACGAGTCATCAGCTCTTTTTCGCTAATGTCGCCAAGGTAGAACTCGACAATGTTCCATCCCCATTGCTCTTTGTCCGACTTGTCTAAGCGCTCTCTGAGTGCTTCAAGCGCCCGCTTCTCGTCGAGTTTACGCTCGGCGATATAAAGCCACAGGCTACGGAAAGGATCATTGGGATCGTCTTGATAAAACGCCAGCAGATCATCTTGCGCTAACTTAGCCCGGCCGCCGTAATACAGGGCGATACCGCGGTTCAAGTGCGCGTAGTTGTAAGTTGGATCAAGCTCAAGTACAGAATCAAACGCTTCATAGGCAGCATCAAAATTGCCTGCCTGCGTTAAGTAAATGCCTAAGTAATTGAATACTTCAGGCATATCGGGTCGGATTGCCAGCGCTTGTGAAAAATCATTTCGCGCTAATGCCCTCAGACCGAGACTATCATACAACACTCCGCGCTCATATAAAAGCTGTGCGCGTTCGTCATCGGATAAAGCCCGACTGGCAAGAATTTGTTCCATACGTGCCAGAATCACTTCTTGCTGTAAAGTCGGTTGCAATGGTACTGCGAGGACGGCGTCCTTACGCCAGGCGGTGCTACTGCATCCTGCCAGCGTGAGAGCTGTCGCCACGAAACACCAGCGCAAAAAAGGCTTCATTTCCCACTCCCGAAGACAACGATTGGATGAACGTCCTGTTCCCCGGCTGCAAACGAGGCGTCCTGCCCGTAAAACGCCCTCCGCAAAAGCGGAGGGCTAACGGCAACCTTACTCGCCCTGCTCGGCAGCCGGAACTTCCGGCGCTGCGGCAGACGGAGTCTGTTCAGTTGCTTCTTTGATGCTCAGACGGACACGGCCCTGGCGGTCAACTTCCAGAACCTTAACCGGTACTTCCTGACCCATCTGCAGGTAGTCAGTCACTTTCTCAACGCGCTTGTCGGCGATCTGCGAGATGTGAACCAGACCTTCTTTACCGCCGCCGATGGCAACGAACGCGCCAAAGTCAACGATACGGGTCACTTTACCATTGTAGATACGGCCAACTTCGATCTCAGCGGTGATCTCTTCGATACGACGGATAGCATGTTGTGCTTTGTCGCCGTCGGTCGCTGCGATCTTCACGGTACCGTCATCTTCGATTTCGATGGTGGTGCCGGTCTCTTCGGTCAGGGCACGGATAACAGAACCGCCTTTACCGATAACGTCTTTGATCTTGTCCGGGTTGATCTTAATGGTGTGGATACGCGGTGCGAATTCAGAGATGTCGCCGCGCGGCGCGTTAATCGCCTGCTCCATCACGCCCAGGATGTGCAGACGCGCACCTTTAGCCTGGTTCAATGCAACCTGCATGATTTCTTTGGTGATACCTTCAATTTTGATATCCATCTGCAGCGCAGAGATACCGTCGCGGGAACCCGCTACTTTGAAGTCCATATCGCCAAGGTGGTCTTCGTCACCGAGGATGTCAGACAGCACGACGAAGTTGTCGCCTTCTTTCACCAGGCCCATGGCGATACCCGCCACGGCGGCTTTCACCGGCACACCAGCGTCCATCAGCGCCAGAGAGGCACCACAGACGGAAGCCATGGAAGAAGAGCCGTTGGATTCGGTGATTTCAGACACCACGCGAACGGTGTACGGGAATTCGTCGATAGTCGGCATCACGGCCAGAACGCCGCGCTTAGCCAGACGACCGTGACCGATTTCACGACGCTTCGGAGATCCCACCATGCCAGTTTCGCCTACGGAGTACGGAGGGAAGTTGTAGTGGAACAGGAAGGAGTCGGTACGCTCGCCCATCAGTTCGTCGATGTTCTGCGCATCGCGTGCGGTACCCAGAGTCGCGGTAACCAGCGCCTGCGTTTCGCCACGGGTGAACAGTGCGGAACCGTGAGTACGCGGCAGAACGCCGGTACGAACGTCCAGACCACGGATCATATCTTTTTCGCGGCCATCGATACGCGGCTCACCGGCCAGCACGCGGCTACGAACCACGTTTTTCTCGATAGCGTGCAGGATTTCACCCAGTTCGTTAGCGTCCAGGGTTTCATCTTCTGCAACCAGCGTAGCGATGGTTTCAGATTTGATCACATCAACCTGAGCGTAACGCTCTTGTTTGTCGGTGATACGGTAAGCATCGCTCAGGCGGGATTCAGCCAGCGCAGCCACGCGCGCGTTCAGCGCTTCGTTGACGGCTTCCGGCTGCCAGTCCCAACGCGGTTTACCGGCTTCTTTCACCAGGTCGTTGATGTTCTGAATAACAATCTGCTGCTGCTCGTGGCCAAAGACCACCGCGCCCAGCATCTGGTCTTCGCTCAGCAGTTCCGCTTCGGATTCCACCATCAGCACGGCCGCTTCGGTACCGGCAACCACCAGATCCAGTTTGCTGGACTTCAGCTCTTCCTGGGTTGGGTTCAGTACGTACTGGTCGTTGATGTAACCCACGCGCGCGGCGCCGATTGGGCCATTGAACGGAATACCAGACAGGGACAGCGCTGCGGAAGCGCCGATCATCGCGACGATATCCGGGTTAACCTGCGGGTTAACGGAAACCACGGTGGCGATAACCTGAACTTCGTTAACGAAGCCTTCCGGGAACAGCGGGCGAACCGGGCGGTCAATCAGACGCGCGATCAGGGTTTCGCCTTCGCTTGGGCGGCCTTCACGACGGAAGAAACCACCCGGGATTTTACCGGCAGCGTAGGTACGCTCCTGGTAGTTAACCGTCAGCGGGAAAAAGTCCTGGCCTGGCTTCGCTTTTTTCTGGCCCACAACGGTCACGAATACCGCAGTGTCATCCATGCTAACCATCACAGCGGCCGTTGCCTGGCGCGCCATCATGCCGGTTTCCAGGGTCACGGTATGCTGGCCGTACTGGAATTTACGAACGATCGGATTAAGCAAAATTCTATCCTTTTTATCTATAAATCACGCCATATCCACGACATAGCGTCTATTGACCCGATCCTCTGCATCCTCGCGACTAATGACAACCTTTACCCGCCCCTGCGGATGAAGCCTCTCATTAGCCGCGCGAACCTCTGCATGAAGATCATTACTAGCAACAATACATGAGTTTTGAATGAATTGCTGCCGCCCGGTCGAAAAAAGGGGCCGTCAGGCCCCTTTTTCTGAAACTCGCAGAATTAGCGACGCAGACCCAGACGCTCGATCAGCGCAGAGTAACGTGCAACATCTTTACGTTTCAGGTAGTCGAGCAGTTTACGACGCTGAGAAACCATGCGCAGCAGACCACGACGGCTGTGGTGATCTTTTTTGTGCTCTGCAAAGTGGCCCTGCAGGTGGTTGATCTGTGCAGTCAGCAGTGCAACCTGAACTTCGGTAGAACCGCTGTCGTTTTCGCCACGACCAAACTCAGAAACGATTTTTGCTTTAGCTTCAACGCTTAGAGACATTTTAGAACTCCAAAATTAAAAGAAAGAAAGGGTGCCGATCTCTAATTCAGCGACCCCTGATGCAACGCCCGAAAATGTTAAAACACTTTAGCGGACGTTAAGCGGCGATATTCTACTCGTAGCAGGCTTTTATCGCAAGAAAAGCGCTTACGCCGGGTATTCCACCACCAGACGACGCGGCGCCACGCGGCCTTCATCGTCAATTTCGCCCATGCCGAGAAACTTGCCGGATTCGCTTTCCATCACCCGCACCAGCCCGTTAAGCGGCGCGCCTGACTGACGTACCGGGTTGCCGTTTTTAAAGTAGACCGCGGAGGTCTCCGGGATCGTCACCAGCGGATAGTCCGACGCCGGGCTGTCCATCGGCATCAGCAGCGGATCGAGCAGCTGCGCGGCAGGAATATCCTGCGCCGCCGCCTGATCGACCAGCGCCTGCAGCTGCTCGAGGGTCACCATCCGCTCAACCGGGTATTTGCTCACCGCCAGGCGACGCAGGAAAATCACGTGCGCGCCGCAGCCGAGCTTCTCACCTAAATCATCGATAATCGTCCGGATGTAGGTGCCTTTCGAGCAGTGGATCTCCAGCTCCAGTTCATCGCCTTCATGGCGAATAAACAGCAGCTCATAAACGGTAATCGGCCGAGCTTCACGCGGGACCTCAATCCCCTGACGGGCATATTCGTACAGCTTCTTGCCCTGATATTTCAGCGCCGAATACATCGACGGCACCTGCTGCGTCTCGCCGCGGAAGCTGTCCAGCGCCGCCGCCAGCTGTTCATCGCTAAAGGTCAGCGGGCGCTCTTCCACCACCTGGCCATCGGCATCGGAGGTATCGGTGCGCTGGCCAAGTTTAGCTATCACGCGGTAGCGCTTATCGGAGTCCAGCAGGTATTGGGAAAACTTGGTCGCTTCGCCAAGGCAGATCGGCAGCATACCGGTCGCCAGCGGATCCAGCGCGCCGGTGTGTCCGGCGCGATTGGCGTTATATATACGCTTTACTTTCTGCAGCACATCGTTGCTGGAGGCGCCCTGAGGCTTATCCAGCAGCAATACGCCGTGCACGTCGCGGCCGCGACGACGAGGACGACTCATCAGTCCTCCTTGCTGTCGTCCGGGTTCACACGACGCTCATCGTCGTGTTTCACCACGCTGGTGACCAGGTTGGACATACGCATCCCTTCCACCAGTGAGTTGTCGTAGAAGAAGGTCAGCTCCGGCACGATGCGCAGGCGCATCGCTTTCCCCAGCAGAGAGCGGATAAAGCCAGAGGCTTCCTGCAGCGCTTTGATGCCCGCTTTCACCGCGGCTTCATCTTTGTCGTTGAGGAAGGTGACATACACCTTGGCATAGGCCAGGTCACGGGACATTTCCACACCGGAAACGGTGGTCATCATGCCCAGACGCGGATCTTTAATTTCACGCTGCAGGATGATAGCAATCTCTTTTTGCATCTCCTGGGCCACGCGCTGCGGGCGACCAAATTCTTTCGCCATAATAAATTCTCCAGAATAAAGACAAAAAAGGGGCCTAAAGCCCCTTTTTAAAATGATTGCCGGGTGGCGCTTCGCTTCCCCGGCGGCTTAGCCATCCGATGATTAATCGATGCTACGCTGGATTTCGATGATTTCGAACACTTCGATCATATCGCCAACGCGAACGTCGTTGTAGTTCTTCACACCGATACCACATTCCATGCCGTTACGGACTTCGTTAACGTCATCTTTGAAGCGGCGCAGGGATTCCAGCTCGCCTTCATAGATAACCACGTTGTCACGCAGCACGCGGATTGGGTTGTGACGTTTGATCGTCCCTTCGGTAACCATACAGCCCGCGATGGCGCCGAATTTCGGCGATTTAAAGACATCACGCACTTCAGCCAGACCGATGATCTGCTGTTTCAGTTCCGGAGACAGCATGCCGCTCATCGCCGCTTTCACTTCGTCGATCAGGTTATAGATGACGGAGTAGTAACGCAGATCCAGGCTTTCCGCTTCGATAACTTTACGCGCAGAGGCATCGGCACGAACGTTGAAGCCAACCAGAATCGCGTTGGATGCTGCAGCCAGGGTGGCGTCGGTTTCGGTGATACCACCTACGCCGGAACCGATGATCTTCACTTTCACTTCGTCGGTAGACAGTTTCAGTAAGGAATCGGAAATCGCTTCGACAGAACCCTGTACGTCCGCTTTCAGCACGATGTTCACTTCGTGAACTTCGCCTTCGGTCATGTTAGCGAACATGTTTTCCAGTTTAGATTTCTGCTGACGCGCCAGCTTAACTTCACGGAATTTGCCCTGACGATACAGCGCCACTTCACGCGCTTTTTTCTCGTCACGAACCACGGTCACTTCATCACCGGCAGCCGGCACACCGGACAGGCCGAGGATTTCCACCGGAATGGACGGACCCGCTTCCAGCACTTCGCGACCCAGTTCGTCACGCATCGCACGCACACGACCGTATTCGAAGCCGCACAGAACGATATCGCCCTTGTGCAGCGTACCTTCGCGAACCAGAACGGTAGCGACCGGACCACGACCTTTATCAAGGAAGGATTCGATCACCGCGCCGCTCGCCATCCCGTTACGGACCGCTTTCAGCTCGAGTACTTCAGCCTGCAGCAGGATCGCGTCCAGCAGGTCGTCGATACCGGTACCGGCTTTCGCGGAGACGTGGACGAACTGGCTCTCGCCGCCCCACTCTTCCGGCAGGATGCCGTACTGGGACAGTTCGTTCTTCACACGGTCCGGATCGGCTTCAGGCTTATCGATCTTGTTCACCGCAACCACCACCGGCACCTGCGCCGCTTTGGCGTGCTGGATAGCTTCGATAGTCTGCGGCATCACGCCGTCGTCTGCCGCCACCACCAGAACCACGATATCCGTCGCCTGCGCACCACGAGCACGCATGGAGGTAAACGCGGCGTGGCCCGGGGTATCCAGGAAGGTGATCATGCCGTTGTCGGTTTCTACGTGGTAAGCACCGATGTGCTGGGTAATGCCACCCGCTTCGCCGGAAGCAACCTTAGTGGAACGAATGTAGTCCAGCAGCGAGGTTTTACCGTGGTCAACGTGACCCATGATGGTCACAACCGGTGCGCGCGGTTCAGCCGCCGCGCCGGTGTCACGGTCGCTCATTACCGCTTCTTCCAGCTCGTTTTCACGACGCAGGATAACTTTGTGGCCCATCTCTTCGGCAACCAGCTGTGCGGTTTCCTGGTCGATGACCTGGTTGATGGTCGCCATGGCGCCCAGCTTCATCATCGCTTTGATGACCTGCGAACCTTTCACCGCCATCTTGTTAGCCAGTTCGCCAACGGTGATGGTTTCGCCGATCACGACGTCACGGTTAACGGCCTGCGCCGGCTTCTGGAAGCCCTGCTGCAGAGCGGAACCTTTACGGTGCTTACCGCCTTTGCCGCCGCGAACGGCCGCACGGGCTTCTTCACGATCGGCTTTAGATTCAGCGTGTTTGTTGCCTTTCTTCGCCGGACGCGCCGCTTTGCTGCTACGGCTGCGGCTGCGGCCGCCTTCGACTTCACGATCGTTATCATCTTCAGCCTGACGAGCATGCTGTGACGTGGTGACGTGATAGTCGCTGGTGTCTTCCGGGCTGTCTGAAGTTTCAGACCAATTTTTTTCGTTTTCTTCTGCCATACGGCGTGCTTCTTCCGCTACACGGCGCGCTTCTTCTTCAAGTTTGCGGCGTGCTTCTTCTTCCGATTTGCGCTTCAGTTCCGCGGCTTCGTTCTCGCGACGGATCTTTTCAGCCTGGGCGGTTTTGGTCATTTCGTCGGTATGTTGATTGCTCACTTTGTCTTTTTCCGCAGCTTCACGTTTCGCTTTATCAGCGACTTCACGTTTAGCTTGTTCTGCGGCCTCACGTTCAGCTTTTAATTGCGCCTCGCGTTTCGCTGCTTCTTCAGCTTCACGACGGGCCTGCTCTTCCGCTTCACGCTGCGCCTGCTCTTCCGCGGCCAGGCGTTCAGCCTCTTGCGGATCGCGTTTCACAAAGGTGCGTTTCTTGCGGACTTCGATTTGTACCGATTTACTCTTTCCACCGGTACCTGGAATATTCAACGTACTGCGCGTCTTACGCTGTAACGTCAGCTTGTCTGGCGCCGAACCGTGCTCACGGTTCAGGTGCGTCAACAAAGTTTGTTTCTCTTGCGAGGTCACAGAATCATCAGCCGTTTTGCGGATGCCTGCGTCAGCAAATTGCTGTATCAGGCGATCCACAGAGGTCTGAATCTCTGAGGCCAGCGCTTTAATAGTCACATCTGTCATGCTGTTCCTTCCTGCTACAGTTTATTACGCTTCGTCGCCGAACCAACAAATGTTGCGAGCGGCCATGATGAGCTCGCCAGCTTTCTCGTCGGTCATCCCTTCGATATCAGCCAGGTCATCAACGCCCTGCTCGGCGAGATCTTCCAGCGTACAAACACCACGGGCAGCCAGTTTGAATGCCAGGGCACGATCCAGACCTTCGAGATTCAACAGATCATCGGCAGGTTTGTTATCTCCCAGGCTTTCTTCCTGAGCCAGCGCCAGCGTAGTCAGTGCGTTTTTCGCACGCTCACGAAGTGCTTCAACGGTGGCTTCATCCAGACCGTCGATTTCCAGCAGTTCTTTCATCGGCACATAGGCCAGCTCTTCCAGTGAGGAGAAGCCTTCTTCAACCAGCACTGTCGCGAAATCTTCATCAATATCGAGATATTTGGTGAAGGTATCGATAGCGGCATGCGCTTCCGCCTGGTGCTTAGCCTGCAGATCGTCAACGGTCATCACGTTGAGTTCCCAGCCGCTAAGCTGCGAGGCCAGGCGGACGTTCTGACCGTTACGGCCAATCGCCTGCGCCAGGTTGCCCGCTTCTACCGCGATATCCATGGTGTGTTTATCTTCATCCACCACGATGGACGCGACGTCTGCCGGCGCCATAGCGTTAATCACGAACTGCGCCGGGTTATCATCCCAGAGGACGATATCGATACGCTCGCCGCCCAGCTCGGTGGATACCGCCTGCACGCGCGCGCCGCGCATACCGACGCAAGCGCCAACCGGGTCGATACGCTTGTCGTTGGTTTTCACCGCGATTTTGGCACGAGAGCCCGGATCGCGAGCTGCCGCTTTGATCTCCAGCACTTCTTCACCGATTTCCGGCACTTCGATGCGGAACAGTTCGATCAGCATCTCAGGTTTGGAACGGGTCACGAACAGCTGGGCGCCACGCGCTTCCGGACGGACGGCGTACAGTACGCCGCGAATGCGGTCGCCCGGACGGAAGTTTTCACGCGGCAGCATATCTTCACGCAGGATCACGGCTTCAGCGTTGTTGCCCAGATCCAGAGTGATGTTGTCGCGGTTCACTTTTTTCACCACGCCGGTGATGATCTCACCTTCGTGCTCGCGGAACTGATCGACCACCATCGCGCGCTCGGCTTCGCGAACTTTCTGCACGATAACCTGTTTAGCGGTCTGGGTGGTGATGCGGTCGAAGGTGACAGATTCAATCTGATCTTCGACGTAGTCGCCGACGTTCATGCTTTCATCTTCGAAACGCGCGGCTTCCAGCGTGATCTCGCGCGTCGGCTGGGTGACTTCTTCTACAACCAGCCAGCGACGGAAAGTGTCGAAATCGCCGCTCTTACGGTCGATTTCAACGCGAACGTCGATCTCTTGTTCGTATTTTTTCTTGGTGGCCGTTGCCAGCGCGCTTTCCAGCGCTTCGAAAATTTTCTCACGCGGCAGCGCTTTTTCGTTGGAAACGGCTTCAACAACAGCCAAAATTTCTTTGTTCATCGGGGCCTTTCACCTCAATCCAGACTGTTAAAAGTGGGGAACCAGGTTCGCCTTCTGGATGTTACTCAGCGCGAACACTTCATCTTTGCCTTCGACGGTTACCGTGATCATTTCACCGTCTACCGCTTTGATAATGCCCTGCCATTTGCGACGGTTCTGAACCGCCATGCGCAGCACCAGCGCAACTTCTTCGCCAGTGAAACGTTGATAGTGTTCGGCGGTGAACATCGGACGGTCGAGACCAGGCGAAGAGACTTCCAGGTTGTAAGCGACAGTGATCGGGTCTTCGACATCCATGACGGCGCTTACCTGGTGGCTCACATCAGCACAATCATCAACGTTGATGCCATCTTCACTATCAATATAGATGCGCAGTGTGGATGTGCGACCGCGAATAAATTCGATGCCGACCAGCTCAAAGCCAAGCGCTTCAACCGGCGCAGTGAGCATCTCTGTCAATTTTTGCTCTAATGTGGACAAACCCACCCCCAAGACATAAAAAAAGGGCGTATAGCCCAGTTATTCTGAAGTCAGATAACAAAAAACCCCGATAAATCGGGGCTTTAGATAACTGAACCCTGAGATCGCCATGGCGATCTGGAACACCTTCCGCAAGAATTCTTTCAAATTCGGCTACGAAGGACACCTAGTCCTCACAGTATATTTGAAAAAGTACTTAATGGGAAAGTGGTTGCGGGGGCCGGATTTGAACCGACGACCTTCGGGTTATGAGCCCGACGAGCTACCAGGCTGCTCCACCCCGCGCCTGAAACGTGGCATATTTTACTCTTTTTGAGCAAAAGACGCAAATACTGCTGGGATTTGGTACCGAAGACGGGACATAAAATCGGGATGAATTGTAACGACAATTAGTATATTTTGTCAACATGCATTTTATCGCCCCCGATTGCCGTTTGTGCTGGTATTTCAGGCTTTTTTAGCAAAAAGATGATGAAGCCCTTCCTGTCACCAGTAAAAGATGGTTAAATGAATACTCACAATTAATGCATAAAAATGCAGTTAAGGTTGTTGGGTCGAACTCACCACAGTCTATCGAGCAGGGTTTTATTTTATGACGACGATTCTCAAGCATCTCCCGGTTGGTCAACGTATTGGTATCGCTTTCTCTGGTGGACTGGATACCAGCGCCGCGCTGTTATGGATGCGCAAAAAAGGCGCCGTGCCTTATGCATATACCGCTAACCTGGGTCAACCGGACGAAGACGACTACGATGCTATTCCGCGCCGCGCGAAAGAGTACGGCGCCGAAGGCGCCCGTCTGATCGACTGCCGCAAACAGCTGGTCGCAGAAGGGATCGCCGCGATTCAGTGTGGCGCTTTCCATAACACCACCGGCGGGTTGACCTACTTCAACACCACGCCGCTGGGCCGCGCGGTCACCGGCACCATGCTGGTAGCGGCAATGAAAGAAGACGGCGTCAACATCTGGGGCGATGGCAGCACCTATAAAGGCAACGATATCGAACGTTTCTATCGCTACGGCCTGCTGACCAACGCTGAACTGCAGATCTACAAACCGTGGCTGGACAGCGATTTCATCAATGAACTCGGCGGCCGTCACGAAATGTCCGAATTTATGATCGCCTGCGGCTTTGACTACAAAATGTCGGTCGAGAAAGCCTATTCCACCGACTCCAACATGCTCGGCGCTACCCACGAAGCGAAAGATCTGGAGTATCTGAATTCCAGCGTCAAGATCGTCAACCCGATTATGGGCGTAAAGTTCTGGGACGAAAACGTGAAGATCCCTGCGGAAGAGGTCACCGTACGTTTTGAGCAGGGTCACCCGGTAGCGCTTAATGGCAAAACCTTCGCCGATGACGTCGAGATGATGCTGGAAGCCAACCGCATCGGCGGTCGTCACGGCCTGGGCATGAGCGACCAGATCGAAAACCGGATTATCGAAGCGAAAAGCCGCGGCATTTATGAAGCCCCGGGGATGGCGCTGCTGCATATCGCTTACGAGCGTCTGCTGACCGGTATTCATAACGAAGATACTATCGAGCAATATCACGCTCACGGTCGCCAGCTGGGCCGTCTGCTGTATCAGGGCCGCTGGTTTGATTCCCAGGCGCTGATGCTGCGTGATTCGCTGCAGCGCTGGGTCGCCAGCCAGATCACCGGCGAAGTCACCCTTGAGCTGCGTCGCGGCAACGACTACTCGATCCTCAATACGGTATCAGACAACCTGACCTATAAAGCAGAGCGTCTGACCATGGAAAAAGGCGATTCCATGTTTACCGCTGAAGACCGTATCGGCCAGCTGACCATGCGTAATCTGGATATCACCGATACCCGCGAGAAGCTGTTCGGCTACGCGCAGTCTGGCCTGCTGAGCGCCTCCTCAGCGACGGGTTTACCGCAGGTTGAAAATCTGGAAAACAAAGGCAAATAATCGCCTGACGATGTTTGCTCTCTGCCGGCGGCTCTCCGCCGGCTTTTTTATTTTTTGTTACCAGTCTGCACCAGAAAATTCGAAAAGAGGCATTATTTCCTTATCGCCTGGTCAGCAAAATTGTTGACTATAATATCCTCAATTGATTAATTCGTATCTGGTGATAAACATCATGAATATTAAACCGCCTATCAGGCCGCAGAAGGCCATTGACCGATTGATCGATGTGCTTGAGCCACACGCGACGCCCGTTAACGCGATCGCCAGAAAAAGACTCACGTGGGAATATAAAGGCAAAACCCAGCTCTTTATTTTTAAAAAAGGCGAGTTGTCGATTATTCGTAATTCCGACAGGCTCTTGATGGTGACCGTCTATGAACCCCACCTTTTCGGCGTGGCGGAAATGCTGCAGCCCAGCCGCAGTCATAGCCTGCGTGCAGAGGTCTCATCCGAGCTACTACGTATCGACTACGATCTGGCGTCGGCGCTATTTCGTCAGCATAATCTGTGGGAAGAAGTGACAATCCTGCTGGCCTATCATACCTCGTATATGGTGTATCGTGACGATTTGGTCTTGCAACAGCGAACCTATTCGGTGATCCGTAACCATCTGCTGGAAATGATGCTCTTAACCGAAGAGACACGACAGCGCGTATCTATTCTTGAATATATTCAGGACCGGACTCATCTCTCACGCAGCAGTATTCTTAATGTCTTGTCAGCCTTAAAGAAAGGCGGTTATATTGCCTTTGCCCGGGGGGGTTATTTACAAAGCATTGCCTCACTTCCTGAAAAATTCTGACTCGCGCCAACCTCTGTCATTTGTGGCTATTCATCTCACAGCTGAAGTTGTTTAAATTTAAACCAATAAACGCTAACGGTAACAAAAAAATAATTTTAAGCTAACTACCTGAGTTACCGGAGGACATCCTGTGCCGGGCACGACCAGCAGACAGCCATACAAGGCGTGCATCGCCGGGCCTGCGCAGGTGCAGGATATGCCGCCGGCAATCGGCCAGGCGTGAGCAGCGGTAGCGGGAGTTGATCCCCTCTCCTACCGCCTGCTCGACCATAACGATGAGATCCAAAAACCCGTTAATTTTGCCCGAACACCCGTATCGGGCTTTTTTTTATCTGAAGGAATTCAACAATGAAGTCTATTGCTCCAAAAATGGTAGCCCTGATGATCGCCGTGGGGGCCAGCGGCGCCGCCTGCGCATCCGTTAATCTGCATGGTGAAGCCGGTAGCGAGTTTACCAATCTGTCTGCCAGCTTTGGCGCCGGGGAACCTGGAATGACGTTCAATACCCAGTGGGCGCATAGTGACAATGACGGCGACACCATTGGACTGGGTATGGGTTATAACTTCAACCTCGGGCCTTTCCTTATGACGCTGGGCGGTAAAGGCATCTATCTGAACCCTAAAGATGGGGATGAAGGCTACGCCATCGCCGCGGGTGGCGGAGCAGAGCTCCCTCTCGGCCAGTACTTCACGCTCTTCGGTGAGGGCTATTACTCGCCGGACTCGATGTCCAGCGGCGTCGATGATTATGTGGAGGCCAATGCCGGGGTACGCCTTAACGTGCTGCCGTCGCTGAATATCGAAGCAGGCTATCGATATATCGATATGGCGGGGAAAGACGGCCATCGCGACAACACCCTCGCCGACGGGGCCTACGCCGGGGTTAACTTCCGCTTTTAATCCATGCACAGGGATTGCCATCCGGCAGTCCCTGCTTCATTCTTAACTGGCCTGCGGCACGCTTTTCAGTACGCGGTTAATCTCCTGCAGGCCAGCAACATTATTCTCTTTGCGGTAAACCTCATTCATGGACGCCATCTGCTCCAGGCGGGTCAGAGCGCCATACACCTGATACGCCTCGCTGTGTCTGTCGAACACATCGCGGCGCTCAACATCCTGCAGATAATGGCTTTTCAATGAATGGTTAAGGCGGCCAATCAGTGCCGTATTGTCCTGGAAATAGCGCGTCACCGCCTGGGGATTATTCGCTGCAACGCCAGGCTCACTGTATGATACCGGTACGGTTAGCGCATTAATCGTCTCCACCGTTTTGGATGGCGATGTTGAACTGCATCCCGCTAAACCGAGCGCGCCGGCGACGATAAGCAACCCGATCTTGTTCATTGTGTCACTTCACCTCTGTTGATTAGACGTGGCGACTTTAACGACAGTAAAAGGCGGGAGCCAGTGAAGAGATGTTTATTAATAAATGACCGGTGGGGATAAAAACAAAAAAAGACGCTTTTCAGCGTCTTTTTTCTGGAATATTGGTACCGAGGATGGGACTCGAACCCACAAGCCCGTTAGGGCACTACCACCTCAAGGTAGCGTGTCTACCAATTCCACCACCTCGGTACAGAATACTTAGTGCGGGATATCGCTGGTCGGCTGAGCCGGCGCAGTTGGCTGAGTTTGCTCTGTTTTCGGCGCGCTCAGGTTATCCCACTCACTTCCTTTACTGGTCTTGTTGCTGTTGATGTTACCCAGCGCCAGACTGATGATGAAGAACAGCGCAGCCAGGATGCCGGTCATACGGGTCATGAAGTTACCAGAACCGCTGGACCCAAACAGTGTGCCGGAAGCGCCTGCACCGAAGGAGGCTCCCATATCAGCGCCTTTACCTTGCTGCAGCATAACCAGACCTACGAGGCCAATCGCTACAATAAGGAAAACAACCAAAAGAGCTTCGTACATAATCAACCTGTTCCTTGCGGATTCGCCGCATACCAAGTGCTTCGACCAATAAAGCGGGACGTTTTAACGTTTCCCACTGAAGCGGGTGTGAATACTAACCAAAGCGAATGACCTTCGCAAGGGCAATTTCGACACATTGTATCAACTGCAGAAAAAAACAGCAAAAAGCCGGTGTTCGATCATAAAAAAGGCGGCAAGCGCCGCCTTTTTAACCACTTAGCCGACAAGCTTAGACGCTTTTTACCGCTTCGGCGATGCGATGCGCAAACTCGTGCACCTGATCTTCATGCTCGCCTTCCACCATGACGCGGATCAGCGGTTCCGTACCCGATTTACGCAGCAGGACGCGGCCACGCTTACCTAACGCCGCTTCCACTTCTGCGGTCACCGCTTTGACATGCTCATTCTCCAGAGGGTTACCGCTGCCCTCGGTAAAGCGCACATTCACCAGCAGCTGAGGGAACATCTTCATGCCGCTGCACAGGTCATGCAGGCTCATATGGTTGCGTACCATCGCCGCAACCACCTGCAAACTGGCGACAATGCCATCGCCGGTGGTGGTTTTATCCAGCAGGATCACGTGGCCGGAGTTTTCCGCACCGATGCGCCAGCCTTTTTCCTGGAGCATCTCCAGCACATAGCGGTCACCCACCTTAGCGCGGGCAAACGGGATGCCCAGCTGCTTGAGCGCCAGCTCCAGGCCCATATTGCTCATCAGCGTACCGACGGCGCCGCCGCGCAGCTGTCCCTGACGCAGCCCTTCCCGGGCGATGATGTAGAGGATCTGGTCACCATCGACTTTATTGCCTTCGTGGTCAACCATGATCACCCGATCGCCATCGCCATCGTAGGCAATGCCCAGATCGGCTTTTTCCGCCAGCACGCGCGCCTGCAGCGCCCGCACGTCGGTGGCCCCGACCTCTTCGTTGATGTTGAGGCCATCAGGCTCGCAGCCCATCGCGATAACCTGGGCGCCCAGTTCGCGGAAAACATTGGGCGCAATGTGGTAGGTTGCGCCGTGCGCACAGTCCACCACCACTTTCAGCGTGGAGAGGCTCAGCTCGTTAGGAAAGGTGCCTTTACAAAACTCAATGTAGCGGCCCGCGGCATCGACGATGCGGCTGGCTTTACCCAGCTCAGCCGAGTCCACACAGGTGAGTTCTTTCTCCATTTCGGCTTCAATCGCCTCTTCCACATCATCCGGCAGCTTGGTGCCCTCAATGGAGAAGAACTTGATGCCGTTGTCGTAGAAAGGGTTATGTGAAGCGGAGATGACGATCCCCGCCTCGGCGCGAAAGGCGCGCGTCAGGTAGGCGATCGCCGGCGTTGGCATTGGCCCGGTGAACGACGCAGAGAGCCCCGCTGCCGCCAGCCCGGCTTCCAGCGCCGATTCCAGCATATAGCCCGAAATACGGGTATCCTTGCCGATGATAATTTTACGCGAGCCGTGACGCGCTAACACTTTGCCCGCCGCCCAGCCGAGCTTAAGCACAAATTCCGGAGTGATCGGCGCATCGCCGACGCGGCCACGAATACCATCGGTGCCAAAATACTTGCGGTTACTCATAACGTTTTTTTCCCTTAGCGGCGAGAGTGGCTTCCACCACGCGCAGCGCTTCTACCGTTTCTTTGACATCATGGACGCGGATAATCTGCGCGCCCTGCATTGCTGCAATGACGGCACACGCCAGGCTGCCGTTCAGCCGTTCCGACGGCCCGACGTTCAGCAACTGACCTACCATCGACTTACGCGACATACCGACCAGCAGCGGCAGACCAAAGTGATGAAACTCTCCCAGCCTGGCCAGCAGTTGATAATTGTGGGTGAGATTTTTACCGAAACCGAATCCCGGGTCGAGCAGCAATTTTTCTTTTGCGATCCCTGCCTGTTCGCAGCGCACGATGTGTTCATTAAAAAAGCGCTCCACATCGGCGAAGACATCCTCATACTTCGGCGCCTCCTGCATGGTTTTCGGCTGTCCCTGCATATGCATCAGACACACCGGCAGCCCGGTTTCCGCCGCAGCCTGCAACGCGCCGGGTTCGGTCAGCGAACGAATATCGTTAATGATATGCGCCCCTGCCCGGGCGGATTCGCGGATAACCTCCGCTTTGGAGGTATCCACGGAGATCCACACCTCAAAGCGCTGGGCGATAGCCTCCACCACCGGGATCACCCGCGCAAGCTCCTCTTCCACGCTAACCTCAGCCGCCCCTGGCCGCGTCGATTCACCGCCGATATCAATGATGGTCGCCCCGGCGTTGATCATCAGATTGGCATGCTTCACCGCCTCAATCAGCGAATTATGGGCGCCGCCATCGGAGAAGGAGTCAGGCGTCACATTAAGAATACCCATCACGTGGGGGTGAGAGAGATCGAGGGTTGAGCCCTGGGCTACAAGTTTCATCACAAAATCCCTGAGACTGAAGAGGTTAAAAAAGAAAAACCCCGGAGCGGGCGCCCCGGGGTTTTAAGGTTAAAACAAGACATCAACAGCGGCAGCTTATTTGTCGCCCAGCTGCTCTGACATGGTGTTGCCCGGGTTCGGCGTACGCGGTTCATCGACCGGACGCGGCGCACGAGGCGTGCCATTGTTGTCAGAGTTGTTAGAAGAACCGGGTTCTTCCCAACCCGCTGGCGGACGAACATCGCGACGAGCCATCAGGTCGTCAATCTGCGGCGCATCGATGGTCTCATACTTCATGAGCGCATCTTTCATCGCGTGCAGAATGTCCATGTTGTCGTTCAGCAGCTGGCGAGCACGACCGTAGTTACGCTCAATCAGCGATTTCACTTCCTGGTCGATGATACGTGCGGTTTCATCGGACATATGCTTCGCTTTCGCGACGCTGCGGCCGAGGAACACTTCACCCTCTTCTTCCGCGTACAGCAGCGGACCAAGTTTGTCGGAGAAGCCCCACTGGGTCACCATGTTACGCGCCAGGTTCGTCGCCACTTTAATGTCGTTAGACGCGCCGGTAGAAACATGTTCCGGACCGTAGATAATCTCTTCCGCCAGACGACCGCCGTACAGGGTGGAGATCTGACTTTCCAGTTTCTGACGGCTGGCGCTGATCGCATCGCCTTCCGGCAGGAAGAAGGTCACACCCAGCGCACGACCGCGCGGGATAATCGTCACTTTGTGCACCGGATCGTGCTCCGGCACCAGACGACCGATAATCGCGTGGCCCGCTTCGTGGTAAGCGGTGGACTCTTTCTGCGCTTCCGTCATCACCATGGAGCGGCGTTCCGCACCCATCATGATTTTGTCTTTCGCTTTTTCGAACTCAACCATCGATACGACGCGTTTGTTGCCGCGGGCAGCAAACAGGGCCGCTTCGTTGACCAGGTTGGCCAGGTCCGCACCAGAGAAGCCAGGGGTACCGCGAGCAATGATTGCCGCATCGATATCCGGTGCCAGCGGAACGCGACGCATATGCACTTTCAGGATCTGCTCACGACCGCGAACATCCGGCAGGCCAACCACCACCTGGCGGTCAAAACGGCCCGGACGCAGCAGCGCGGGGTCAAGAACGTCCGGACGGTTAGTCGCCGCGATAACGATAATACCTTCGTTACCTTCGAAGCCGTCCATCTCAACCAGCATCTGGTTCAGGGTCTGCTCACGTTCATCGTGACCACCGCCAAGACCGGCGCCACGCTGGCGGCCGACGGCGTCGATTTCATCGATGAAGATGATGCAAGGCGCTGCTTTCTTAGCCTGTTCGAACATGTCACGCACACGAGATGCACCAACACCGACGAACATTTCTACGAAGTCAGAACCGGAAATAGTAAAGAACGGCACTTTTGCTTCGCCAGCGATCGCTTTCGCCAGCAGCGTTTTACCGGTACCCGGAGGACCGACCATCAGGACGCCTTTCGGGATCTTACCGCCCAGTTTCTGGAAGCGGCTCGGCTCACGCAGGTATTCCACCAGTTCGCCGACTTCCTCTTTCGCTTCGTCACACCCGGCAACGTCAGCAAAAGTGGTTTTGATCTGATCTTCCGTCAGCATACGGGCTTTGCTTTTGCCGAAGGACATCGCGCCCTTTCCGCCGCCGCCCTGCATTTGCCGCATAAAAAAGATCCAGACGCCGATCAACAGCAGCATTGGGAACCAGGAGATGAAGATGGAAGCCAGCAGGCTTGGCTCTTCTGGTGGTTCACCAACAACTTTGACGTTTTTAGTCAACAGGTTATCGAGCAGCTTCGGATCGTTAACCGGAATGTAAGTCGTGTAACGGTTACTATCTTTCTTGGTAACGTTGATCTCACGTCCGTTGATACGCGCTTCGCGAACCTGGTCCTGATTGACCTCTTGCAGGAAGGTAGAATAATCCACCTTGCGGCCATTCGACTCGCTGGGCCCAAAGCTCTGGAATACTGACATCAGCACAACGGCAATGACCAGCCAGAGTATTAGGTTTTTCGCCATGTCACTCAAGGGATTAACCTCTTATTACAACTGTGTTAAAAACAGCGTCAGGATACGCTATATCCAGTTTCTTTCAAACTTTCATTTGAAATCTGCCGGTTATGGTTTACGCCCGGTCGCTACAATATACACTTCACGCGAACGAGCGCGGGAAGAGTCCGGCTTACGAACTTTGACCTTCGTAAACAGGGAGCGAATTTCTCGAAGATACTCATCGAAGCCTTCGCCCTGGAACACCTTCACTACAAAACTACCACCTGGCGCTAATACATCACGAGACATTTCAAGCGCCAGTTCTACCAGATACATCGCCCGGGGAATATCCACCGCCGGTGTTCCGCACATATTCGGCGCCATATCGGACATGACCACTTGTACTTTACTGTCGCCTACTCGCTCAAGTAACGCTTTCAGGACTAATTCATCACGAAAGTCGCCCTGAAGGAAGTCCACACCAACGATTGGATCCATTGGTAAAAGATCGCAAGCGATGATGCGGCCGCTGTTGCCGATCTGCGTGACCGCATACTGCGACCAGCCCCCGGGAGCAGCGCCGAGGTCAACTATCGTCATCCCCGGCTTAAAAATTTTGTCACTTTGCTGTATTTCATCAAGTTTAAACCAGGCACGGGAACGTAACCCCTTTTTCTGTGCCTGTTGAACATATTTATCGCTAAAGTGTTCCTGAAGCCAGCGGCTTGAGCTGGCAGAACGCTTTTTACCTGTCATTTAACATTCCCGTTCGGGTTCATCGTACTTTACTGCGTAAAAATCGACGCGGTAGTTTGGCGATATATGGGAGATGGCGGTAGAATGACCCGTTTTCAATCCCAACGTAAGCAAAAAAATACGATGAATCTGAGTACTAAACAAAAACAGCACCTGAAAGGTCTGGCACATCCGCTCAAGCCGGTAGTTATGCTTGGCAACAATGGTTTGACCGAAGGGGTACTGGCCGAGATCGAACAAGCGTTAGGGCACCATGAACTCATCAAGGTGAAGATCGCCTCAGAAGATCGCGAAACTAAAGCCTTGATCGTGGAAGCCATCGTGCGCGAAACCGGCGCCTGTAACGTACAGGTCATCGGTAAAACGCTGGTTCTGTACCGCCCAACGCCAGAGCGTAAAATCTCGCTGCCACGCTAAGAATATCCTCAATCCCGACACAACTTTGTGTAAAACGAGGGATTTCTGTGGCCAGGCGAGCAAAATGCCATGCTCGTGACGTTGATAAAAGGCCGCTATGCGGCCTTTTTCCTTTCTTTACAATCTATAAACATCGTAGCGGGAAATACGCCTTACAGGTATTCAACCTTGGTAATTTCGTATTCCACTTCCCCACCCGGTGTACGGATAGTCACGACGTCATCCTGCTCTTTACCGATCAGACCACGGGCAATCGGCGAGTTCACGGAGATCAGATTCTGCTTAAAATCAGCTTCGTCATCGCCCACGATACGGTAGGTCTGTTCCTCGTCAGTATCGAGGTTCAGCACGCTGACAGTAGAGCCAAAAATCACCCGACCATTGTTCGGCATTTTGGTGATATCGATAACCTGCGCATTGGACAGCTTCGCTTCGATATCCTTGATGCGCCCTTCGCAGAAGCCCTGCTGTTCACGCGCGGCGTGATACTCGGCATTCTCTTTCAGATCGCCGTGTTCACGGGCCTCAGCAATAGCGGCAATGATTTCAGGACGACGCACAGACTTCAGATAATCCAGTTCTTCGCGCAGTTTTTCAGCGCCACGTAAGGTCATCGGAATCGCTTGCATTAGTTATACCTCTTTATCATTCCTTCAGGAAACGGATAGCTCCGCTCCGCCACCTGTCCTGTCCACGGGCAGGACACGAGCAAAAAGAAACCGACCCGGGAAACACTCCCCAGGTCAGCAGCAATTTTTCATTTGATAGGTATTTTACCCCGAAGTTCATTATGGGTCATCGTTTACTTTACTGGGCGTTGCACCGTAGTATGACGGCCTGGCTTCAGGTTGTTAGCGCGAGATTATGCGATTTCCCAGATTTATCATCGGATTGACTGCCGGTATAGCGCTTAGCGCTCAGGCGGCGAATATTGACGAGTACATCACCCAGCTTCCCGCCGGTGCGAACCTTGCCTTTATGGCGCAAAAGGTCGGCGCATCGACGCCGGAAATCGACTATCACAGCCAGCAAATGGCGCTTCCGGCCAGTACGCAAAAGGTCATCACCGCGCTGGCGGCCCTGCTGCAGTTGGGTCCCGATTTTCGCTTCACCACCACGCTGGAAACCAAAGGCTCACTGGACGGCGGCGTGCTGAAAGGCGATCTGATCGCCCGCTTCGGCGGCGACCCGACGCTGAAGCGGCAGGATATTCGCAACATGGTGGCGACGCTGAAAAAAGCTGGCGTGCAACGTATCGACGGCAATGTGCTTATCGATACCTCGGTCTTCGCCAGCCATGATAAAGCGCCGGGGTGGCCGTGGAACGACCTGACGCAATGCTTCAGCGCTCCGCCTGCGGCGGCGATTGTCGACCGCAACTGCTTCTCGGTCTCGCTGTATAGCGCGCAGAAGCCGGGCGATCTCGCCTTCATTCGCGTCGCCTCCTATTATCCGGTCACCATGTTCAGTCAGGTTCGCACCCTGGCGCGTGGCTCATCGGAAGCCCAGTATTGCGAACTGGACGTGGTGCCGGGCGACCTCAATCGCTATACCCTCACCGGCTGCCTGCCGCAGCGTAGCGAACCGCTGCCGCTGGCCTTCGCGATACAGGATGGCGCCAGCTACGCCGGGGCGATCCTTAAAGCGGAGCTGAAGCAGGCGGGGATCGCCTATAGCGGCACGCTGCTGCGTCAGACGCTGGCCAATGAGCCCGGCACGGTATTAGCCACCACCCAGTCAGCGCCGCTGCACGATCTGCTACGGATCATGCTGAAGAAATCCGACAACATGATTGCGGATACCGTTTTTCGTACCATCGGTCATGCCCGGTTCGGCGTACCAGGGACCTGGCGGGCAGGATCCGATGCCGTACGTCAGATCCTGCGTCAACAGGCTGGGGTTGATCTCGGCAACACCATCATCGCCGACGGCTCTGGCCTGTCGCGCCACAACCTGATCGCCCCGGCGACCATGATGCAGGTGTTGCAGTATATCGCCCAGCACGACACCGAGCTCAACTTCATCTCTATGCTGCCGCTGGCGGGCCATGACGGCTCGCTGCAGTATCGCGCCGGCCTCCATCAGGCGGGCGTCGATGGCAAAGTCTCGGCGAAAACCGGGTCGCTGCAGGGGGTTTATAACCTTGCGGGCTTCATCACTACCGCCAGCGGGCAAAAGGTGGCCTTCGTGCAATACCTCTCCGGCTACGCCGTGGAGCCAGCCGATCAGCGTAACCGCCGCATACCGTTGGTGCGCTTTGAAAGCCGGCTTTATAAAGATTTGTACCAGAACAACTAAAAACAAAAGGGCCGCATCAGATGCGGCCCTTTTTGATCCAGAGAAGTCAGGATTAACGTTTGTAGATGAATTCAACGCCTTCTTCGTCGTCTTCGTCCCAGTCGTCATCCCAGTCTTCGTCATCTTCCACTTCGGCTTCGGCCTCTTCAAGCTGCTGACGGTGATAGTCGTCCCACATAAACTCGACTTTCTCCGGCTTCTGCTCTTCTTCCGCCTGCACGATGGGGTTTTCGATGATGAAGGTCATCACGTCCCAGCACAGATCTTTTACGCCCTGCTGGCTGGCGGCGGAAATCAGGTAGAATTTCTCTTCCCAACCCAGCGCTTCAGCAATCGCCTTCGCTTTAGCTTCGGCTTCCGCTTTGTCCATCAGGTCAATCTTGTTAAAGACTAACCAGCGCGGTTTGGAGGCCAGCTTCTCGCTGTATTTCTCCAGCTCGCCGATGATGATGCGCGCGTTCTCAACCGGATCGGAACCGTCGATAGGCTCGATGTCGATCAGGTGCAGCAATACGCGGCAGCGCTCAAGGTGCTTGAGGAAGCGGATGCCGAGGCCTGCGCCTTCCGCTGCGCCTTCAATCAGCCCCGGGATATCGGCGACCACAAAGCTCTTCTCATTGTCCATACGCACCACGCCCAGGCTTGGCACCAGGGTGGTAAACGGATAGTCAGCCACTTTCGGCTTGGCGGCGGAGACCGCACGGATGAAGGTGGATTTACCGGCGTTCGGCATCCCGAGCATTCCGACGTCCGCCAGCAGCATCAGCTCCAGCTGCAGGTCGCGCTTATCACCCGGCGTACCCATGGTCTTCTGACGCGGCGTACGGTTAACGGATGATTTAAAACGGGTGTTGCCCAGACCGTGCCAGCCGCCCTTCGCCACCATCAGACGCTGACCGTGTTTGGTCATATCGCCCATGGTCTCGCCGGTGCCCTGGTCGATAACCCGGGTCCCGACCGGCACTTTTACCGTCACGTCTTTACCACGCTTACCGGTACAGTCGCGGCTCTGGCCATTCTGCCCGCGTTCGGCGCGGAAAGATTTTTCAAAACGGTAGTCGATCAGGGTATTCAGGTTTTCGTCCGCTTCCAGCCAGACATCGCCGCCGTCACCGCCATCGCCGCCGTCCGGGCCGCCTTTCGGAATATATTTTTCGCGGCGGAAGCTTACGCAACCATTGCCGCCGTCACCTGCTACGACCAGGATCGTTGCTTCATCTACAAACTTCATTTTACTCTCCGTAAATCATTCGCCTGAGCGGGGCAGCGGTACTACCGCCTCTCGCTTACGCCAACGTCCCCAAAGACGATGGCCGATGGCGGAATACATCGCGCCCGCAACCACGACAAACGCACCGAGATAACCAATCAGGTTTAACATCGGTCTGGCGAAAACATCGGGCCAGGCCATTGATAATAAATCAGAAAACAGTAGCGTAAACAGTGGCGTCAAGGTGATTAACGCGCTGACCTGCGCCGCCTGCCAGCGCGCCATGGCTTCCGCCAGCGCCCCGTAGCCGACCAGGGTATTCAGCCCGCAAAAAATCAGGCATGCCAGTTGCCAGCTGCTTAACCGGGATATCACCCCAGGCTCAGCGAGCGGCAGTAATGCAATCGTACATAAAGTGTACAGCAAAAATAGTATCTGCTGTGATGCCAGACGGCGCAATAACACCTTTTGCGCGACGCCGTAGCTTACCCACACCGTGGCGGCAGCAACGCCGAAAATTACCCCCCACGTGTAGTCCGTCAGGCGGGTAAAGATTTCAATCAGGCTGGTGTTGAAGAACATCACCAACCCGCTGAGCAGCTTCAACGCGCCCACCACCTGGGTGCCGCGCATGCGCTCTTTCAGAATCACGACGCTAGCCACCATCATGCCTACCGGCGATAGCTGGCCGATGACCTGAGAAGCCGTGGGGCTGAGATACTGCAGGGAAGAACTGAACAGGATGAAGTTACCGAACAGGCCGCCGGTGGCAATCGCTAATAAGACCAGCCAGCGCGGCTTGCGAAAAATTCGCAGCGGCGGCAGTTTGCCTTTGATCGCGAGGATCGCGCCAAGACCAATACTGGCCATCAGGAAGCGATAAAACACCACCGTTGGCGGCGCCATCACCTCAAGAACCTGCTTCATTGCAATCGGCAACGCTCCCCAACACATCGCGGTGGTAAGCGCCAGAATAATGCCAATCCCAGCCTGCTGCTTCATGCCTGTTTCCCTGCAAAAATTTTCCGGTAGACGAATGTAAAAAGCCCCGCAACGTGTTGCGGGGCTTTCATCCGTTACCGGGACGCGAAAAACTTATTCAGCAACGATGCTGATGAATTTACGGTTTTTCGGGCCTTTAACTTCGAACTTGACTTTACCGTCAGTCAAAGCGAACAGAGTGTGGTCACGGCCGCAACCAACGTTGGTGCCAGCGTGGAATTTGGTACCACGTTGACGAACGATGATGCTACCTGCCAGAACTGCTTCACCGCCGAAACGTTTTACGCCCAGACGTTTAGCTTCTGAATCGCGACCGTTACGAGTCGAGCCGCCAGCCTTTTTATGTGCCATTTAAATCTACTCCTCAGGTCTTAGGCGCTGATGCCAGTGATTTTCACATCAGTGAACCACTGACGATGGCCCTGCTGCTTACGATAGTGTTTACGACGACGAAACTTAACGATTTTAACTTTCTCGCCACGACCGTGAGCAACAACTTCAGCTTTGATTACGCCGCCCTCAACGAAAGGAACGCCGATCTTGATTTCTTCACCGTTTGCGATCATCAGCACTTCAGCGAACTCAACAGCTTCGCCAGTTGCGATGTCCAGCTTTTCCAGGCGAACGGTCTGACCTTCGCTTACTCGGTGTTGTTTACCACCACTTTGGAAAACCGCGTACATATAAAACTCCGCTTCCGCGCACCTCTTCGTGTGATTCAGAGTGCGCTATAAATATTCACAATAGGGCGCGAATATTACGCAAAACGCGAGCCTTTGACAAGAGCGATTAGCGATCAATGCAGAAAAAAAACACAACTTTCACGACAACGTTTATCTACGGCAATTTTTCAGTACAATCATAACTTCTTTTAATTCTGTCTTAATCCTTCTGTGATCCCACCTGGATTCATGGTAACAGGACATTTGGCCCGGCTTTTGCGATGAATTTAGAAAAAATCAATGAGTTAACCGCGCAAGATATGGCGGGTGTCAATGCGACGATTCTTGAGCAACTCAACTCCGATGTTCAGCTTATCAATCAGTTAGGCTATTACATCGTCAGCGGCGGCGGCAAACGCATTCGCCCGATGATTGCTGTGCTCGCCGCCCGCGCGGTGGGCTATCAGGGGAGCGCGCATGTCACCATTGCTGCGCTGATTGAATTTATTCATACCGCCACCCTGCTGCATGACGACGTCGTCGATGAGTCTGATATGCGTCGCGGCAAAGCCACGGCAAATGCGGCGTTTGGCAATGCCGCCAGCGTGCTGGTCGGCGATTTTATCTATACCCGCGCCTTTCAGATGATGACCCAGTTGGGCTCGCTGAAGATCCTCGAGGTCATGTCGGAAGCGGTGAACGTCATTGCCGAAGGCGAAGTGCTGCAGCTGATGAACGTCAATGACCCGGATATCACGGAAGAGAACTACATGCGCGTCATCTACAGCAAGACGGCGCGTCTGTTTGAGGCTGCCTCGCAGTGTGCGGGATTACTGGCCGACTGCACTGCGGAAGAAGAGCGCGCGTTGCAGGATTATGGCCGCTATCTCGGCACCGCTTTCCAGCTGATCGACGATTTACTCGATTACAGCTCCGACGGAGAGCGGCTTGGTAAAAACGTCGGTGACGACCTCAACGAAGGCAAACCGACGCTACCGCTGCTGCACGCCATGCACCATGGTACCGCCGATCAATCGGCGATGATTCGCGGGGCAATCGAGCAGGGCAACGGCCGCCATCTGCTGGATGCCGTCCTGGAAACGATGGCTGCCTGCGGTTCGCTGGAATGGACGCAGAAACGTGCCGAAGAAGAAGCTGACAAAGCGATTGCCGCGCTGCAGGTTCTCCCTGACACCCCCTGGCGTGAAGCCTTGATCGGGCTGGCGCATATCGCGGTTCAGCGCGATCATTAATCTCCTCCCCCTTCCCGCGCAATGCGCGGGAAAGTTCCAGTAAAAACCCATTCCCTACCGTAAATTTCCGGATACCTTGATACATTCTGAATATTCCGGCGCTTTAACAGAACTTGTTAGAACCTTACCTGGTGCGCAGGTATAGTGTCCCCGTCGCCCATATGGGCCGATCAGGATCTTTATCACCAGGAGAATTTATGGATAAGTTCATCGACTGGCATCCCGCAGATATTGTTGCGGGATTACGTAAACGGGGAACATCGCTGGCGGCAGAGTCGCGACGGCACGGTCTGAGTTCTTCAACGCTGGCGAACGCCCTGACCCGCCCCTGGCCGAAAGGCGAATTAATCATCGCCACGGCGCTGGATACACAGCCGTGGGTCATCTGGCCGTCACGCTACCATGATCCGGTAACGCATGAGTTTATCGACAGAACGCAGATGATGCGTCAAAAGAAGATGGACAAGTGATGTGATTGTTCGACAAGGACCCGGGATAGACGCCCGGGCCCTGACAGGATGCGGTTACTCGCCTTTCACGCGCTGAATATTGGCACCCAGCGCCTGCAGTTTATCTTCGATACGCTCATAGCCACGATCGATATGATAGATGCGATCGACGATGGTGGTTCCCTCAGCGATACAACCTGCCAGTACGAGGCTCGCCGAAGCACGCAAATCGGTCGCCATCACCTGCGCGCCCGAAAGCTGCTCCACGCCGTGACAGATCGCGGTATTGCTCTCGATCTCCGCGTGGGCGCCCATACGGATCAGTTCCGGAATGTGCATAAAGCGGTTTTCAAAGATCGTTTCGGTGATCACGCCGGTCCCTTCCGCGACCAGGTTGAGCAGCGTGAACTGGGCCTGCATATCGGTCGGGAAGCCCGGATGCGGCGCGGTACGCACGTTAACCGCTTTCGGACGGTTGCCGTGCATATCAAGGCTGATCCAGTCTTCGCCCGTTTCGATGTCCGCTCCGGCGTCGCGCAGCTTCGCCAGTACGGCGTCCAGGGTATCTGGTTGCGCGTGACGGCAGAGGATCTTGCCGCCGGAAATGGCTGCGGCAACCAGGAAGGTCCCGGTTTCAATACGGTCCGGCAGCACGCGGTAAACGCCGCCGCCCAGACGCTGCACGCCTTCGATGGTGATGCGATCGGTGCCCTGGCCGCTGATTTTTGCGCCCAGCGCGTTAAGGAAGTTCGCGGTATCGACGATCTCCGGCTCGCGAGCGGCGTTTTCGATAATCGTCGTCCCTTCGGCGAGGGTCGCTGCGCTCATGATAGTGACGGTGGCGCCGACGCTCACTTTATCCATCACGATATGCGCGCCTTTCAGACGACCATTGACCGAGGCTTTAACATAACCTTCTTCCAGTTTGATCTCGGCGCCCAGCTGTTCCAGCCCGCTAATATGCAGATCGACCGGACGCGCGCCGATGGCGCAGCCGCCAGGCAGAGAGACTTGTCCCTGACCGAAACGCGCCACCAGCGGGCCCAGCGCCCAGATGGAGGCGCGCATGGTTTTCACCAGATCGTACGGAGCACAGAATACATCGACCGGGCCGGCGTCAATCCACACCGAACCATTGCGCTCTACCTTCGCGCCCAGCTGACTCAGCAGCTTCATGGTGGTATCGATGTCTTTCAGCTTAGGTACGTTCTGGATCTCTACCGGCTCTTCGGCAAGCAGCGCGGAAAAGAGGATTGGCAGGGCGGCGTTTTTTGCACCGGAGATGGTGACTTCGCCCTGAAGGCGAGTCGGCCCCTGAACACGGAATTTATCCATTGATTCTGTTCTCTATTAAAAATTCACATACGCTGCAGGGGATCCCCCACAGCTTAGAAGCCATTTAGTTTGCGGTCTCGCGCCCACTCCTGCGGAGTAAAGGCCTTGATCGACAGCGCATGGATGCGGTTGTCAGCAATATATTCCATCAGCGGCGCGTAGACGCTCTGCTGCTTTTTAACCCGACTCATGCCATCGAACATCTCACCCACAGCAATAACCTGAAAGTGGCTGCCATCGCCAGAGACGTGGACTTCCTGGAGGGGGAGTGCGTTCATCAGCACGGTCTGAATTTCATGATTTTCCATGGGCTCAAATTTATCTGATAGTGAAAACAGCCCAACATCTTAGAGGAAAGTGGCGCGGTCTTAAACAAGCAAAAAGCCCCGGCGAAAAGATTGCCGGGGCTTTCGGAATAGCTTCAACGCTAAGGCACTGAAAAGATTATGGGATCATATCGGCAGGCAGGTTGTAAAGACCGACCAGCGTTTGCAGATTTTCGCTCTTGCCGATCAGCTGCGCTTCCCGGCCCTGGCGGCGAATCAGCGCGACAAAATGCACTAACAGCGCCAGGCCCGCCGTGTCCACGCGCGTGGTCTGGCTGAGATCGATGATCGCTGTCCCCGCCGTCGCCTGGGCACGTGCCTCCCAGAGCGGGACCAGCAGATCCTGATCCAGCTCTCCGTGCAGCGCCAGCGTCTCGCCATCACGAGTCCAGCTCAGCTGCCCGCTCATTATTTTTTCTGTTCCAGGGTGATCGGCTGAGCGGAGATCGCTTTCAGCTGCGCGGTCAGGCCATCAACGCCCTTGGTACGCAGCAGATCGCTCCACTCATTTTGTTTGGTGGTGATCATGCTGACCCCTTCCGCGATCATATCGTAGGCCTGCCAGTTGCCGGTCTGGGTGTTTTTACGCCACTGGAAGTCGAGACGTACCGGCGGACGGCCATTCGGGTCGAGGATGGTGACGCGGATCGGAATGATGGTCGCGCTGCCCAGCGGCTGTTCCGGGGCAATCTGGTAGGTCTGACCATGGTACATGGCCAGCGCCTGGCCATAGGCCTGCTTCAGGTATTCACGGAAGGCGGCAAAATAGGCTTCACGCTGCGCCGGGGTGGCTTCTTTGTAATAGCGGCCCAGCACCAGCGCGCCGGCATACTTCACCTGCACATACGGCAGAAGCTCCTGGTCGACGATGTCGCGCAGATAGTTAGGGTTGGCCTTGATCTTCGGCTGTTCATTCTTCAGGCGATCGAAGGTTTTCTGCGCCGCTTCATTCATCAGCTTATACGGATTGGACTGGTCTGCCGCCTGGACCGCGGTCAGCGGGGCAATCACCAGCATGGCGACCATGAGTAAGCGTTTAAACATATCGTATTTCTCCTGAAATTAATGCGTCGTGCCGGCTGCCGGCGTCGCGTCAGTATGACCTTCTGCCTCGGCCTTATCATTGCCAGAATTCTGATTGTCGCCGCCCTTGCTGTTATAAAGGAACTGACCAATCAGATCTTCCAGCACCATGGCGGACTTGGTGTCCTGGATAGTACCGCCGTCTTTAAGGATAGTCGTCCCGAGGTCCGGGTCTTCAAAACCGACGTTCAGCGCCAGATACTGCTCGCCCAGCAGGCCAGAGGTGCGGATCGCCAGCGAACTGGTATCGGGGATATGGTTGTAGCGCTCATCAATATCGAGCTCCACGCGCGGCAGATAGGTTTTCGGGTCGAGGGTGATGTCCGCCACGCGGCCAACAACCACACCGCCGATGCGCACCGGCGAGCGCGCTTTCAGGCCGCCGATATTATCGAAGGTCGCGTAAAGACGGTAAGTCGGCTCGGTACGTAACGAGGTGACGTTTGCCGCCTTCAGGCAGACAAACAGCGCCGCCAGCAGCGCCACCAGTAAGAACACCCCTACCCAGATTTCATTTTTTTTCGTTTGCATGAACTCAATTCCCAAACATCAGCGCAGTCAGCACAAAATCCAGCCCCAGAACCGCCAGCGACGCATGCACCACGGTGCGTGTAGTCGCCCGGCTAATCCCGGCGGAAGTGGGGATAGCGTCATAACCATTGAATAACGCAATCCAGGTTACCGTAATGGCGAATACCAGGCTCTTAATCAGGCAGTTCACCAGATCCATTCGCCAGTCGACGGCATTTTGCATCGCGGTCCAGAAAAAACCACCGTCAATGCCCTTCCAGCTCACGCCCACCAGCGCGCCACCCCAGATCCCCACCGCGACGAAGATAATCGTCAGCAGCGGCAGCGAAATGACGCCGGCCCAGAAACGGGGAGAAATGACGCGGCGCAGCGGATCCACCGCCATCATCTCCATACTGGAGAGCTGTTCCGTGGCCCGCATCAGGCCAATCTCGGCGGTCAGCGCCGACCCGGCGCGACCTGCAAACAGCAGCGCGGCGACCACCGGCCCCAGCTCGCGCAGCAGCGACAACGCCACCAGCATGCCAAGACTGGTCTCAGCGCTGTAGGTGGTTAAGACCAGATACCCCTGCAGCCCGAGCACCATACCGATAAACAGGCCCGATACAATGATAATCAGCATCGACAGAACGCCGACGTTGTAGAGTTGACGAACCAGCAGCGGCGCGTGCTTGCGAAACTCTGGTTTGCCGACAACGGCGTTAAACAGCATTAATCCGGCGCGTCCAAAGGTCGCGGTGGTTTTAATACCGCGATGACCTAGCGCGGCCAGCGCATTAAACAGCATCAGTCGCTCAACTCCCTATGCCTAATAAATCATGGTGATAGTCGCCAGCCGGATAACGGAACGGCACCGGGCCGTCGGCAATACCATCAATGAACTGACGAACCCGAGGGTCGGCATTCTCCCGTAGCGACTGGGCGCTGCCGTGGGCGACAATCTTTTTATCCGCCACGATATACGCATAGTCCGCAATGCTCAGCACCTCAGGCACATCGTGCGAAACCACGATGCAGGTGACGCCCAGCGTGCTGTTGAGTTCAGAAATCAGCTTCACCAGCACGCCCATGGTGATGGGATCCTGCCCGACGAACGGTTCGTCGAACATAATGAGATCCGGCTCCAGGGCGATGGCCCTCGCCAGGGCGGCGCGGCGCGCCATGCCGCCGGAAAGCTCGGAGGGCATTAACTTCGCCGCACCGCGCAGCCCCACCGCCTCCAGCTTCATCATCACCGTCGTATGCAGCAGCGCAGGCGGCAGATGCGTATGTTCGCGCAGCGGGTAGGCGACGTTGTCAAAAACATTGAGGTCGGTAAACAGCGCCCCAGACTGGAACAGCATGCTCATCCGCTTACGCACCGTGTACAGACGTGAACGGGTCATCTGCGGCACGTTCTCGCCATCGAACAGGATCTCTCCCCTGTCCGGCGGGATCTGTCCGCCGATCAGGCGTAACAGGGTAGTCTTGCCGATCCCCGAAGGTCCCATAATCGCAGTAATTTTACCGCGCGGCACCGACAGCGAGATGTCGTCGAAGATCACGCGATCGCCGCGAGAAAAGCGGATACCGCGTACTTCAACTAAATTCGCCTGAGTTTGGCTCATAAAATCATCCTTACTAAGCACCTGATGGGCAAGCATCGCCCTTTCTTACGCCACAATCACAACATTTTTACAGAATCTTACCTGCACAGGTTAGCGAAAGCTGGCATTTGTTTTACTTTTGGCACGCATAAAGTCAAAATTAAGAATTCGTTACGCTGCGTAGGGATAACCCAGCGAGGCGACGATTATACCTGAAGAAAGGACTTTAGATGCTCTTAGCGACGGCTCTGTTAATTATTGGTTTATTGCTGGTTGTCTACAGCGCCGATCGTCTGGTCTATGCCGCCTCCATCCTTTGTCGCATGTTGGGGATCCCGCCGCTGATCATCGGTATGACGGTGGTGAGTATTGGCACCAGCCTGCCAGAGATCATGGTTTCCACCGCGGCCTCGCTGCATGGGCAGACCGATCTGGCGGTGGGCACCGCGCTCGGCTCCAATATCACCAATATTCTCCTGATCCTCGGTCTGGCTGCCTTACTCAGGCCATTTACCGTGCATTCTGATATTCTGCGCCGCGAATTACCGCTAATGTTGCTGGTCAGCGTGCTGGCGGGGCTGGTGCTCTATGATGGTCAACTGTCCCGTCTCGACGGCCTGTTTTTACTGGCGCTGGCGCTGCTATGGCTGCTGTTCACCATCAAGATTGCCCGTCTGGCGGAACGCCAGGGAAGCGATAGCCTGACCCGCGAACAGCTGGCGGAACTGCCGCGTGAAGGGTCGCTGCCGGTCGCTCTGCTGTGGTTAGGGGTGGCGATGATCGTCATGCCGATGGCCACCCGCATGGTGGTGGATAACAGCACGGTGCTGGCAAACTATTTTGCCATCAGCGAACTGACCGTCGGCCTGACGGTAGTGGCGATAGGCACCAGCCTGCCGGAGCTGGCCACCGCCATCGCCGGGGCGCGCAAAGGGGAAGATGACATTGCCATCGGCAATATCATCGGCGCGAATATCCTCAATATTGCGCTGGTGCTGGGTTTGCCGGCGCTGATCGCGCCGGGAGCCTTTGCGGCGGAAGCCTTTACCCGCGACTATGGCGTGATGTTGCTGGTCAGCCTGATCTTCGCGGTGCTGTGCTGGCGCCGTAGGCAGCAGCCGGGACGACTGGTTGGCGCGCTGCTGGTCGGTGGTTTTGTGGTTTGGTTGGCGATGCTGTTCTGGACAGCGCCGCTCTTCGTTGAATGACTCGGGATAACATCATGTCGCAAATAGATTTGCCCACGGATTTTGACTTTCAACAGGCCGGCCGTCAGGTGCTGGAAATTGAACGTGAAGGTCTGGCCCAGCTCGATCAATATATAAATGAAGATTTCACCCGCGCCTGCGAAACGATTTTCCGCTGCGGCGGGAAAGTCGTGGTGATGGGGATGGGCAAATCCGGCCATATTGGCCGCAAGATGGCGGCAACCTTCGCCAGTACCGGCACGTCGGCATTTTTTGTCCACCCTGGCGAAGCCGCGCACGGCGATTTGGGCATGGTTACGCCGCAGGACGTGGTGATTGCGCTGTCGAACTCCGGCGAATCGAACGAAATCCTCGCGCTGATCCCGGTCCTGAAACGCCAGCAGGTGAAGCTTATCTGCATCACCAGCCGGCCTGAAAGCAGCATGGCGCGCGCGGCGGATATCCATCTGTGCGTGAAAGTGCCGAAAGAGGCTTGTCCATTAGGGCTGGCCCCCACCTCCAGCACCACCGCCGCGCTGGTGATGGGCGATGCCCTCGCCGTCGCCCTGCTGGAGGCTCGCGGCTTTACCGCTGAGGATTTCGCTCTCTCGCATCCGGGCGGCGCACTCGGTCGTAAGCTGTTGCTGCGCGTCAATGATATTATGCATACCGGTGATGAGATCCCGCACGTCGGCCTGCAGGCCACCCTGCGCGATGCGCTGCTGGAAATCACTCGTAAAAATTTAGGTATGACCGCTATCTGCGATGACGACATGAACATCATCGGTATCTTTACCGATGGTGACCTGCGCCGGGTCTTCGACACCGGCGTCGATATGCGCGATGCCAGCATTGCCGACGTCATGACCCGGGGAGGGATCCGCATCCGTCCCGGCACCCTGGCGGTGGATGCGCTAAACCTGATGCAATCCCGTCATATCACCTGCGTGCTGGTTGCCGATGGCGACCATCTGCTGGGTGTGGTACATATGCACGATCTCCTGCGCGCGGGCGTAGTGTAAGTAAGGAAAAAATAATGAATAATGCTGATGCTCAGTTAGCGACCTGCTATGGGCCGGTAAGCCAGACGTTTCTCGATCGCGCGGCTAAGATCCGTCTACTGATCCTCGATGTCGACGGTGTATTATCCGACGGGCTTATCTATATGGGTAATCACGGCGAGGAGCTGAAAGCGTTCAACGTCCGCGATGGCTATGGTATCCGCTGCGCGCTGACCTCTGGCATTGAAGTGGCGATTATTACCGGACGAAAAGCTAAACTGGTAGAAGATCGCTGTCAGACGCTGGGCATTACGCATTTGTATCAGGGGCAGTCGGACAAGCTGCTGGCGTTCCGCGATCTCATTGACAAACTGGGCGTGCGGCCAGAGGAAGTCGCCTACATCGGCGACGATCTGATTGACTGGCCGGTGATGGCCGAAGTGGGCCTCAGCGTCGCCGTCGCGGATGCGCATCCGCTGCTGCTGCCGCGCGCCGATTACATCACCCGGATTAATGGCGGACGCGGCGCGGTACGCGAAGTCTGCGATTTGTTACTATTGGCGCAGGGCAAGCTGGATGAGGCCAAAGGGCAATCAATATGAGTAAAACCAGACGTTGGGTTATCATTTTACTGTCGCTGCTTGCGCTGATCCTCATCGGCCTGAATCTGGCGAATACGGACGACACGGCCCAGCCGGAGGTCAATCCCAACGACCCGACGTATAAAAGCGAACACACTGACACCGTGGTGTACAGTCCGGAAGGCGCCCTGAGCTATCGGCTGATCGCCGAGCACGTGGAGTATTTTTCCGATCAGGAGGTCTCCTGGTTTACCAAACCGGTGATGACCACCTTTGATACCAATAAGGTGCCGACCTGGTCAGTCAGGGCTGATAAAGCGAAGCTGACAAATGACCGGATGCTCTATCTTTACGGGCACGTTGAGGTGAATGCGCTCGCGCCAGACTCTCAACTGCGCAAAATTACGACGGATAACGCCCAGATAAATCTGGTAACGCAGGACGTTACCTCCGATGACATGGTGACGTTATACGGCACCACATTTAATTCCAGCGGCCTGAAAATGCGTGGAAACCTTCGCAGCAAAAATGCCGAGCTGATTGAAAAGGTGAGAACCTCTTATGAAATTCAGAACAAACAAACTCAGCCTTAAGATTGCGCTCGCCGGCGCGTTACTGGCCGCCAGCCTGCCGGCCCTCGCCAAGACGGGCGATACCGATCAGCCGATCCATATCGAATCCGATCAGCAGTCGCTGGATATGCAGGGCAACGTCGTCACCTTCACCGGTAACGTGGTCGTGACTCAGGGGACGATCAAGATTAACGCTGATAAAGTGGTAGTCACCCGTCCGGGCAATGAAAAAGGCAAAGAGGTGATCGAAGGTTTCGGTAACCCGGCCACCTTCTACCAGATGCAGGATAACGGCAAACCGGTAAAAGGCCGGGCGTCGAAAATGCGCTATGAGCTGCAGAACGATTACGTCGTGCTGACCGGCAACGCGTACCTTGAACAGCTCGACAGTAACATCAAGGGCGACAAGATCACCTATCTGGTGAAAGAGCAAAAAATGCAGGCCTTCAGCGACAAAGGTCGACGCGTCACCACCGTTCTGGTGCCGTCCGAGCTGCAGGACAAAAGCGGCAACCAGCAAAAGAAGAGTAACTAATCCGTTATGGCAACCTTAACTGCGAAGAATCTCGCTAAAGCGTATAAAGGCCGCCGCGTGGTGGAAGATGTCAGTCTCACCGTTAACTCGGGGGAGATTGTCGGCTTGCTCGGCCCCAACGGCGCCGGTAAAACCACCACCTTCTACATGGTGGTCGGGATTGTGCCGCGCGACGCGGGCAATATCATCATTGATGACGAAGACATCAGCCTGCTGCCGCTGCACGCGCGCGCGCGCCGGGGGATCGGCTATCTGCCGCAGGAAGCCTCGATTTTCCGTCGCCTGAGCGTCTATGACAACCTGATGGCGGTCCTGCAGATCCGTGACGATTTGAGCAGCGAACAGCGGGAAGATCGCGCCAAAGAGCTGATGGAAGAGTTTCATATTGAGCACCTGCGTGACAGCCTCGGTCAGGCGCTCTCCGGTGGCGAACGCCGCCGCGTCGAAATCGCTCGCGCGCTGGCGGCAAACCCGAAATTTATTCTTCTGGATGAACCCTTTGCCGGCGTGGATCCGATCTCGGTTATCGATATCAAACGCATCATTGAGCATTTGCGCGACAGCGGCCTCGGCGTACTGATTACCGATCATAACGTCAGAGAGACGCTCGCCGTCTGCGAACGCGCGTATATTGTCAGTCAGGGACACCTTATCGCTCATGGTACACCGCAGCAGATCCTCGAAGATGAGCAGGTTAAGCGCGTGTATCTTGGGGAAGACTTCAGACTCTGATAGGGTAGAGGTTACAGACGTTTTAGCCGGAGATATTTACCCTGAACATGAAGCAAGGTTTGCAATTAAGGCTTAGCCAACAGCTTGCCATGACGCCGCAGTTGCAGCAGGCGATTCGTTTGCTGCAGTTGTCCACGTTAGAACTCCAGCAAGAGCTCCAGCAAGCGCTGGAAAGTAACCCGTTGCTTGAGCAAACCGATCTTCACGACGAGGTAGAGGCGAAAGAGGTGGAGGACCGCGAGTCTCTCGATACCGTCGACGCGCTTGAGCAAAAAGAGATGCCCGACGAGCTTCCTCTCGATGCCAGCTGGGATGAAATCTATACCGCCGGTACGCCGTCAGGCAACGGCGTGGACTATCAGGACGACGAACTCCCCGTTTATCAAGGCGAGACTACCCAGACGCTGCAGGATTACCTGATGTGGCAGGTCGAGCTGACGCCCTTCACCGATACCGACCGCGCCATCGCCACCTCCATTGTCGACGCCGTCGACGATACGGGCTACCTCACCGTTCAGATTGAAGATATCGTCGACAGCATCGGCGATGAGGAGATCGGCCTCGAAGAAGTGGAAGCCGTCCTGAAGCGCATCCAGCGTTTCGATCCGGTTGGCGTCGCGGCGAAAGATCTGCGCGACTGCCTGCTGATCCAGCTCTCGCAGTTCGCCAAAGAGACGCCATGGCTGGAAGAGGCCCGGCTGATTATCAGCGATCATCTCGATCTTCTGGCCAACCATGATTTCCGCACCCTGATGCGGGTGACCCGCCTGAAAGAAGAGGTGCTGAAAGAGGCGGTAAATCTGATCCAGTCCCTGGATCCCCGTCCTGGCCAGTCCATTCAAACCAGCGAACCGGAATATGTCATTCCCGACGTGCTGGTGCGCAAGGTCAGCGGCCGCTGGACCGTGGAGCTCAACGCCGACAGCATTCCACGGCTGAAAATTAATCAGCAGTATGCGGCAATGGGCAACAGCGCCCGCAATGACGCCGACGGCCAGTTCATTCGCAGCAATCTTCAGGAAGCCCGCTGGCTGATCAAAAGTCTTGAAAGCCGCAACGATACCCTGCTTCGCGTCAGCCGCTGCATCGTAGAACAGCAGCAGGCTTTTTTCGAACAGGGTGAAGAGTATATGAAGCCGATGGTGCTGGCCGATATCGCCCAGGCCGTCGAGATGCATGAATCGACGATTTCCCGTGTCACCACGCAAAAATATCTGCACAGTCCGCGCGGTATTTTTGAACTGAAGTATTTCTTCTCCAGCCATGTTAATACCGAAGGCGGCGGCGAAGCCTCGTCGACGGCGATTCGCGCGCTGGTGAAGAAACTCATCGCCGCGGAAAACCCCGCGAAGCCGTTGAGCGACAGTAAGCTCACCTCCATGTTGTCCGAGCAGGGTATCATGGTCGCGCGCCGCACTGTCGCGAAGTACAGAGAGTCTTTATCCATCCCGCCGTCAAACCAGCGTAAACAACTGGTCTGACACAACCGATAAGGAAGACACTATGCAGCTCAACATTACAGGACACAACGTCGAGATCACTCCCGCGATGCGCGACTTCGTCACGGCGAAGTTCAGCAAGCTGGAACAATTTTTCGACCGGATCAATCAGGTCTATATTGTGTTAAAAGTAGAGAAAGTGACGCAAATTGCGGACGCGAATCTGCATGTCAACGGTGGCGAAATCCATGCCAGTGCGGAAGGGCAGGATATGTATGCGGCTGTCGATGGTCTTATCGACAAGCTGGCAAGGCAGTTAACGAAGCATAAAGATAAACTAAAACAACACTAATTGTCCGGGCCCCCCTGCGTCCGCCGTCAGTTAACATCGGCGACGGGCGCGGGGGCGCTCAGGTGAAATTATGATGAACAACGATTCGGCTCTACAACTGAGCAACGTCCTGAACCAGGAATGTACCCGTAGCCAGGTTCACTGCCAGAGCAAGAAGCGTGCTCTGGAAATCATTAGCGAACTGGCCGCCAAACAGTTAAGTTTGCCGCCGCAGGTGGTGTTCGAAGCGATCCTCACCCGCGAAAAAATGGGCAGTACCGGGATTGGCAATGGTATCGCCATTCCCCACGGAAAACTGGAAGAGGATACGCTGCGTGCTGTCGGCGTTTTTGTCCAGCTGGAAACCCCCATCGCCTTCGACGCGATCGACAATCAGCCTGTCGACCTGCTGTTCGCGCTGCTGGTGCCGGCCGATCAGACAAAAACCCACCTGCATACGCTCTCCCTGGTGGCCAAACGACTGGCCGACAAAGCGATTTGTCGTCGCCTGCGCGCGGCGCAGAGCGATGAAGAGTTGTATGAGATCATCACCGAAGCAGGAAGCAGCGATGACGCATAACGGCAGTCGCACCTTATCCTTTATCGTACTGAGGAGAAACGGTACATGGTACTGATGATCGTCAGCGGCCGCTCGGGCTCGGGTAAATCCGTCGCTCTGCGAGCGCTGGAAGATATGGGCTTTTACTGCGTGGATAACCTGCCGGTCGTGCTGCTGCCCGATCTGGCACGGTCGCTGGCTGACCGCAATATTTCGGCGGCCGTAAGCATCGACGTGCGGAACATGCCGGAATCACCGGAGATCTTCGAGCAGGCCATGAAAAACCTGCCGGAGTGCTTTTCGCCGCAGCTGCTGTTTCTCGATGCCGATCGCAACACGCTGATCCGTCGATACAGCGACACCCGTCGCCTGCATCCGCTGTCGAGCAAGAATTTGTCGCTGGAAAGCGCCATCGACGAAGAGAGCGATCTGCTGGAGCCCCTGCGCTCGCGGGCCGACCTGATTGTCGATACCTCGGAGATGTCGGTTCACGAGCTGGCGGAAATGTTGCGCACCCGGCTGCTGGGTAAACGTGAACGCGAACTGACCATGGTCTTCGAATCCTTCGGCTTTAAGCACGGTATCCCGATCGATGCCGATTACGTCTTTGACGTGCGCTTTCTGCCAAACCCGCACTGGGATCCGAAGCTGCGTCCTATGACAGGTCTGGATAAACCGGTGGCCGCCTTCCTCGATCGGCACACCGAAGTGCACAACTTTATTTACCAGACCCGGAGCTATCTTGAGCTATGGTTACCGATGCTGGAGACCAACAATCGCAGCTATCTGACGGTGGCCATTGGCTGTACCGGCGGTAAACATCGTTCGGTTTATATTGCTGAACAACTGGCTGACTACTTCCGCTCGCGCGGCAAAAACGTACAGTCTCGTCATCGGACGCTGGAAAAACGTAAATCATGACCGTAAAGCAGACCGTTGAAATCACCAATAAGCTGGGCATGCACGCCCGCCCGGCGATGAAGCTGTTCGAACTAATGCAGAATTTCGATGCCGAAGTGTTGCTGCGCAATGATGAAGGCACTGAGGCGGAAGCCAACAGCGTCATTGCCCTGCTGATGCTGGACTCGGCGAAAGGACGGCAGATAGAGGTGGAGGCCAGCGGTCCGCAGGAAGTGGAAGCCCTCGCCGCGGTGATTGCCCTGTTTAATGCCGGGTTTGACGAAGATTAAACGTGATGCTTCCCGGCGACGGACGACTGGCGACTGTACCAGCCCCGGCGCCGGATTAACCCGCTAATAGAGCTTATGCTCACGCATGAACCCTTCTCCACCCAGCTGTCGCATCTGACGTAAGATCCAGGCCTGGCGGTTGCGCACATAGCCCGAAGGCGCGTCGGCGCGATAGCGGATCGGGTTTGGCAGCACCGCGGCCAGCAGAGCCGCTTCCCCCGGCGTCAACTGGCTGGCGGGCTTATGAAAATAGCGCTGGGCGGCCGCTTCCACGCCAAAAATCCCATCGCCAAACTCGGCAATATTCAGGTAGACGGTCAGGATCCGCTTTTTACTCCACACGGTTTCCATGCCGACGGTCAACCCGGCCTCCAGTCCCTTGCGCAGCCAGCTACGTCCATCCCACAGAAACAGGTTTTTCGCCGTCTGCTGCGACAGCGTTGATGCGCCGCGAATGCGGGTATCGTGACGCTCATTGTGCGCCAGCGCCTTTTCTATCGCCGGGACGTCAAACCCCCAGTGTTCCGGGAACTTCTGATCTTCGGCGGCAATCACCGCCAGCCCCATCCACGGGGAGATGTTATCCATGGCGACCCAGTCGGAGTGCGCCAGATAGTGGACATCTCCGGACAGCCAGGCGCTAACCTGCCGCTCAAGCATGACCGCCGAAAAGGGCACCGGCAGCACGCTAAACAGCGCGATCCCCCCGCCCCAGAAGACGGCGGCGATCAGCAGCAGACGCAGCGCCAGTCGTTTAAGCAGCGCGAAGGGCGCAATGCGGAGCTTCATGCGCTCAGCGCCAGTACGCGGGCGACCAGTTTTTCGATCCCGGTAGCGGCTTGCGCAATATTCTCCGCCAGCATATACGCCGGGGTGGTAACCACTTTGTTCTCTTCATCCACCACGATGTCGTCGACCGGGCAAGGCACATGCTCCGCCCCCATCTCCTCCACCACATCGGCGGTGTCGAGATCGGTCCCGATTGTCATCCGCAGCGGAAACGCAAAGATCTTCGGCAGCAGCGCCGGAGCGATGCACATAAAGCCCAGCGGCTTGCCGGCCTGATGCATCGCCAGCGTCAGGGCCCGCAGATCGCGGTCCACCTCACATTCGCTGCCCTCGGCGGCGAAGCTGCTTAAGTTTTTCGCCGCGCCGAAGCCGCCGGGGACGATCAGCGCGTCCAGCGTCTCCTCACGCGCCTGCGCCAGCGGCAGGATGTCGCCGCGGGCGATGCGCGCCGCTTCAACCAGTACGTTGCGTTGCTCGGTCAACGGTTCGCCCGTCAGATGGTTGATGACGTCGCGCTGCGGTTTATCGGGCGCAAAGCAGACCGCCTGCGCGCCGTTGCGCGCGATCGCCAGCAGGGTAATCACTGCCTCATGAATTTCACTACCGTCGTACACGCCGCAGCCGCTCAGTACCACACCAATTTTTTTCATCGCCTTCGCTCCTCCATGCAACTCGCTGAAACCAGTCAAAAATGTCGATTTACTCGCTATGCTTCACATATTTTACTGATTCATGTAACAAATTAGTTAAGCTTTGCTATCTTAATGAGCGAGCAATCCACTTCTCAGGTTGCGCCACGTAACAACATCACTCAAATCACACTGGCTCAACCACCAGTTCCCTGGTGTTGGCGCAGTATTCGCGCACCCCGGTCTGTCCGGGGTCATTTTTTCCCGGCCTTCGCCACCCACGCCTTCAGAACCGCCACGTCGTTTTGCCACTCGGATTTCATCTCTTCAACCCATTCAGCGACATTATCAGACCAGGCAGGCAGGTCCGGCGTCTGGATCTGCTGACCCAGCTGCTGGATGTGGCGCAGGCCAATAGAGCCCGCAGCCCCTTTGATCTTATGCCCCTCTTCAACGATCCCTTTTTGATCCCGGGCGGTGAGATTAGACTCAAGGACGGACATATAGCCCGGCATCATCTTCTCAAACACCGCGAGGCCATCGTTGATAAGCTTCGGTCCCACCAGTTCGATATATTGCTCAAGCATATCGGTATCCAGCACCGCATCGGCTTTATGCCGATCGGCCGCCGGCGCTTCCTGCGCCTCCTCTTCCGGCGCATCCCAGAATTTTTTAATCATGGCCGTCAGCGCCGGCACCGATAGCGGCTTGCTCAGCACATCGTCCATGCCGGCATCCAGATACTCTTTCTTATTCTTCAGCACGTTGGCGGTCAGGGCCACCAGCGGCGGCAGCTCATCCGCGGCAAAATTCTGTTTTAGCTGACGAGAAATATCCAGTCCCGTCATATCCGGCAGCTGGATATCCAGCAGCACCAGGTCGTACTCGCCAGGCTCAAACATCTCCAGCGCGGCTTTGCCGGTCATCGCGACATCCACGCTGTTGCCCAGCTTTTCCAGCACCGAGCGCGCCACAATGACGTTGAGCTCAATATCTTCCACCAGCAGCACGTTGAGCGCCGGTAATGGCATGTCGTCTTCCGCCAGCGTATCTTCCACTTCTTCCGCAATGGCAGGCGCATGGACGGTGAGCGTAAAGGTCGCCCCTTTACCCGGCTGGCTGGTGACGCTGATATCGCCGCCCATATTGCGCGCCAGGCGACGCGATACGGCGAGGCCAATCCCGGTGCCGGTGGCGGGTTTGCCGCCGTGGCTGTCTTTGACCTGATAATACATGGCGAATATTTTGTCCTGCTCCGCTTCAGGAATACCAATCCCGGAGTCTTCCACTTCGAAGTGCAGGATATCGCCTTCGTCATAGCGCACGCGGACGTTCACCCCTCCGCCCTGTGGGGTAAACTTCACGGCGTTGCTGATAAGATTCCACAGGATCTGCCGCAGGCGGGTGCCATCGGTGATCACCTTGTGCGGCAGCGGCAGGCTCGGCTCCAGCACAAAGCGCAGTCCCTTCTGCTGCGCCTGCAGACCGGAAAGGTTTTCCAGGTCGGCAAGGAAGCTGGTGAAGTCCACCGGCTGGTTATCGAGCTGCACCTTACGGCGCTCCATTTTATCCATGTCGATAATATCATTGAAGATATTCCCCAGCGTCACCGCTGAGACATGGATGGTTTTCAGGTATTTTTCCTGCTCGCTGGTCAGTTCGGTATCCAGCAAAATTCGGCTCAGCCCGACAATCCCGTTCAGCGGGGTACGCAGCTCATGGCTGATGGTGGAGATGAAGGTGGTTTTATCCCGGCTGGCGCGTTCGAGGGCGTCCTGATAGCGTTTTCGTTCGGTGATATCGCGTCCGAAGCCCATCAGACCACGACGCTTACCGACGCGATCGTAGTACGGGACCTTGCGGATTTCGAAGCACGCTTTACGGCCATCGGGATAGTCCAGCCACTGCTCATAGGTCAGCGATACATTGTGGCGGAACACCTTCTCATCGGTTTCCAGCACCTTTTCCGCCGCCTCTTCGCTATAGACATCCTGCGGTTTGAGGTGGATCAGCTGTTTCTCGCTTTTGCCGGTCAGCAGCTCCATCGCCCGGTTACAGCCGGAAAACTCTTTATCCTCATTGCGGTAGAAGACCAGGTCCGGGGAGGCATCGAGGAAAGAGCGCAGAAAGGAGGATTGCTGTTCGAGCTGGATCTGCGTCTCTTCACGCTCTTTCATCTCGATCTTCAGCTGCTCGAGGGTGGTCTCACGCTCGGCTTCCGCCTTTTCACGTTCGCCAATCTCCTGATTCAACTGCGCGATATTGTCTTTCAGCTGCACGTTCAGCTTCAGATCGCGCTCACGCATCTCCTCCAGTTTCTCCACCAGCCGCGAAAGACGCTGGCGGGACTCTTCAAGCTGCTCCACCACCACCGAGAGAAAATAGACCGCCCACGGGGTGATCAGTAGACCGAAGAAGATAGAGCGGATAACGTCGATGCTTTCAACCTGGCCATGCAGCACCATGGTGACCGCCATCTGTACCACGATGGCCAGCACCACCAGCGCAAGTGCCAACAGCATTGAAAAGCGGACCAGACCCAGCTTCATCATCAGGTCGACATAATACTGCGCCAGCATACGAATTTGCTTCATAAGGGATTCCTTCACGACAACTCCGCACAATAATACTCAATTCTGAGCAATGCGCTGTAAGTTGTGCAAAAAATGCGGGAAGGAGCCGATATGACGGCTGGCCGCCGAGGCGAACCAGCCGCGAAAAAGAGGCATGGTCAGGAAGGGGTTAGCGCTTGCTTAGCGCCTCCCAGAGACCTTTGAGGTAGGTCACCCCGAGTGCGCGATCGTATAAACCATAGCCCGGACGTCCGGTCTCTCCCCAGATAAAGCGGCCATGATCCGGACGTATATAGCCGTCGAAGCCGTTGTCGTGCAACGCTTGCATCACCTTGTACATATCCAGGGAGCCGTATTCTGACGGATGGGCGCACTCGTAAAAGTCTTTATCCTGCATCAGTTTAATATTGCGGACGTGGGCAAAATGGATCCGCTTGCGGCGGGTAAACTCAGCCAGAATAGCGTATACGTCGTTATCCGGATCTTCGGCAATCGAGCCGGTGCAGAGGGTGATGCCGTTGGCGGGTGAATCGACAGCCCGGCAGATCCAGTCCAGATCGTCGCGGTTTTTGACCACCCGCGGCAGGCCAAATATCGAGTACGGCGGATCGTCAGGGTGGATCGCCATTTTCACGCCCACCTCTTCGCAAACCGGGATCACCGCCTGCAGAAAATAGACCAGGTTCTCCCGCAGCTTATGGTCATCCACCGCGCTATATTTGGCAAACAGGGTCTGCACTTCCGCCAGCCGTTCCGGCTCCCAGCCCGGCAACGCGAAGCCGTTTGAATTCTCAAGCACCTCCTTCACCACGTCTTCCAGCCGCTTATCGATATCTTTCTTCTCAAAAGCCATCGTCAACGAGCCATCCGGCAGGACGTAGTTCATATCCGTCTTCATCCAGTCGAACACCGGCATGAAGTTATAGCAGATGACTTTGACGCCGAAGCGGGCAAGGTGGCGAATGGTCTGCTGATAGTTGGCAATATAGCGGTCACGAGAAGGGAGGCCGATTTTGATGTCGTCATGGATGTTGACGCTCTCTATCACCTCCATTTTCAGGCCTGCGGCATGGGCCTGGCTGACCAGTCGCTCAATTTTATCCTCCGGCCATACCTCGCCCACCGCGACGTCATAGAGCGCGCCGACCACCCCCTCCACGCCGGGGACCTGGCGTATATGCTCTAATGAAACCTTATCTTCCTCTGGTCCAAACCAGCGCATTGTCATCTGCATCGTCATCACCTGCTCAACATAGTTTAATTTCACCCTACTACCATACCAGTAATCATAATTGATTGAGCCTTAACTGTCGTGATGGCGATCACATTCCTGCTGACCGGCTCGCCGGTGAGGTCGCTTTCGCTACATTCATAATTTTTCTCAATTTATTTCAATAGATTAATCATTGCCGGGCTTTTTCTGACGACCTTCGCCAAATGTGATCCAGAGCTAGTTATGATCAATTGCATACTTGTATGGTAATAAAAATCACGATATTTGTTCAGAAAACAGACAAGGGAAGGAACAGAAATGAGAAGCGTCGTTGTCAAAGAGCCAGGCCAACTGAACATCGAATCACGTCCGGTTCCCGCTCCGGGCGCCCACGAAGTCCGGGTGAAAATCGCCTTTGCCGGGATCTGCGGTTCCGATGTGCATATCTATCAGGGCCACAACCCCTTCGCGAAATATCCCCGCGTGATCGGCCATGAATTCTTCGGCATCATCGATGCCGTCGGCGAACAGGTCTCTCCGGCACGCATCGGCGAGCGCGTCGCGGTCGACCCTGTCGTCAGCTGCGGCCAGTGTTATCCCTGCTCGGTGGGGCGGCCGAATGTCTGTGCGCAGCTCCAGGTCATCGGGGTTCACCGCGACGGCGGATTCAGCGACTACGCCTGCGTGCCGGCGAAAAACGCCTGGCGCATTCCGGAAGTCATCAGCGATCGTCAGGCGACGATGGTTGAGCCTTTTACCATTGCGGCAAACATTACCGCCCAGCTGCAGCCCATGGCGCAGGATATCGCCCTGATCTACGGCGCAGGTCCGATGGGTCTGACGGTGATCCAGGCGCTGAAGGGGGTGTATGGCGTTAAGCAGGTGATCGTCGTGGACCGCATTGCCGAACGTCTGCAGATGGCGCGGGACAATGGCGCCGATCTGACGCTGGATAACACTCACCAGCCGCTGGCGGAACAGCTGGCGCAGCGGCAGATAGCCCCCACGCTGGTCATCGATGCCGCCTGCCACCCGGCGATCCTTCAGGAGGCCATTCTCCTCGCCTCTCCCGCCGCACGCATCGGCATACTCGGCTTCTCCGGCGAGGCGTCCACCCTCACCCAGCAAAGCATCACCAGTAAAGAGATCTCCATTTTCTCCTCCCGGCTGAACAGCGGACGTTTTCCGCTGGTCATCGACTGGATGGAGAAAGGCCTTATCCAGCCTGAGGCGTTAATCACCCACTGCATGCCGCTGGAGCAGGTAAAAGAGGCTATGGAGATTTTTGCCAACGATCGGAAAACCTGCTGCAAGGTATTACTGCAGCTGGGGTAAATACTAAATAACGGGCGACGTGAATATTGATATCCGTCGCGCCAGAGCTCAATAACATACTCATCACGGTGTCATCATGGGAAAAAATATCCGCTGGATTATCGTCCTGTTATTATTTTTAGTATATATGATTAATTATCTGGACCGGGTGGCGTTATCCATTACGGTACCGATGATTGAAAAGGATCTGGCGCTAAATGCCGAACAGTTTGGTATTATTTTCGGCAGTTTTTTCTTCGGCTACGCGGTATTTAATTTTATTGGCGGTCTGGCCGTGGATAAGTTTGGCGCAACGCTGGTCCTGGGGCTGGCGGTGGGGATGTGGTCGCTATTTTGCGGCTTAACCGCCTTTGCCACCGGCTTTTATTCCATGCTGATGCTGCGCGTTCTCTTCGGGATGGCTGAAGGCCCGATTTGCGCGTCGGCGAACAAGATGATCAACGGCTGGTTTCCTAAGAAGCAAGCGGCTACCGCCGTAGGGCTGCTCAGCGCCGGCTCTCCGCTGGGCGGCGCGGTTGCCGGCCCCATCGTCGGTTATCTGGCCCTCGCATTCGGCTGGCGCCCGGCGTTTATGATTATTTTCGCCATCGGTATTGTGTGGATGGTCGTGTGGTTTTTTATTGCCGCCAACTCGCCTGACAAACATAAGCATGTCAGTCAGGAAGAGCTCATGCTCATTAATAAAATGAAGCAAGAGGAGGACGCCCTGGAAACCGTAGAAAATCAAACCGCTCACTCATTGGGTTATTATCTCAAGCAGCCTATTATTCTGGTAACGGCCTTTGCATTCTTCTGCTACAACTATATTTTGTTTTTCTTCCTCAGCTGGTTCCCGTCCTATCTGGTTCAGCAGCACCATCTGGATATTAAACAGATGAGCCTCACCACCATGATCCCATGGATAGTCGGCTTTGTCGGCCTGGCGCTGGGGGGCTATATTTCCGATAAAATTTTTAAACTCACCGGACGCCTGCTGCTGTCGCGCAAAATTGTGCTGGTGGTATGTCTGCTGATGGCCGCCATCTGTGTGGGGCTTGCCGGTACCGTCAGCAGCGTCGTTCCTGCCGTTCTGCTGATGTCGGTCTCCATCTTTTTCCTCTATGTCACCGGAGCGATCTACTGGGCGATTATCCAGGACGTGGTGCATAAATCCCGCGTCGGCGGCACCAGCGGCTTTATCCACCTTATCGGCAGCGTCTCCGGCATCGTGGGGCCGATTGTCACCGGCTATATCGTGCAGTCTACCGGTAAATTCGACAGCGCCTTTGTCCTCGCCGGCACTATCGCCGCGCTCGGCGCCCTGCTGGTACTGTTCGTGATCAAAACGCCACGCGTGACAATGAAAGCCAGTCAGGCATAGTCGACAGCAATACCATGCCCGGCGCAGTCATCACGCCGGGCATCCTCTGAGACTATTTCACCGCCTGGGGCGCGACCCAGCTGCGGCCCAGCGCCGAACCCTGAGCGCCCTGCTCATTCAGATAGCGATCCAGTTCAACCATTCCGGTCCAGCGATTTTCGCACCACAGCGGCGCGAGCAGCGTGGGCCGACGGGCGCTGGCCGATATGCGATGGTAGATCACCTCCGGCGGGGTGTGGCGGATCATCTCCCCGGCGGTGACGGTATACGCCTCCAGTTCGATGCCATCGAGACGTCCGGCCTGCCATGCTTTTGCCATAATGCTGCCTTTAACGATATGCAGCGGGTGCAGCTTGATGCCATCCACGCCGGTGGTCACGACCCGCTCCAGCGTCTCGAGGCCGTGCTCCTGGGTCTCCCCGGGCAGGCCGACAATGAGATGCGCGCAAACCTTCAGTCCGCGCTCACGCGCCAGACGCGCGGTACGCTGGTAACAGGCGAAATCATGCCCGCGGTTAATGCGATGCAGGGTCTTATCATGCGCGGTCTGCAGCCCCAGCTCCAGCCATACCTCATACCCCTGCTGGTGGTATTCACTGAGCAGGTCGAGAACCGCCTCCGGCACGCAGTCCGGGCGGGTGCCGACGCAGAGGCCAACGATATTCGCCTCGCTGACGGCCTGGCGATACATCGAGCGGAGCACCTGCACTTCAGCAAAGGTGCTGGTATAAGCCTGAAAATAGGCCAGATAGCGCTTTGCCCGGTTAACGAGCTGCGCCTGATGGGCGAGCTGTTCGGCGATGGATCGATGCTGCTGGGCTTCATCCGCAAACGAGGCCACGTTACAGAAAGTGCAGCCGCCACGGCCCAGCGTACCGTCGCGGTTCGGGCAGCTAAAACCGCCGTGCAGCGTTAGCTTATGGACCTTTTCGCCATAGCGGCGCAGAAGATCCCCACCAAACATATTGACTAATTTCTGTAACTGCATAATCTGATAGACCGGCCTCAACAAAGGGGGCCAAGCCTGCCACTTTTCGTCACCGACGGCGATGACCTGGATCAATCGTCAGCGCGGCGCCCCGCTTCATTGCATAAACAATCATGATTACTGCAATTTCATTCACCCACAGGGTAATGAGTTTTCCTTATATTTCATCATCGCGCGGCCCTAATCTACTTTATGGTAAAAAACAGTATTAATATCCACCACATAAATTTATAGCAGTCAAATATGCTAATAATGAAATATATTTCAGCGCAGATCGGTAATGCAAAGCCGCGCGCACAGTGAGACAGATCACACTAGTCTTACCCTCTGCAGACGTATCCAAAGCATAAAAAATGGCATTATTTATTTTAAAAACAAAAAGTTAACACGTGTATAGCACATTTTTGTATTAATAAGATTGCCATTTGACGTAAGTGTGGATTCCCGATAAGTTGGGAATCCGCTGGAAGCTTTCTGGATGAGCACTCTGCTCATCATATTTATGCAGTAATTGAGATTCCCTCTTAACAGCAAGTCCTCAAACTTGTGTACCGATGCAAAAAGGATTTAAAGAGGGCGAATGCGAGGTGCAAACCCCGTCGCCATGCTCTTTCTGTGCCTGTGCGCAATCGGTATCGGAGGGGGTCCGTAGAGCCTGGGGAGGTTCACTGATATGTTGTACGACAAATCCCTTGAGAGGGATAACTGTGGTTTCGGCCTGATCGCCCACATAGAAGGCGAACCTAGCCACAAGGTAGTGCGAACCGCGATACACGCACTGGCCCGCATGCAGCACCGTGGCGCAATCCTTGCCGATGGTAAAACCGGCGACGGTTGCGGTCTGCTGCTGCAAAAACCCGATCGTTTCTTCCGCATCGTTGCCGAAGAGCGCGGCTGGCGTTTAGCCAAAAACTACGCCGTTGGGATGCTGTTCCTGAATAAAGATCCTGAACTGGCGAAAGCGGCACGCCGCATCGTTGAAGAAGAACTTCAGCTTGAGACCCTGTCGATTGTTGGCTGGCGCGATGTGCCGACCAACGAAGGCGTGCTCGGTGAAATCGCCCTCTCCTCGCTGCCCCGTATTGAGCAAATCTTTGTTAACGCCCCGGCTGGCTGGCGCCCGCGCGATATGGAGCGTCGTCTGTTTATTGCGCGTCGTCGCATTGAAAAACGCCTGCAGGAAGACAAAGATTTCTACGTTTGTAGCTTGTCCAACCTGGTCAACATCTATAAAGGTCTGTGTATGCCGGCGGATTTGCCGCGCTTCTACCTGGACCTCGCGGACCTGCGCCTGGAGTCGGCTATCTGCCTGTTCCACCAGCGCTTCTCCACCAACACCGTACCACGCTGGCCGCTGGCGCAGCCGTTCCGCTACCTGGCGCACAACGGTGAAATCAACACCATCACCGGCAACCGCCAGTGGGCTCGCGCCCGTACCTATAAGTTCCAGACCCCGCTGATCCCGGACCTGCACGACGCCGCGCCGTTCGTTAACGAAACCGGCTCCGACTCCAGTTCAATGGACAACATGCTGGAGCTGCTGCTGGCCGGCGGGATGGACATCGTGCGCGCCATGCGTCTGCTGGTGCCGCCAGCCTGGCAGAACAACCCGGATATGGATCCGGAGCTGCGTTCGTTCTTCGACTTTAACTCCATGCATATGGAGCCATGGGACGGCCCGGCGGGCATCGTCATGTCCGATGGTCGCTACGCGGCCTGTAATCTCGACCGTAATGGCCTGCGCCCGGCGCGCTACGTCATTACCAAAGATAAGCTCATCACCTGCGCCTCTGAAGTCGGCATCTGGGACTACCAGCCGGACGAAGTGGTTGAGAAAGGCCGCGTGGGCCCGGGCGAGCTGATGGTTATCGATACCCGTGCCGGACGCATTCTGCACTCAGCGGAAACCGATGACGATCTGAAGAGCCGCCATCCGTATAAAGAGTGGATGGAGAAAAACGTTCGTCGCCTGGTGCCATTTGAAGATCTGCCGGACGAAGAAGTTGGCAGCCGCCAGCTGGACGACGATCTGCTGGCCAGCTACCAGAAACAGTTTAACTACAGCGCGGAAGAGCTGGACTCGGTGCTGCGCGTGCTCGGCGAAAATGGCCAGGAAGCGGTCGGCTCAATGGGCGATGACACGCCTTTCGCCGTCCTTTCCAGCCAGCCGCGCATTATCTACGATTATTTCCGTCAGCAGTTCGCCCAGGTGACGAACCCGCCTATCGATCCGTTGCGTGAAGCTCACGTCATGTCGCTGGCCACCAGCATCGGGCGCGAAATGAACGTCTTCTGCGAAGCGGAAGGCCAGGCGCATCGTCTGAGCTTCAAATCGCCGATCCTGCTGTACTCCGATTTCAAACAGCTGACGACGATGGAAGAAGAGCACTATCGTGCCGACGTCCTCGATATCACCTTCAACCCGGCAGAGGCTTCCCTCAGCGAGACGGTGAAGGCCCTGTGCGACAAAGCGGAGCAAATGGTACGCGATGGTACCGTGCTGCTGGTTCTTTCTGACCGCAACATCGCCAAAGACCGCCTGCCGGTGCCGGCGCCGATGGCCGTTGGCGCGATCCAGACCCGTCTGGTCGATAAAAGTCTGCGCTGCGATGCCAACATCATCGTTGAAACCGCCAGCGCCCGCGATCCGCATCACTTCGCCGTACTGCTGGGCTTCGGCGCGACAGCTATCTATCCGTACCTCGCCTATGAAACGCTGGCGAAGCTGGTCGACAGCAAAGCTATCGATAAACCGTACCGTGCGGTGATGCTGAACTATCGCAACGGTATCAATAAAGGTCTGTATAAGATCATGTCCAAGATGGGGATCTCGACCATCGCCTCCTACCGCTGCTCGAAGCTGTTCGAAGCGGTCGGTCTGCATCGCGATGTCTCCGATCTCTGCTTCCAGGGCGTGGTCAGTCGCATCGGCGGCGCCGGCTTCGACGATTTCCAGCAGGACCTGCTGAATCTGTCGAAACGCGCCTGGCTGGCGCGCAAGCCGCTGGCTCAGGGCGGTCTGCTGAAGTACGTTCACGGCGGCGAATATCACGCCTACAACCCGGACGTGGTGCGTACCCTGCAGCAGGCTGTGCAGAGCGGCGAGTACAGCGATTATCAACAATACGCGAAGCTGGTTAACGAACGTCCGGCGGCCACGCTGCGCGATCTGCTGGCGCTCAACCCGGGCGAAGACGCCATCAGCATCGACGACGTGGAGCCGGCGAAGGAGCTGTTCAAACGCTTCGATACCGCAGCGATGTCGATCGGCGCCCTGAGTCCGGAAGCGCACGAATCGCTGGCGGAAGCGATGAACAGCATCGGCGGCTTCTCTAACTCCGGTGAAGGCGGTGAAGACCCGGCGCGCTACGGCACCAATAAAGTGTCGCGCATCAAGCAGGTGGCGTCCGGCCGCTTCGGCGTCACCCCAGCCTATCTGGTCAATGCCGACGTTATCCAGATCAAAGTCGCCCAGGGCGCGAAGCCGGGTGAAGGCGGCCAGCTGCCGGGTGATAAAGTCACTCCGTACATCGCCAAACTGCGCTATTCGGTACCGGGCGTGACGCTGATCTCCCCGCCGCCGCACCACGATATCTACTCTATCGAGGATTTGGCGCAGCTGATTTTCGACCTCAAGCAGGTCAACCCGAAAGCGATGATTTCGGTCAAACTGGTTTCTGAACCGGGCGTGGGCACCATCGCCACCGGCGTAGCCAAAGCTTATGCCGACCTGATCACCATCGCCGGCTACGACGGCGGCACCGGGGCGAGCCCGCTCTCTTCCGTGAAATATGCCGGCTGTCCGTGGGAGCTTGGTCTGGTGGAAACCCAGCAGGCGCTGGTCGCTAACGGCCTGCGTCATAAGATCCGTCTGCAGGTGGATGGCGGCCTGAAAACCGGCCTCGATATCATCAAAGCGGCGATCCTCGGCGCGGAAAGCTTCGGTTTCGGTACCGGCCCTATGGTGGCGCTGGGCTGTAAATACCTGCGTATTTGCCACCTGAACAACTGCGCGACCGGCGTGGCGACCCAGGATGACAAACTGCGTAAGAACCACTATCACGGTCTGCCGTTCAAAGTGACCAATTACTTTGAATTTATCGCCCGTGAAACCCGCGAGCTGATGGCCCAGCTGGGCGTCAAGCGCCTGGTGGATCTGATTGGCCGCACCGATCTGCTCAAAGAGCTGGATGGGTTCACCGCCAAGCAGCAGAAACTGGATCTGGGTAAACTGCTGGAGACCGCAGAGCCACATCCTGGCAAAGCGCTGTACTGCACCGAAAATAACCCGCCGTTCGATAACGGTGTGCTCAATGCCCAGCTGCTGCAGCAGGCGAAACCGTACGTGGATGAAAAGCAGAGCAAAACGTTCTGGTTCGATATCCGCAATACCGACCGCTCCGTGGGAGCCTCGCTGTCCGGGTATATCGCCCAGACCCATGGCGACCAGGGACTGGCGGGCGACCCGATCGTCGCTCACTTTAGCGGCACCGCGGGCCAGAGCTTCGGCGTGTGGAACGCCGGCGGCGTGGAACTGCATCTGACGGGCGACGCCAACGACTATGTCGGCAAAGGCATGGCGGGCGGTCTGCTGGCCATTCGTCCGCCGGTGGGCTCCGCTTTCCGCAGCCACGAAGCCAGCATTATCGGCAACACCTGCCTGTACGGCGCGACCGGTGGTCGTCTGTACGCCGCAGGCCGCGCAGGTGAGCGTTTCGCGGTGCGTAACTCCGGCGCCATCACCGTGGTGGAAGGCATCGGCGACAACGGCTGTGAATACATGACCGGCGGTATCGTCTGCGTGCTCGGTAAAACCGGCGTCAACTTTGGCGCAGGGATGACCGGCGGCTTTGCCTATGTCCTGGATGAAGATGGCGACTTCCGTAAACGCGTGAACCCGGAGCTGGTGGAAGTGCTGGACGTTGACTCTCTGGCCATCCATGAAGAGCACCTGCGCGGTTTAATCACCGAGCACGTGCAGCTTACCGGTTCGCAACGCGGCGAAGAGATCCTCGCCAACTGGCCGGCCTTCTCCGCGAAGTTTGCGCTGGTTAAACCGAAGTCCAGCGATGTTAAAGCACTGTTGGGTCACCGTAGTCGTTCCGCAGCTGAGCTGCGGGTGCAGGCGCAGTAAGGGGTTAAGATGAGTCAGAACGTTTATCAATTTATCGACCTGCAGCGCGTTGATCCGCCAAAGAAACCGCTGAAGATCCGTAAAATTGAATTTGTGGAAATTTACGAGCCGTTTTCAGAAGGCCAGGCCAAGGCGCAGGCGGATCGCTGCCTCTCCTGCGGCAACCCGTACTGCGAGTGGAAGTGCCCGGTGCATAACTACATCCCGAACTGGCTGAAGCTGGCCAACGAGGGGCGTATTTTTGAGGCGGCAGAGCTGTCGCACCAGACCAACACCCTGCCGGAAGTCTGCGGGCGCGTCTGCCCGCAGGACCGCCTGTGTGAAGGCTCCTGTACGCTGAACGATGAGTTCGGCGCGGTGACCATCGGCAACATCGAACGCTATATCAATGATAAGGCATTCGAGATGGGCTGGCGTCCGGATCTCTCCGGCGTGAAACCGACCGGTAAAACCGTCGCGATCATCGGCGCTGGCCCGGCGGGCCTCGCCTGTGCCGACGTGTTGACCCGCAACGGCGTCAAGGCGGTGGTGTTTGACCGCCATCCGGAAATCGGCGGCCTGCTGACCTTCGGTATCCCGGCGTTCAAGCTGGAAAAAGAGGTGATGACCCGCCGCCGGGAGATCTTCACCGGCATGGGCATTGAGTTCAAACTCAATACCGAAGTGGGCCGCGACGTGCAGCTCGACGACCTGCTGAAAGAGTACGATGCCGTGTTCCTCGGCGTCGGCACCTATCAGTCGATGCGCGGCGGGCTGGACAATGAAGACGCCCCGGGCGTCTACGACGCGCTGCCGTTCCTGATCGCCAACACCAAGCAGATCATGGGCTTTGGCGAAACCGCCGATGAGCCCTACGTCAGCATGGAAGGCAAACGCGTGGTCGTTCTCGGCGGTGGCGATACCGCGATGGACTGCGTACGTACCTCCGTCCGTCAGAATGCGGCGCACGTGATCTGCGCCTATCGTCGTGACGAAGAGAACATGCCGGGTTCAAAACGCGAAGTGAAAAACGCGCGTGAGGAAGGCGTTGAGTTCCAGTTCAACGTCCAGCCGCTGGGCGTGGAAGTGAATGCCAACGGCAAAGTGTGCGGCGTGAAGATGGCGCGCACCGAGATGGGCCAGCCGGATGCGAAAGGCCGCCGTCGCGCGGAGATCGTCGCCGGCTCTGAGCACGTGGTGCCGGCAGACGCCGTCGTCATGGCGTTTGGCTTCCGTCCCCACAGCATGGAGTGGCTGGCGAAGCACAGCGTCGAGCTGGACTCCCAGGGCCGCATCATTGCGCCGGAAGGCAGCGAGAACGCCTTCCAGACCAGCAACCCGAAAATCTTCGCCGGTGGCGATATCGTTCGCGGTTCCGACCTGGTGGTCACCGCGATTGCGGAAGGACGTAAAGCGGCTGACGGGATCCTCAACTACCTTGAAGTCTAATTAGGCCCGGAGTCTCAGCGCATAAAAGCCCGATGGTTAACGCCATCGGGCTTTTTTATTGCCCATTCGCCGGGCAGACCGCCGCTTTCAGCGCCGTATTATACCAGCCGCAGATATGTTCTAAGCGGGTGATCGCCGAGCCGACGGTCACCGCCCACGCGCCGCAGCGCATTGCCTCAGCCGCCTGCGCAGGCGTATTGTAGCGTCCCTCAGCGACCACTCTGCAGCCCGCGGCGCTCAGGCTTTTCACCAGCGCCAGATCCGGCTCGACCGGTGTCTCCTCTGCGGTATAGCCTGAGAGGGTGGTGCCAACCATATCGAAGCCCAATTGCCAGCATTCAAGGGCATCGTCGAGAGAGGAACAATCTGCCATCGCATTTTTCCCCTGGCGGTGAATTGCCGCCAACAACGATGCGACAGAGGCCGGACGCTGACGCCGCGTGCCGTCAACCGCAATGATATCGGCCCCTGCCTGCGCCAGGGCATTCACATCCTCAAGCCACGGCGTAATACGCACCGGGCTATCATGCAGATCGCGCTTAATCAGCGCGATAACAGGCACCGTCACTAACGGACGAACGGCCTGCAGGTTGGCCAGACCTTCGATGCGCAGCGCCACCGCCCCCGCCTGCTCCGCCGCCAGCCCCATCGCCGCGACGATGGCGGGGTTATCCAGCGGGCTGCCCGGCACCGGCTGGCAGGAGACAATTAATCCGCCATGATGACGGATATGCTGGTCCAGTTGTGCGAGTAAAGTCATGTCTGCTCCCTGAAAGCTACCTGTGGCGATGACAGTACCAGCCATGGGGCGCCTCGTTTGTGGCAGAGTTAACAAAGCGGACAGACAAAAAAAACAGGCCCCGCAGGGCCTGTCAGAGAAGGGATTTACTTCACCACGCGCAGCGCCGGGCGACCGCCGCGCGGCGGCGGCGTGTCGTCAGGATCGTCGTCGTGATTATCGGGCTTATCGCCATCAATCACCGACATCACCGTTTCGCTTTCACTCTCAGGCGCGACGTCATCATCGTTGAGGCTGCTGACGTCTTCGTCATAGGCCGCTTCCGGTTCAAACATCGTGCCGGCGCCGTTCTCACGGGCATAGATGGCGAGTACCGCAGCCAGCGGGACAGATACGTTGCGCGGCACGCCGCCAAAGCGCGCGTTGAAGCGCACTTCGTCGTTCGCCAGCTCAAGATTACCTACCGCACGCGGGGCAATATTGAGAACGATTTGCCCGTCGCGCGCATACTCCATCGGCACGAGCACGCCCGGCAGCGTGACATCCACCACCAGATGCGGCGTCAGCTGGTTATCCAGCAGCCAGTCATAAAACGCCCGCAGCAGATACGGGCGACGCGGCGTCAGCTGTGATACATCCATTATTTAGCCCCGACCGAGGCGCATTTCACGCTCGGCTTCAGTTAAAGAGGCGAGGAAGGAATCACGCTCAAATACGCGAGTCATATAGCCTTTGAGCTCTTTCGCGCCTGCGCCAACCAGCTCCACACCGAGAACCGGCAGACGCCACAGCAGCGGCGCCAGGTAGCAATCCACCAGGCTGAACTCATCGCTCAGGAAGTAAGGTTTCTGGGTGAACACCGGCGCGATGGCCAGCAGTTCTTCACGCAGTTGCTTACGCGCAGCATCAGCTTGCGCTGCGGTACCGCTCTGGATGGTGTTCATCAGCGAATACCAGTCCTTCTCGATACGTTGCATATACAGACGGCTTTCGCCACGCGCCACCGGATAAACCGGCATTAACGGCGGGTGCGGGAAACGCTCATCCAGGTATTCCATAATGATGCGGGATTCCCACAGAGTGAGCTCACGATCCACCAGCGTCGGTACGCTTTGATTCGGGTTGAGGTCAATCAGATCCTGAGGCGGGTTGTCCTTCTCCACGTGCTCTATCTCAAAACTGACACCCTTCTCGGCCAGCACAATGCGGACCTGATGGCTATAGATGTCAGTAGGACCAGAAAACAGCGTCATTACCGAACGTTTGTTGGCAGCGACAGCCATGAAAACCTCCAGGTATATTCAGAATTTTGTACTGCTGCCAGCCACTCATGGCCGGCCAGATGTAAAAACCCCAGTAGCGCGATGTCACCTTCGTTCACGAATAAAACAAAAAATGAACAATCACCAGCATTTGGGCAGAAAATTGGATGATAGTTTACCAGATTTTGAAGACGTTGTGGTGAGGGGATTCTGGAAATGCTGAAAAAGTGGCAAGAACCGGCGGTAAGCTTGTGGATAACAGCAGTTTTATCCATAAAAAAACCCGCCGGAGCGGGTTTTTTCGCAAATTGTTCTGCGTGAGCAGAAAACAATTAACGTTTGGAGAACTGCGGACGACGACGTGCTTTACGCAGACCGACTTTCTTACGTTCAACCTGACGAGCGTCACGAGTGACGAAGCCAGCTTTACGCAGTTCAGAACGCAGGGACTCGTCGTACTCCATCAGAGCGCGGGTGATACCGTGACGGATCGCACCAGCCTGACCAGAGATACCACCACCTTTAACAGTGATGTACAGATCCAGTTTCTCAACCATGTCGACCAGTTCCAGCGGCTGACGAACTACCATGCGGGCAGTTTCACGACCGAAGTACTGTTCCAGAGAACGCTGGTTGATAACGATTTTGCCGTTGCCCGGTTTGATGAAAACGCGAGCTGCGGAACTTTTGCGGCGACCAGTGCCGTAGTATTGATTTTCAGCCATTGCCTATAATCCCGATTAGATGTCAAGAACTTGCGGTTGCTGTGCCGCGTGGTTGTGCTCGTTACCCGCGTAAACTTTCAGTTTACGGTACATAGCACGACCCAGCGGGCCTTTTGGCAGCATGCCTTTAACCGCGATTTCAATCACACGCTCAGGACGGCGGGCAATCATCTCTTCAAAGGTCGCTTCTTTGATACCACCGATGTGGCCGGTGTGGTGGTAATACATTTTGTCTTCGCGCTTGTTGCCGGTAACAGCAACTTTTTCTGCGTTCAGAACGATGATGTAATCACCGGTATCAACGTGCGGAGTGTATTCCGCTTTGTGCTTACCGCGCAGGCGACGAGCCAGTTCAGTAGCCAGACGGCCCAGAGTTTTACCGGTCGCGTCAACAACATACCAGTCGCGTTTTACGGTTTCTGGTTTAGCTGTAAAAGTTTTCATTAAAAGCTTACCCAAATAATAAGTTACACGTTGGTGAACACCCAAACGTTTAGTCAGTTGAGGTTCACACGACATTGTCCAGCAAACCTACCCCTTCGAATAGCCTATGCCGGCACATAGAAAGTTTCGGGAAAAAAACCTTCTCGTAACGTGGGGTCGCAAGATTATAGAGAAGTCGGGGTCAAAGATCGACCCCTTTATGAGATTTTTCAGGCAGCTCCCGGGGCGGCCCTGCGGCCCTGAATTCGCCGGGAAAAAGTATCCTGTCAGGGCATATGCGGGCGCTTGAGGTACTCTTCGCTCTGCATCTCCTGCAGACGCGACAGACAGCGCTGAAACTCAAACTTCAGCCGCTCTCCCTGATAAATGTCGTACAGCGGCACCGCCGCGCTGACCACCAGCTTCACGTGGCGCTCATAGAACTCATCCACCAGGGCGATAAAGCGCCGGGCTTCGCTCTCCAGCTGCGCGGTCATCACCGGCACATCGAACAGCATCACGGTGTGGAACAGGCGGGAGAGCGCGATATAGTCATGCTGGCTACGGGCATCCACGCACAGCGTGGCGAACGACGCCGCCAGCGTCTGGTTTTCCACGCCGAGGGTCGGCAGCTCGCGATGGTTGATCTCCAGCGTCGGCCCGGCAGCGCGCGGCGCGCCGGCCAGCGCCAGCCACAGTTTATCCATCTGTTCGCGGGTGTCGTTATTCAGCGGCGACAGCCACAGGTGCGCCTGGGTCAGGGTACGCAAGCGATAATCGATGCCGGCATCGACGTTCATAATATCGCAATGCTGCTTGATGGCGTCGATAGCGGGCAGAAAACGGGCGCGCTGCAGGCCATTGCGATAGAGCTCATCCGGCGGAATATTGGAGGTCGCCACCAGCGTGATGCCGCGGGCGAACAGGGCCTTCATCAGCCCGCCCAACAGCATGGCGTCGGTTATATCGGAGACAAAAAACTCGTCGAAACAGAGCACGTCGGTTTCCGCTTTAAAGCGGTCGGCGACAATGTCCAGCGGGTCGCTATGGCCCTGCAGGGTGGTCAGCTCTTCGTGCACCCGCAGCATAAAGCGATGGAAATGCAGGCGCTGCTTACGCTCGCCCGGCAGGCTCTGGTAAAACAGGTCCATCAGCCAGGTTTTCCCCCGCCCCACGCCGCCCCACATATACAGGCCGCGGACGGGCGCCGCCTCGGCTGCTGGTTCGCGCTTACCCAGCAGTTTGCCGAATTTCGCGCGCAAACCGCCGCCTGACGCGACGGGCGCGGGCTGAGTCTGCAGTTCCTGGTAAATGGTATCGAGGCGGCTCACCGCTTCTTGCTGGACGTCGTCGGGTTGATGGCTGCCCTCTTTCAGGGCTGAAAGGTAACGCGATGTTGGAGACAGGCTTTGCATGATCTAATTGTTATTCCTTGAAAACCGTGATGTCGAAGCTCACGATTGACGAAAAAAAGGCCGTTCTACACTACGCGATGATACGCCAGGATTCCACTTCTGTGGAATTAGCGGTTATAGTGGCACTATCGGGCGCAGGCGGAGAGCCTAAGAGCCACCCTACGGAACCACAATACAACGGGAGATGTTCATGACCTGGGAATACGCGCTAATTGGGTTAGTCGTCGGTATCATCATTGGTGCCGTCGCCATGCGTTTCGGCAACCGCAAACTGCGCCAGCAGCAGGCGCTGCAGTTCGAACTGGAAAAAAATAAAGCCGAGCTTGAAGAGTACCGTGAAGAGCTGGTCAGCCATTTTGCGCGCAGCGCCGAGCTGCTGGATAACATGGCGCACGACTACCGTCAGCTGTATCAGCATATGGCGAAAAGCTCTAACAACCTGCTGCCGGATTCCATGGCAGACGCCAACCCGTTCCGCAACCGCCTGGAAGAGTCTGAAGCCAGCAACGATCAGGCGCCGGTCCAGATGCCGCGCGACTACTCCGAAGGCGCATCCGGATTACTGCGCGGTGGCGCAAAACGCGATTAAACAATCGCCTCTGATAAAATATTCTCCGGGCGCGCCCATCGCGCCCGCTCCTTCCCCCACTTCCCGGCTACAATTTAAACCAGTCCCCACATTGTTACCTGCGCAAAAATTCAATAACATCAGGTTATTCAGGACATTTTTCCATACACCTCAGGTTACGAGAGCCAGCATCTAATGAAGAAACAGACTTTGCTGTTGAGTGCGTTAGCGTTAAGCATTGGGTTATCGTTGTCGGTTCTGCCTCCGGCAGCAGCATCCTTACCGACTCAGGTGCCCGGCCAGGGCGCGTTACCAAGCCTGGCGCCGATGCTGGAAAAGGTCCTGCCGGCGGTAGTCAGCGTCCAGGTGGAAGGCACTGCCTCGCCGACGCTCAATATGCCGGAAGAGCTGAAGAAATATTTTGGCGATAACGCCCCGCAAGAGCAGGCGCAGCCGTTCGAAGGGCTTGGCTCCGGCGTCATTATCGACGCAGCGAAAGGCTACGTGCTGACCAATAACCACGTCATCAATCAGGCGCAGAAGATCAGCGTCCAGCTGAACGATGGTCGTGAATTTGATGCCAAACTGGTCGGTAGCGATGAACAGAGCGACATTGCTCTGCTGCAGCTGATTAAGCCGTCAAACCTGACGCAAATCGCCATTGCTGACTCCGATAAACTCCGCGTCGGCGACTTCGCCGTCGCCGTCGGCAACCCGTTCGGCCTTGGTCAGACCGCCACCTCCGGCATTATCTCTGCCCTTGGCCGCAGCGGCCTGAACCTTGAAGGGCTGGAGAATTTCATCCAGACCGATGCCTCCATCAACCGCGGCAACTCCGGCGGCGCGCTGTTGAACCTCAACGGCGAGCTTATCGGGATCAACACCGCGATCCTGGCGCCGGGCGGCGGCAGCATCGGCATCGGCTTCGCCATCCCGAGCAACATGGCGAAAACCCTCGCCGATCAGCTCATTCAGTTTGGCGAAATCAAGCGCGGCCTGCTGGGCATTAAAGGCATGGAAATGAGCGCCGATATCGCCAAGGCGATGAACCTCAACGTTCAGCGCGGCGCCTTCGTCAGTGAAGTGCTGCCAAACTCCGGGTCCGCCAAAGCGGGGATCAAATCCGGCGACGTCATCGTTAGTCTGAACGGCAAACCGCTGAACAGTTTTGCCGAACTGCGCTCGCGGATCGCCACCACCGAGCCGGGGACCAAAGTCAAACTGGGCCTGCTGCGCGATGGAAAACCGGTCGATGTCGAAGTGACGCTGGATAAGAGCACCTCCTCCACCGCCAGCGCTGAGCTGATTATCCCGGCTCTGCAGGGTGCCTCGTTCAGCGACGGTCAGATGAAAGATGGCACCAAAGGGGTGGTGATCGATAATGTCGATAAAGGCAGCGCCGCCGCCCAGGTCGGCCTGCATAAGGATGACATTATCATTGGCCTTAACCGCGAGCGTATTCATTCGATTGCCGAATTACGCAAAGTGCTCGAAGGCAAACCGCCGGTCATCGCCCTGAACGTGATCCGCGGCAACGAAAGCATCTATCTGCTGCTGCGCTGATTGTCTCCCCGGACATCGCCGCCATGTGCGATGTCCGGACAACTCATGCTATGCTGCGCCTGACCATTCATTAACGATATCTGCATCATGCCTGGAAAGTTATTACGTTCAGTACTCATCGGTTTGCTTGTCGGGGGCCTGCTGTTGGCCCTGATGCCCTCGCTGCGCCAGTGGCAGCTAGCGCCGACCACCCAGAACGATACGGCAGACGACTCCCCGGCGAGCTATAACGCCGCCGTACGCCGCGCCGCGCCCGCCGTAGTGAACGTCTATAACCGCGCCCTGAACAGCACCAGCCATAATCAGCTGACGCTTGGCTCCGGGGTGATCATGGACCAGCGCGGCTATATCCTGACCAACAAGCATGTGATTAACGATGCCGACCAGATTATCGTCGCTCTGCAGGACGGCCGGGTCTTCGAAGCGCTGCTGGTAGGCTCCGATTCCCTGACCGACCTCGCGGTGCTGAAGATCAACGCTACCGGCGGGCTGCCGGTGATCCCGATCAACCCGAAACGCACGCCGCACATCGGCGATGTGGTGCTGGCGATTGGCAACCCCTATAACCTGGGACAGACCATCACCCAGGGGATCATCAGCGCCACAGGGCGCATTGGCCTCAACCCCACCGGCCGCCAGAATTTCCTGCAGACTGACGCCTCGATCAACCACGGTAACTCCGGCGGGGCGCTGGTGAACTCCCTCGGCGAGCTAATGGGGATTAACACCCTCTCCTTTGACAAGAGCAACGACGGCGAAACGCCTGAAGGCATTGGCTTTGCGATCCCGTTCCAGTTAGCGACCAAAATTATGGACAAGCTGATCCGGGATGGCCGTGTGATCCGCGGCTATATCGGCATTAGCGGCCGGGAGATCGCCCCGCTGCACGCGCAGGGCGGCGGGATCGATCAGATCCAGGGGATCGTCGTTAACGATGTCGCGCCGGACGGACCGGCCGCGCAGGCGGGGATCCGCGCCAACGACGTGATCATCTCCGTGAATGACAAACCCGCGGTCTCCGCGCTGGAGACGATGGATCAGGTAGCCGAGATCCGCCCGGGTTCGGAAATTCCGGTGGTCATCATGCGTGATGATAAGAAAATCACGCTCCATATCGCCGTCCAGGAATACCCGGCCACCAACTAAGCGGCTCCCCGTTTGGGGAGCCACGTTAATCGCTAAATACCGGACCGGCCGGGAATCTGACCAAAAACCCGGTCATCATGAATGCAAGACAATAAAAAGCCGGAACAACAGTTCCGGCTTTTTTGAGCGTGCGAGGTTACTTGTTGACGAAGTCTTCGCCGAGCGCGATATCTTTCTTCAGGGTGTCCAGCATGCCTTCCAGCGCCTGCTGCTCAAAGGCGCTGAGTTTGCCGATAGACTGACGCTCTTCTACGCCGTTTTTCCCCAGCAGGAGCGGCTGAGAGAAGAAACGCGCATACTGGCCGTCGCCTTCCACGTAGGCGCACTCCACTACGCCTTTTTCTCCCTGCATGGCGCGAACCAGAGAAAGGCCAAAGCGCGCAGCCGCCTGACCCATCGACAAGGTCGCCGACCCGCCGCCCGCTTTCGCTTCCACGACCTCGGTACCGGCGTTTTGAATGCGTTTAGTCAGATCGGCCACTTCCTGATCGCTAAAGCTGACGCCCGGGATCTGCGACAGTAAAGGCAGAATGGTGACCCCGGAGTGACCGCCAATAACCGGGACTTCCACCTCGGTTGCCGATTGACCTTTCAGCTCCGCCACAAAGGTGTTGGAGCGGATGATGTCCAGCGTAGTCACGCCGAACAGTTTGTTTTTATCGTACACGCCGGCTTTTTTCAGCACTTCGGCGGCGATGGCCACGGTGGTGTTCACCGGGTTGGTAATAATGCCGATGCAGGCCTGCGGGCAGGTTTTGGCTATCTGCTGCACGAGGTTCTTAACGATACCCGCATTCACATTAAACAGGTCGGAACGATCCATGCCGGGCTTACGCGCTACGCCCGCGGAGATCAGCACCACATCAGCGCCTTCCAGCGCCGGGGTAGCATCTTCACCGGAAAATCCTTTAATTTTTACATCTGTGGGGATATGACTTAGATCTACCGCCACGCCCGGCGTAACCGGAGCAATGTCGTACAACGAGAGCTCTGAACCTGAAGGCAGTTGGGTCTTAAGTAGTAGGGCAAGCGCCTGGCCGATACCACCGGCAGCGCCAAGGACTGCAACTTTCATCCTAAACTCCTTATTATGGTTAATTTAGTCTTTCGTTATTCCGTCGCCTGGACCTTAATTCACAAGATGAACAATTACAATGATTATGGCTGAAGAATGCATTATTGTGCGTAGCAATAGAACAGCGGCGCACTTTATGCTTCCTGACTGACCATCCAGCAAAGCGAAGTACCGGATCGACTATTGGTTACAATACACCCAGCCAGTTGCGCAAAACAACACCAACTCAATAACATTTCATTTACTTTTACATGCCTTTAAGCGTTGTGATGAGAACATGTTCCTTATACGGTTTTTTTGCTAAAATATGCCCCCTTCATAACATTATTGACCTATCCCCTCGCGGATTATTTGCATAAAAATTCACGGTTATGCATAATGATGTTGATTTTACCACCATAATCTGGGTGACTTATGCGAAGTTCGGCAAAACAAGAAGAACTGGTTAAAGCGTTTAAAGCGCTGCTTAAAGAAGAGAAATTCAGCTCGCAGGGAGAGATCGTCCAGGCGCTGCAGGAAGAAGGCTTCGAGAATATCAACCAATCGAAGGTTTCCCGCATGCTCACCAAATTTGGCGCGGTTCGTACCCGTAACGCCAAAATGGAAATGGTCTATTGCCTGCCTGCCGAGCTTGGCGTGCCGACCACCTCCAGCCCGCTGAAAAATCTGGTGCTGGATATCGATTATAACGATGCCGTCGTGGTGATTCACACCAGCCCCGGGGCAGCGCAGCTGATCGCCCGTCTTCTCGACTCGCTGGGCAAGGCGGAAGGTATTCTTGGCAGCATCGCCGGGGATGACACCATCTTCACCACGCCAGCGCGCGGTTTCACAGTGAAAGATCTGCACGACGCTATCCTGGTGCTGTTCGAACAGGAACTCTGAGCATTCCCCTCTGGCAACCGTCAGAGGGTGATTCCCCCTCTTCTCTCCCTCCCCCCTTTCAACTCAACAAAAATTTAACATTTCGTGTGATTTAGCCTGTCTATACGTTCTTTTACGTAAGGGAAACGCCTAAAACGCACGAAAGATCAAAATCGTATACCTTTATGATTTTATTAGAAATAAAACTTATCTCTGTCTGTGACTCGTCATTTTTAATTCTTATCGGTTATAAAAAGCGCAATTTATTGTAACTATTAACGCACAAAACAATTAGCATGGTATTAATATTTTTGGTGATTAGTGTATACTTGTTTTTGTGATGAGGGTCACGAAACAAAGACCCTCAACAAAAAGATTCGACGAGGTGAACATCATGAAAATCAAAACCACTGTAGCAGCTCTCAGCATCCTGTCCGTCATGTCGTTTGGCGCTTTCGCCGCTGATGTTATCAACAGCGAGCAAGCCCAGGGCCGCGAGGCCATCGGTACAGTTTCCGTCGGCGCGGTAGCCTCTTCCCCGATGGATATGCATGAAATGCTGAACAAAAAAGCGCAGGAAGAAGGGGCTTCTTCTTACCGCATTATCGAAGCCCGCACTGGCGACCACTGGCATGCCACTGCTGAGCTGTATAAATAAGTTTTAGATCGTCAACGATTAACCCGACAAAAATTCTCTACCGCGGCCCGGCCTCATTCATCGCCCCGCCGCGGCAAAACAAAGACTGGAGTAAAGATTATGAAACGCGCAATGATCATCGCATCCCTTGGCCTGGCTTCTCTTCTCTCTTTCGGCGCTAGCGCGGCCGTTCAGCAAGTGAACGCCGAGCAAGCCCAGAACCTGCAGTCCATGGGCACCATCTCGGTTTCCCAGGTAGGTAGTGCGCCAATGGACATGCGTCAGGAGCTGGCCGCTAAAGCCGAGAAAGAAGGCGCCAGCAGCTACCGTATTATTGAAGCACGTACCGGCGATAGCTGGCACGCCACCGCTGAGCTGTACAAATAAACCCTCGTCGTCTTATTTCGACGACTTGCCCCCGCCTGCCGGGGGCTTTTTTATGCCTGCCGGGCGTTAAAACGTAACTCCCCCTCCAGCTCTTCCTCTGCTTCATCAAATAATAAAATTAACGCCCCAAAACGCCGACGCTGCTTGTCATTTAAATGGATGAACTCAATGTCCAGCGGCAGCGGCAGCAGCCCACCGGTCACCGCGTCCCATAGCGAATCAAGGTTGTTGACCTTATCCTGTGCCAGCTCGAAGGTGCGGGAAAACTCCCGGTAGAAATCCTGTTGCTCGGCGATTTCGTCAAAATCAAACGTATAGGTGGTCATGGCAGCCCCTCCCGCTTCTCTTCCTGTCGCCGTTAAGTATAGCGATAAAAAAACCGACGCCTGGGCGTCGGTTTATGGGTTAACTGCTGGTCAGCACATGCTGGTACTTGTGCAACATCTCAACCAGTCGCCGTACCGGCTCGGTCACCTGCGGCGAAGCCTCCCAGACCCGCAGCTTCTCCTGATAAACATCAAGCTCCGCCAGCAGCCGGGTAAAGTAGCGCCGACGCTTATCATCGCTCCCGGCGGAGATTACATGATCCGCGGTACGTCGCAGCTGGCGATGGAACGCCGACAGATCCTCATTCACCGGCACGGGCGCATCGCGCAGGCGCTGGTGGGCAATGATTAACGTCAACGCCAGTCGGAAACGAGCGACATCGCCGGGGAATTTGTTGAGCAATAAAAACAACTGCTGATAGAGCGCGGGCAAATGATTCTCTTTGCGACGCGCCGAGTTGGTGGTCAGCGAAGAGACCGCCGCGGAGACAAACTGGTTCAGCAGCACCCGACCGGTTCTTGCCCGGGAGTTATCCCTGACAATGAGAATAACCATCAGGGCGAGGAAACAACCGACGATCTGCCCCAGCGCGCTATCGAGGAACTGACTGAACTGGAACTGCATCGGGTTATCCAGCACCAGAATGTTGATGGTGCTCGCCAGCGCCCCCAGCGATCCGAGGCGCCTTTTCTGCACTTCGATACCGATAAAAAACGCCATCGCCGCCAGGCTGATACAAAGCAACAGCATACTCTGCTGCGTCGCCGGCATGATCACCAGAAAGTACAGGGTACCCAGCGGTAACGCCGCCAGAGTACCGTAGAGGAAGTCTATCGCCACCATTCGCGGGTTAGGCAAGCGCATCGCCAGCGCGGTAACCACGGCAATCATCACCATTGCGCCGCTGCCTGAGGTCCAGCCCGTCCACAGCCAGAACAGCGTCCCAAGGATACAGGAGACAGAGGTACGCCAGAAGTTCACCATCGCGTGGTGACGCTCGGCGGACTCCACTTTAACCACCGTTTCGCCGCGCAATACACCGTCTTCGATGCGGCTGATTTTGGTGTTGCCCACCACGCCACGCTTAAGCAGCAGGTAACGGGTGGCTGCGCCTACCCAGCTGTAGATGGTGACCGGCGTATTATGCTCGCCTTTCCAGGTCAGGAAGCGACGCATACGCTTCAGCTGCTGGTGAACATCCTGCACCGTCTCAACCGGCTCAGCGAACAGCTCGCGGTAGTCGTCCGTCACCATTTCCGGGCGCGAGTTCTGAATCAGGTAGGTTTCGCAAGCCTGGGTGATAAGCGTTAGCGAGAGGGTATTGATCGCCTTCAGGCGTTGATTCGCCTTAGCCCAGCGAGAGGATTCCATAATCAGGTTACTGCGCATTCCCTCCAGCGCCGTGGTGCGACGCACCAACGCTCCCCAGGCCTGATCCACTTCATCTTTTTCGCCGTGCGCAACGCATAACTGCATCAGCTTATACTGCGCAATCAGCAGGTTATCCAGTTCAAGGTCGATCTCTTTTTTAATCGAACGCGGGGAGAACAGCAGATCGGCGACAATGGCGCTGACAATCCCGATGACGATTTCGCTGCAGCGCTCAACGGCAAACTGCGGCGCCAGCATCGGATCGGTGTGGATGGTAATAATGATAATCAGCGCGGTGTATCCGGCCAGCCCCCAGGCATAGGAGTTTTCGACCTTGACCAGCGACGAAACCCAGGTACAAAACCCGGCCCACAGGCAGCAGACCAGCATCATCAGCAGAGGGGCGCGGATCATCAGGATGATGATGACCAGCGCCGCAATACAGCCAATAAAGGTCCCGGCAATACGCAACATGCCGCGATAGCGGATCGCGCCGGAGTACGGCTCTCCCCCGGCGGCAAAGGCCGGGCCAGCGGCGACAATCGCCGCGGTCAGCACCGCCCAGCGCGGCGTTTCGAGCTGAAAATGGAAGCCGACGAACAGCGCCAACACCACCGCGCATGCAAGCTTAATAGCAAAGCGGAGATGCTGGGGAGCAATAGTATATGTCCCCATAGCGATTAACCGAATTCGCGCAGGCGCATAGCCAGTTTCTGGAAGAAGTTGGCCTGGCTGGTATCACGGTCTTCTTTACCGGTGATCACCACCGTCGCCGTCGTGCCCGATGGCCACAGATTCCCCTGCTGGTGGTCAAGGCGAATACGAACCGGCACACGCTGCGCCAGACGCACCCATTCAAGGTTGGAATCCACCGAAGCCATCCCTTTCGAGTCGCTGCTGCTGCTGGCGTTGGTTACCCCCGCAGCGATACTGTCCACCGTGCCTTTAATGGTTTTGCTGCTGCCAAGCGGGGTAATTTCCGCCCGGTATCCAGGGCGGACGCCTTCCAGTTTGGTCTCTTCCAGATAGGCCATGACGTAAAATGTATTCTCTTTCACCAGCGCCACCGCCGTGGAGCCGCGAGTGATAAATTCCCCGGTATAGACGTTAAGGTTGGTCACCCAGCCATCCGCGGGGGCGCGAATCTCTGTGCGCTGCAGGTCCAGTCTGGCCAGGTCGCGGCTGGCCACCGCTTTCGCCAGCTGATGCTCAACGGTCTGCAACACGTTGTTCGCCTGGTCAATCTCTTCCCGCGACATCGCCTGGACGCCAAGCTTATTACGCCGACCGGCTTCGACACGTTTTTCCTGGGCTAAGGTCTGGTAGTAGGCGACATCGGCTTCCGCCTGCGCCAGCGCTTTTTGGTAACGAGGTTGGTCAATAACGAACAATACCTGGTCTTTCTTAACCAGTTGGTTATCCTTGACGTTTACCTGGGAAATCAGCCCGGAGACGTCGGGGGCAATGGCCACAATGTCGGCGCTAAAGCGCGCATCCCGCGTCCACGGCGAGGCGGTGTAGTAAACCCAGGCGCGGAAAATCGCCACGAAGGCCAAAATGACCAGTATCACGGTAATAGCGGTACGGAGGATATTTCTTGTTAGTGTTTTCACATCAACCTCAAACGAACAAGCGCGATATCAAATAAAAAAGGCAGCAATATAGCGCCGTATTAAACAGTGCAGGGTGCCAGACAAAATCGTAAATGCCGGTCGGAACCAGCAATCGGTGCACCAGCCAGAAGATGGCCAGCGACAAAAGCAACTCGAAGAAGATCGGCGGAAACGATAAGCCGAAAATCACGATGACAGGAAACAGACTCATGATGACCTTGAATAAGAAGCGTACAGGTAGTGAGCAGATGCGTTTATTATGTAGCTAACAATATATTAACGTAACGATTGCCGCATTATCTACAATGTGTGATCTAAATCACTTTTAAGCCAGAGTGAATAATGGAACGATTAAAGCGCATGTCCGTTTTCGCCAAAGTGGTCGAATTAGGTTCCTTCACCGCAGCGGCCCGCCAGCTTCAGATGAGCGTTTCCTCGATCAGTCAGACCGTCGCCAAACTGGAAGATGAACTGCAGGTGAAGCTGCTCAACCGCAGCACCCGCAGCCTTGGCTTAACGGAAGCGGGTAAAATTTACTATCAGGGCTGCCGTAGGATGCTGTTTGAAGCACAGGATGTCCATGAGCAATTATACGCATTTAACAACACCCCCATCGGAACGCTGCGTATCGGCTGCTCTTCAACTATGGCACAGAATGTTCTGGCGCGCATAACGGCGAAAATGCTGAAAGAATACCCCGGGCTCTCCGTCAATCTGGTCACCGGCATACCTGCGCCGGACCTGATCGCCGACGGTCTTGACGTGGTGATCCGCGTGGGCGCCCTGCAGGATTCCAGTCTTTTTTCCCGCCGTCTGGGCTCAATGCCGATGGTGTTATGCGCCGCGAAAAGCTATCTGGCGCAGGCTGGCAATCCGGAGAAACCGGCCGATCTTGCCGGGCATGCCTGGCTGGAATATAGCGTGCGGCCGGACAATGAGTTTGTCATTATCGCGCCGGAAGGGATCTCAACCCGCCTGACCCCGCAGGGGCGCTTTGTGACCAATGATCCCATGACGCTGGTGCGCTGGCTGACCGCCGGGGTGGGTATCGCCTATGTGCCGTTGATGTGGGCGATCGAAGAAATCAATCGCGGTGAGCTTGAGATCCTGCTGCCGAGCTACCAGTCCGATCCGCGTCCGGTCTACGCCCTGTACACCGAAAAGGATAAACTGCCGCTGAAAGTGCAGGTCTGTATCAATTATCTGACGGAGTATTTTGTCGACGTGGCGAAGATCTATCAGGGGATGCACGGCAGAGGGATCGCCCGCTGAAGCGGTTCCCGGCGACGCCGGGAACCCGCTCAGGATCAGGCAGTGCCGCCGACGGTGAGGTTATCGACCTTCAGGGTCGGCTGGCCAACGCCCACCGGCACGCTCTGGCCCTCTTTGCCACAGACGCCGACGCCGTTATCCAGACGCAGATCGTTACCCACCATCGAAATCTGCTGCATAGTCTCAATCCCGGAGCCGATCAGGGTAGCGCCTTTCACCGCCTTCGTGACCTTGCCTTTTTCGATCAGATAGGCCTCGGAGGTGGAGAAGACAAACTTACCGGAGGTGATATCCACCTGCCCGCCGCCGAAGTTAGGCGCAAAGATACCGTAGTCCACCGACTCGATAATCTCCTGCGGCGTGGACTGACCCGCCAGCATATAGGTGTTGGTCATACGCGGCATCGGCAGATGGGCATAGGATTCACGGCGGCCGTTGCCGGTCGGCGCGACGCCCATCAGACGCGCATTGAGTTTATCCTGCATGTAGCCTTTCAGGATGCCGTTTTCGATCAGCACATTGTATTGACCCGGCGTGCCTTCGTCATCGATGGCCACCGAGCCACGACGGTCGACGATGGTGCCGTCGTCCACGACGGTGCACAGCTCAGAGGCGACTAATTCCCCCATATGGCCGCTAAAGACCGAGGTGCCGCGACGGTTGAAATCGCCTTCCAGGCCGTGACCGACCGCTTCGTGCAGCAGGACGCCAGGCCAGCCGGCGCCGAGCACCACCGGCAGCATCCCCGCCGGGGCGGCGACCGCCGAGAGGTTAACCAGCGCCATGCGCACCGCTTCTTTCGCCCAGGCGTCGGCCCGTACTTCGCCCTCCTGAGAGGCGAGGAAATAGTCATAGCCAAAACGCCCGCCGCCGCCGCTGCTGCCGCGCTCGCGTTTGCCGTCCTCTTCCACCAGCACGCTGACCGAGAGGCGCACCAGCGGACGAACGTCGGCGGCCAGAGTGCCGTCGGTGGCGGCCACCAGAATCAGCTCATAGACCCCGCTCAGGCTGGCCGAAACCTCCTGCACGCGCTGGTCCGCCGCGCGGGCGACTTTGTCTACCCGGCGGAGAATATCCAGCTTCTCTTCCCGGCTCATACTCTGCAGCGGGTCGATGCTGGTATAGAGGGCGCTGTGCTCTACTGCGCCGAGGGTCTGTACTTTGCCATTGCCAGTCTCGCGCACAATGGTCCGCGCCGCCTGGGCGCTCTGCTCCAGCGCCAGCTTGCTGATCTGGTCAGCGTAGGCAAAGCCCGTTTTTTCGCCGCTGACGGCGCGCACGCCTACGCCCTGGTCGATATTGTACGACCCATCTTTAATGATGCTGTCTTCCAGAACCCAGGATTCGTGATAGCTCGACTGAAAATAGAGATCGCCGTAATCGAGGCGGCGCTCGGTCAGTTGACCAAGAATGGCAAACAGGTCCTGATGATTCAGGCCATTTGCCGACAGTAATTGTTCACTTACCAGGTTCAGACTCATCGTTATGCTACTCGTTTGTTGCCGCCTGACAGGCGGAAATACAGAAGGCTATCTATTGAGATTGCGGTAATTCCCGGCAATCGTCAAATCATTGCTTTTTGTTGCTGCGCGCCTGGCGCAGCACTTCATTGATCTGCGGCTGGTCAATCGGGCCGGTGATGCGATAGCGCAGTATCGAGACTTTGTTCCACAGCGGCCCCAGTACCTTGCTGGCGGCAAACACCGCCGCGCCGACAATCGGGTTGACGGCGAAGGCCGCCGCCACGCCGACGGTCGCGGAGATCTCCGGCGCCACCACCGCCTGCAGGTCCAGATGACGACGCACCAGATCGACCGACCCTTTCATGGCAATGTCCGCCTCCAGGCCATCCACCAGCGTATCATCGGTATGCAGTACACCATCCTTAATCCAGGCCGTACTGTTAATCGAGTCGAAGTAAAATCCTTCGCTAAAGGTATCGCTGAAGTCGAAGCGCAGTTTGCGCAGCAGGGCATCGACGCTCAGCAAACGCAGCAGCTGGCCTGCGTGTCCGGTACTTAGGTCGGTAAACTGACCCTTGCCGAGGTGGCTTTTAATGATCCCATTGAGCGACGCGACATCGGGTGACCAGGGCGGCGCGCGCCAGTGCAGATCGTAGTCGATATCAAACGGCGAATCCTTCACCGGTGTGGAAACGCCAAAGAAATCCGCAAATTCATTCGTTTTATTGCCATGCAGTCTGCCTTTCAGCGAGGTGCGCACCCCGGAAGGGGCGTTAACCCACACGCCGTCGGTCGTCAGCCGGCCAAACCCGGTATCCACCAGGCCATTGGAGAGCGTTAAGGTATCCCCCTTGATCGCCACATCGCCGTCGATACGGCCATATTTTTGCCCCCACAGCCAGCATTCCGCGCAGCGCAGCTGCAGATCGGGCCAGCCGTGGAAATCCAGCCGCGTCTCCGCCTGCGGGGCCACGTTCTCCGTTCCGCCCTTGCCGCTGGCGCTGGCCGGGTTGAAATAGAGATAACGCACATTTGCCAGCCACGGGGCATTGTCGCGCATCGTCAGGGTGGCGTTGATCTCGCGCCCCTGCGCCTCAACCTGTGAACCGCCGGTGACCGGCTGCGACATCAGACTCAGGTTGTTCCATTGCTGGCCGGCCAGCGCCAGCGACGGCGTACGCAGCACAATGCGCGGTGGAAAGAGGACACTGCTGCTGACTTCATTCGCCGCGCCCTTCTGGAACAGCGCCAGCCACTGCGCGCCATCCATCGGCGGCAGATTGAGCTCAACGCCGGGCTGGTCGGGCAGCGGAGAGGGGCCTTTGCTGTCCGTCGTGAGGATCGCTCTGTCCAGCGTCAGCTTACGGTTCAGCAACCAGCGGCTGTTGATATGATTCTTCGCGCCAACGGATCCGGTCAGGTCGAAGCTGCTCAGACCGCCGGCAACGTTAATTTTGACCGGCAGGGGTTCGCCAGCGGGCTTGTTGACCGGTGAAGGTAAGTGACTGCTCACATTCTTCAGATCGCCATTGATATCAACCTTATAGCTGGCATTGCCATGGTACGGCAGTTCGATAGCGACTTTACCCTCCCACGGAACGCTACCGCTCAGCGCCTCATTAACCGCTTTCGGCAGCAGCCCGGTGCGCGACGGCTGCCAGTTGGCGTTCATCCCGACATCCACCAGAAACGCTTTTTCGCCTTCGCGGGTGGAAAAATTGAGGTTCAGCGGCTGATTAAACCAGGTCGCGCTCAACGTTTGACTATTAAGATCGCCATTCACAAAGCTGAAATTACCGCTCAGGTTCTGCAGCGTGGTATCTAACGGCTTGATAAACAGATCGTTATTCTGCAGATGCACATCGCCTTTCGCGGTGGTCATTTCGCCATCGAGGGGAATGTTCAGATGTAAGCGAGCGCTTACATCACCATCCAGCTGCAGGGAATCCAGCGCCGCTCCCAGGGTCTCTTTCAGCGGCGTGGTGTTGAAATAAGGTCCCACCTCTTTCCCCGGGCCTTTGATATCGGCATCAATCAGCAGTTTTTCCTGCGCGTAATCCGGGATCGCGGCATCGAGATTGCTGGCGGTCACGTTGCCGAGCATCGCTTTCTCCGCCCGCATCCACAGGCCGCTGTTGATAAAATTAAGGTCGATATTCAACCCGGTCAGCGCCGGCCAGTCCGGTTGAAAAGCGAAAGTGGCATTCTTCAGCGGGACGTAAACCTGGAACTGGCCTTCGTTGTGCGGATACGGGAACAAATGTGGGTTGCCGCCATACACCAGCGTCGCATCGCGTGCCTGTCCGGCTTTAATCGCGCCGCTGAGATAGTCCACCAGCGCTTTGCCCATCAGGTTTTCCGGGAAGTAACGCCACGCCTGGCCGCCATCGTTGGTGCTGATCCCCGCCAGAATGCCCAGCCAGGGATCGTCCCCCTGCGGTTGCAGATAGCGGAAGCCGCCGCGGGCGCGTACCCCCGTCGCCTGCACGTCAATATCACGGCCATCAAGCATAAACCCTTTGTCATTTTTCACCCAGCTGAGGGTGGCTTCGCCAGCGGCGATCTCCAGCGGGGCCCGGAAAACACCGGTATACGGCATCAGCGCCTTCGTCATGCGCGCGCGCAGTTCCCCATGCTCAACGCTGCCATTCAGGCTGCCGGAGAAGTGTTCCGCTCCCGGCAGGAGCTTCCACTGCTTCCACGCCAGATCGCTCCACTGCGCCTGAAAGCGCGTTTTCTCCGTCGCCTGCAGGGGAATATCGAGAGCCAGCAGGTTGATTTTGCCGCTGGGCTGCGTGGTGCGCCAGAGTTCGCCCAAAGAAGGCGCCAGCTTATCGGCAAACGGCTGCAGTCCGCTCAGGCCGCTGAGGGCTAAGTTGCTGGCGCGAATACGTAATTCATCGCTACGCTGATGACCGCTGCCACCGACATCCTGCGCTGGGATCCACGCCATCGCCAGCGCGCCGCTTGGCCAGGGTTTGTCGTCGATCGCGATCCGCGTATCGGGAATGTAGAAGCCCCAGCTCTGCTTGTCATGGGAGAGATGCGCCGTCAGGTTATCCACTGACAGGTGATGAACCTCGCTATCCCCCTGCCAGCTGGCGCCCCCTTTTTTCAGCCATACGTCGCCGCTGGCCACATCGCCTTTTTCAATGGTCATCCAGCCTTCGAGGCTGAAGCGGGCGCTTTTCAGGGCGATATTGTCCTGCATCCAGCGGCCCAGCCAGGGCTTGACGTCAATATCGTCAGCCTGCAGCCAGACCCGGCCTTTGTTCAGCAGGCCATCCTCATCGCGGAGATCCATCCGCACCTGCATGACGCCATGCTGGCCGGTGAGACTGGAAAGGCTGAGCTGCCCCTCGGCGCGGTGACGGTTCCTGCCGTTAAGCCAGGTCAGCTGCGGGACCGCCAGCTCCGCCCGCTGACCGGAAATAGTCAGGAAGCTCAGATGACTGTCGCGCAGAGTAAAGTGGTCGAACTGACGTAAAAAGAGATCGCTGACGCGGTCGGTTTTCAGGCTTTCGCCGCCGTCATTGGTCTGAATAGGGGTATTGGTATGGATCTGCAGCTGCCAGAAGGTGAGATCGCGAAACTGCCAGCGCATATGCAACAGACTCTGCCAGACGTCCAGCGCCAGGGTCACGCGCTTGACCGCCATTGTCCCGCCATCTTTCAGCCCGACATGAATATCGCGGACATCTAATGTTGGGCCAAAAGTTTGCCAGCTGGCTGCGATCTGCGAGGCATCCACCGGCGTGCCGGTGAGAGAGGAGATCTTCTCCAGCAGCTGCGGACGCCAGGCATCGAGCTGCGGCAACACGAGACGCAAGCCACTCACCAGCAGCGCGACGATAACAATCAGTGTTGCCACGGTGAGCAATAAAATCCCGGGCAGTCGCCTCACGCCTCTCTCCTTGTCAGCCGCACAATGACGCAGTGTCTTACATCATAACCACATCGAACTGCTCTTGATTATAGAGCGGCTCAATTTGTACCTTCACCTGCTTGCCGACAAAGATCTCCACTTCCGCCAGCGCATGCGACTCTTCCCCTTTCAGGGTTTCCGCCACCGCAGGGGAAGCATAGACCAGGAAGCGATCGGAATCATAAGCATGATGCACGCGAACGATCTCACGCATAATCTCATAGCATACCGTTTCCACGGACTTTACCGTTCCGCGTCCGTGGCAGGTCGGGCATTCGTTGCACAGCACATGCTCCACGCTTTCGCGGGTGCGTTTACGGGTCATCTCCACCAGACCCAACTGGGAGAAACCGTTGATGCTGGTCTTCACCCGGTCTTTACTGAGGGCCTGCTCCAGGGAGTGCAACACCCGCCGGCGATGGTCTTCATTGTTCATGTCGATGAAATCAATGATGATAATGCCGCCGAGATTACGCAAACGCAGCTGGCGGGCTATCGCCTGGGTGGCTTCGATATTGGTATTGAAGATAGTATCGTCAAGATTGCGGTGCCCAACAAACGCCCCTGTGTTGATATCGATGGTGGTCATCGCCTCGGTCTGGTCGATGATCAGATACCCCCCGGACTTGAGCTCGACTTTACGTTCCAGCGCGCGCTGAATTTCGTTCTCAACGTCAAAGAGATCGAATATCGGCTGACGGCCGCTGTAGTGTTCCAGCTTGCTGGTCATTTCCGGAATATATTCGGCGGTAAATTCGAGCAGCGCCTCGTAGGTCAGCCGCGAGTCAACGCGAATCCGGTCGAGATGCGCGTCGGCAAAATCACGCAGCACGCGCTGAGCCAGGGCCAGCTCGCCGTACAGCTGATAGCGGGTCTGGTTGCGCTTTTTGCGCTCCATCACCTTGGTCCATACGCGCTTAAGATAGGCGGCATCGGCGGCCATCTCTTGCTCGTGAACGCCTTCCGCGGCGGTGCGAATGATAAATCCGCCCTGCTCGTCGCAGTACTCTGCCACGACCTTTTTCAGCCGCTCACGCTCGGCTTCGCTTTCAATGCGCTGAGAGACCCCCACGTGGGAGGCGCCCGGCATAAAGACCAGATAGCGGGAAGGCAGGGTAATATCGGTGGTCAGACGCGCGCCTTTGGTACCGAGCGGATCTTTAACCACCTGGACCATCAGGTCCTGGCCCTGGCGCACCAGTTCCGAAATATCGCGCACGGTAAACTGCTTTTGCTCCTCACCGGCAACGCACTCGGTATGCGGCATGATATCGGAGGCGTGGAGGAACGCCGCCTTATCCAGACCAATATCTACAAAAGCCGCCTGCATTCCCGGCAGCACTCGGCTAACACGACCTTTGTAGATATTGCCTACTATTCCGCGTCGCGCTTCACGCTCAATATGGATTTCCTGCAGAATACCGCCATCAATATACGCAACGCGCGTTTCGGATGGCGTTACGTTCACTAATAATTCAGCCGTCATCTTTATCCCTTTTCTTTACGCAGTGAGTTAAAGTTACTGAGCAACTCATACGTTTCCACCAGCGGTAAGCCGACTACGGCGTGATAGCTGCCATTAATCTTCCTGACGAAACAGCCACCCAACCCTTGAATACCGTATGCACCTGCTTTATCTAAAGGCTCGCCGCTGGCCACATAATCGGCGATATCCTGCTCGCTGAGCGGCCGGAAGGTCACTTCCGTGACCACCAGACAATCCAGCGTCTGCTGCTTATCCGCCAGCGCCACCGCGGTCATGACCTGATGGGTTTGGCCGGAAAGCAGGCGCAGCATCGCTGCAGCGTGTTCGGCGTCGCGCGGTTTTTCCAGCACTTCGCCGTTCAAAATAACAATCGTATCCGCTCCCAAAACCGGCAAATCCCGCGATGCCAGCGCCACCCCGGCCTGCGCCTTTTCGCGCGCCAGGCGCACGACATAGTGCTGCGCGCTCTCCTGCGGCTGGCGCTGCTCCTCGATACCAGGAACCAGACGCTCGAACGCGAGACCAAGCTGAGTCAGCAGTTCCTGCCGACGCGGGGAACCAGAAGCAAGATACAGAGTTGTCATATCAACCTTATTGCACTGCAAATTGCTGACGCACTTTACGCATCAGCAGGAAGAGCCATGGCCAGAGGATACCGTTTACTACACTACTCCAGAATACTTCCGGACGGAAAGAGACGTTGATCACTAAAAACTCTGCCCAGAAAACAATGATATCCACGGCGAGGGATAACAGCATGACCACCAGCGCCTGTTGCCACAGCGCCAGGTTACGGAACAGCTGATACTTCAGCGCCACCAGATAGGCGACGATGCTTAAGGACAGCGCGCGAACGCCCAGCGTCGAGCCGCTGATGAGATCAAGAATAGCCCCCATCACGAAGCCCGTTCCCACATTCACCCGGTGCGGCAGCGCGAGGATCCAGTACAGCAGGATCAATAATACCCAGTTGGGCCGGAAAACGCTGATGTCCGCCGGCCAGGGCATAATTTGCAGCAATAGCGCGATAAGAAACGAGAGCCAGATAACCCAGCGTCCCTGGCTACGGTAACTTGCCACTATTGCCCCCCTGCAGGCTGCGACGGCTGAGACGGCGTCAGCCCGGTGGCGGGCGCCGGCATCTGCGGCCCCATCGCATCCGGCGCAGGCAACACCTGCGGCATCATCTGCATCAGGCGTTCGTTAGCCACCCGATGGACCTCTTCCGGGGTCATCGGGTTAGCGCCATTGCGATCGGCGCCCCACAGCAGCAGCAGATAGCGCAAACGCTGCAGACCGGCCGTCGGACGCGCCTGGATCACCGTGTAGGCGCGCTGGGTGTCCAGTTTCACTGAAGAGACAACCCCAACCGGGTACCCTTCCGGGAAACGACCGCCCAGACCGGAGGTCACCAGCACATCGCCGACGCGAATATCGGTATTTGCCGGCAGATGCTCAAGCTGGAGGTCGTCGGTGCAGCCGTTACCGGCGGCAATGACGCGAATATCGTTCCGCAGGACCTGGATCGGCAACGCATGGGTGGCATCACAGATCAGCAGTACCCGGCTGGTCATTTTCGCCACGGCTACGACCTGCCCCACCACGCCTTTATCACTGATAACCGGCTGGCCTTCGTAGACGCCGTTGACGCTGCCCTTATCGATAACCACCTGATCGCTGTAGGGGTCGTTGACCGTTGAGATGACCTGGGTCACCATTTTTTGCTCGTCCTGGCGCAGCGGCGAGCCAAGCAGTTCACGCAGGCGCGCATTCTCCTGCTTGTACTGGCCCAGCATCAGCAGATCGCTGTTTTTCAGCAACAGCTCCTGACGCAGCGCGTGGTTTTCCAGTTCGAGCTGGTCACGGGTAGCCAGCGTCTGCGATACGCTGTCGAGCAGTTCCCGGGGACCATTAGAGACAAAGTAGAAAGGGCTGACGGCTGTATCCATGTACGTTCTGATTTGACTGAACGTACCCAGGCGGCTGTCGGCGATAATCACGCCAAGCGCCACCAGCACCGCCAGAATAAGGCGAATCTGTAGCGAGGGGCCACGGCTAAAAATTGGCTTCATAGGCTATGCGTATTCTCGTGTCAGTAAAGACCTGGGGCAGCGCGGAAGCCACCCCGGACCTTCAGGCTGACTACTCTTCGCTAAACAGGTCGCCGCCGTGCATGTCGATCATTTCCAGCGCCTTGCCGCCGCCACGCGCTACGCAGGTCAGCGGATCTTCAGCAACCACGACTGGAATACCGGTTTCTTCCATTAACAGACGGTCCAGGTTGCGCAGCAGCGCACCACCGCCGGTGAGAACCATCCCGCGCTCGGAGATATCAGACGCCAGTTCCGGCGGGCACTGCTCAAGGGCAACCATAACCGCGCTCACGATGCCGGTCAGCGGCTCCTGCAGCGCTTCAAGAATTTCGTTTGAGTTCAGAGTGAAGCCGCGTGGAACGCCTTCTGCCAGGTTACGGCCGCGCACTTCAATTTCACGCACTTCATCGCCCGGGTAAGCCGAACCGATTTCATGTTTGATACGCTCAGCGGTCGCTTCACCGATCAGAGAGCCGTAGTTACGACGCACGTAATTGATGACGGCTTCGTCGAAGCGGTCGCCGCCGATACGCACGGAAGAAGAGTAAACCACGCCGTTCAGGGAGATAACCGCTACCTCGGTGGTACCGCCGCCGATATCCACCACCATGGAACCGGTCGCTTCAGAAACCGGCAGGCCAGCGCCGATCGCGGCCGCCATCGGTTCTTCAATCAGGAACACTTCGCGAGCGCCAGCGCCCTGCGCGGATTCACGGATAGCACGACGCTCAACCTGGGTGGCGCCAACCGGCACGCAGACCAGTACGCGCGGGCTCGGGCGCATAAAGCTGTTGCTGTGCACTTGTTTGATAAAGTGCTGCAGCATCTTTTCCGTCACGAAGAAGTCAGCGATAACGCCGTCCTTCATCGGGCGAATCGCCGCGATATTACCCGGGGTACGGCCGAGCATCTGCTTCGCTTCATGACCCACGGCGGCGACGCTTTTCGGCGATCCGGCACGATCCTGACGAATGGCCACCACGGAAGGCTCATTCAATACGATGCCTTGTCCTTTTACGTAAATAAGGGTATTCGCGGTACCCAGGTCAATGGACAGGTCATTGGAAAACATGCCACGAAATTTTTTTAACATACTAAGGGATAATCCTGAAAGCTGGGGCGGAAAACAAAATCCGCTTACTTTACCAACCACACGCAGCAGCGACAAGGCGCAAAAATCACCTGCTGCGGTGAAAATTAGTGCAGTTCATTTCCTTTGTTACAAATTTTTCCGACTCCGTTCATTGCTGAAATCTTCAGCAGCGCTCCACGCCTGAATTTGTAACCTGTCAAAGGAGGGTCACTGGCATTTACATTGCGATGATCCGGCAGGTAGACAAGCACACCCCCTTCACGATGGCGCGCGTTATTCTACGTGAAATCACGCTAAACGGCAGATCAAACCGAGTATCTTTGCGAATATTTTTTCACATTTGTGTCAAGTGGCTGTGAGGTGGCAAAAAATTCCCCCTGCCCGCCCGTGACACCGCATTGGGACAGTACCAGCCACTCGCTGCGGCTGCGTACGCCCGTCGCAAAAACTTGCATAGGCATGCCTTTACAGGCTTCCACCAGGCTTTGCACCAGCAGCTGGTTCTCGCTGCGCTTTTCGATGTTGCGCGCCAGGCCCGGATGCAGTTTGATCAGCTCCGCATCCAGCTGCTTGATCCAGCTGGTTCCCACCAGGGTTAACCCTGCCTGAACCACCGCCACCCGAACGCCAAGCGCGTTAACCAACCGCATAACCGGCTGCAGACGGCCGATATATTGACAAACATCTGCCTCAGCAAGTTCAAAAATAATCCGTTGACGCTGCGATTTTTCACACTGCATTAGAGCATCGCGCAGCCAGCGCTGGAAACGCGGACGGATCAGCGACTCCACCGACAGCTGCAGCGCCAGATTCTCCTCGGGCCAGAAGCCTAAAAACGGCAGCAGGCGCGTCACCTGCAGGCGGTCATACTCCTCCGCCAGGCCAAACTGCAGCACCATCGGCATGTACTCGGCGGCAATCACCTCTTCTTTACCGTCGTACATCCGCGACATCAGTTCACGGTGATGCACCCGACCGTCGCGGGTGACGGCGGGCTTCTGGTACAACCGCGGCCCGCCGCGGCTCAGCATCTGTTCGATCAGCGTCCGCCAGCGAACGTTGCCGCGGCCTTTCTCCGGAAGGGTATCGTCATAGACCGACCAGCTGTTGCTGCCCTGCAGCACCGCGTTGCGCGTTGCCGCTTCTGCATGTTCCATCACTTGCGCCGCCGATTGTCCGCTGCGGAAAGAACAGATGCCGATATGCATCATATCGTCACGATCGAGGATCCGCGTCGGAGGCAGCGCGTCCATGGCCTTCAGCAGCAGCCCGGCGATACTATCCGCCTCTTTTAACGTGCGGTGCGGCAGCAGCACGGCGAAGTCGCTACGGTGATAGCGCGCCAGCAGCGCGCCAGGGTAACGCATAATAAAGGTAGAGAGCAGGTTGATAAGCGTGAAGTAATGTTCTTCGGCCGCCGCCCGCCCCCAGTTGTCCCGTAGCAGATCAAACTCCGGTAGACGGATCATCATCACGATGCCGTACGCCCCCACCTTCTCCTGATCTTCCAGCAGCGTGGCCAGCTGATTGTCAAAAAACAGGCGATTATTCAGCCCGGTTTTAGAATCCTGTGCCGCATAGGAGCGAATCAGCGTATCCATCCGGCTGCGCTGATCGCTGGCAAACTGCAGCTCCGACAGCAGCATATCCAGCGCGCTACTGGTGCTGGCAGGCCATTCATAGACTGAGCCGCGCACCTGCGGCCCGCGCTCGCCGCTCAGGATACGCGTGGAACGAAGCTCAAGCAGCTCCTGACCCGCCAGCTGGCGGCGGATCCAGCGGACGGCGAAGAAAATAATCACCACCATGAAGCCGATGGAGATCGACAGCGGGGCGGTAATCGACAGCGAACGGAAATAGTTCACCATCGGGTCAACGTAGACCAGATGCAGAGAGATACCGGGATGTTTCAACGACGGGACCGTGATCTCACGGAATTGCTCATGACTGCCAAGCGGGCGATAGCTGTCGGTTCGGGAGTGGCTGTAGAGCGGTTTACCGTTAAGCATGAAATCGATATGCACGATCTCTATCGGCGTCATCAGCTCATCCAGCTGCGGCTCAAGCTTATCAAAAGAGGAGGTGATGAGCCGGTTATCCAGCATGGTCGCCACCGCCTGAACCCGGTTTTCGACCTTGTTCTCAATGCCGTTGTAAAAACTCAGCGAAGCGCCAATCAGCGTGACAAAGATGGTCAGGCTAGTTAGCAGCGTGATAAAGGCTGAGAACTTCGTCGTTAATCGCATCCCTGTGTTAACTCCGCGAGTGAATGACTGCCCGATGAACCATCAGGCTCCCGTGCCGGCGCGCGCCTTGACGCTAGCATTAACCTTTTAAAGCGCGACGCATACTATCAAAGATGGCGAGTCTGGCAATGGAATGCGTATTATCGGCGAAAGTATGCCGATAGCGAGTATAGTCGGCAGAAAAAATTTGCCAATCGCCGCCCGCCTGCGGCCTGCGCCAGAAGCGCTTTAATTTTAGACGCTGGATGGCAAACCCGCGCCAGCGGCGCACATTATTGCCGATTTTCCGTCCTGCCAGCCTCCCGTCCGCTTTTTTCCCTGCTAAAGATGCCGGGTCAGGCGCGGTAAAGGAAACGTCTTGCGCCACTTTCCGATGATTCCTGGACGACCGCGCCCCTGCTTCGGCGGCGGCTCATGCTCCTAATGTGCAATTTTTCGTGACATATTCGCGATTCATCGCCGCCTCCGTCATGCTTAAGGAAACGCATGACGGAGGACACCATGAAAAGAAAAAAACTGACGGAAGCCGACGTCACGGCCGAATCCGTTTTTATGCTCCAGCGGCGCCAGGTGCTGAAAATGCTGGGCATCAGCGCGACCGCCCTTTCGCTTCCCGCCGCCGCGCAGGCCGACCTGCTGGACTGGTTTAAAGGCCATGACCGTCCGCCAGCCCCGGCGGGCAAAGCCCTGGACTTTGCTAAACCCGCTGAATGGCAGGCTAAGCTAACGCTTACCCCGGAAGATAAAGTCTCCGGCTACAATAACTTTTATGAATTCGGCCTCGATAAAGCCGATCCGGCGGCGAACGCGGGTAGCCTGCGCACCGATCCCTGGACATTGACCATCGGCGGTGAGGTGGCGAAGCCGCTGACTCTCGACCATGACGATCTGACCAAACGCTTCCCGCTGGAAGAGCGTATTTATCGTATGCGCTGCGTGGAAGCCTGGTCGATGGTGGTCCCCTGGGTCGGCTTCCCGCTGCATAAGCTGTTGGCGCTGGTGGAGCCCACCAGCAATGCGCGCTATGTGGCCTTCAAAACCCTCTATGCTCCGGATCAAATGCCCGGGCAGAAAGATCGGTTTATCGGCGGGGGGCTGGCTTACCCTTACGTGGAGGGGCTGCGGCTGGATGAAGCGATGCATCCGCTGACGCTGCTCACCGTCGGGGTGTATGGCAAAGCGCTGCCGCCGCAAAATGGCGCGCCGGTCCGCCTTACTGTGCCGTGGAAGTACGGTTTCAAAGGCATTAAATCTATCGTCAGCATTGAACTGACCCGCGAGCGGCCGCCGACCACCTGGAATCTGGCGGCACCGGACGAATACGGCTTCTTCGCCAACGTCAATCCGCACGTCGATCACCCCCGCTGGTCGCAGGCCAGCGAGCGGTTTATCGGCGCCGGCGGCGTACTCGATGTCAAGCGTCAGCCAACCCTGCTGTTTAACGGCTATGCCGACGAGGTGGCGTCGTTGTATCGCGGCATGAACCTGCGGGAGAACTTCTAGTGCGTTTCACCGTCAAACAGATCGCCTGGCTGAAGGTTTTACTTCATCTGGCGGGTTTTTTGCCGCTGGTCTGGCTATTCTGGGCCGGACATCAGGGCTACTTTAGCGCCGATCCGGCCAAGGATATCCAGCATTTTACCGGCAGGATGGCGCTGAAGTTTCTGCTGGCGACGCTGCTGGTCTCCCCGCTGGCGCGCTATGCGAAACAACCATTATTGATTCGCGTTCGTCGCCTGTTAGGTTTATGGTGTTTCGCCTGGGCGACGCTGCACCTGACCAGCTATACCCTGCTGGAGCTGGGCATTAACAATCTGGCGCTGCTGGGCTCGGAGATTATCAACCGCCCCTATCTGACGTTAGGCATGGTCAGCTGGGCGATCCTGCTGGCGCTGGCGGTGACGTCGACGCAGGCGATGCAGCGAAAACTGGGCCGCCGCTGGCAACTTTTACACAACTTCGTCTATCTGGTGGCGATCCTCGCGCCGATTCACTACCTGTGGTCAGTGAAGATCCTCTCGCCGCAGCCCATCATTTATGCCCTGCTGGCAGTGGCGCTGCTGGCATGGCGTTACAAGAAGTTCCGCCAGTGGTGGCGCTGAATCCCGTAATGTGCAGTTTCCCGCAGATCCTTTATCAACCGCGACTCTTTTTAAGATAGCGGTTGATAATCTTCCCTGATAAGACCAGTATTTAGCTGCCAATTGCTACGAAATCGTTATAATGTGCGACTTTGGCTTTCCTGACGGGGTTTTCTGACCCTGAAAAGGTGACAAGGGCGCATTGAAGGTATATGTTGTTTTTTACCCGAAAATGGCAGGAGATCGCCACACGATGGCAAAGAAGTTTCACATTTTGCTTTTGAATGGTCCAAACATTAACATGCTCGGTACCCGCGAGCCTGAGAAGTATGGTCCGCTCACGCTGGCGGAGATTGTTAACCATTTAACATCTGAAGCGGCGGCGCTGAATGTGAGCCTGGATCACCTGCAGTCCAACGCGGAGCATGCGTTAATCGACCGAATTCATCAGGCTAAAGACAACGTGGACTATATCCTGATTAATCCGGCCGCGTTCACGCATACCAGCGTAGCAATCCGTGACGCTTTGCTTGCCGTGAACATCCCGTTTATCGAGATTCACCTGAGCAATGTGCATGCACGCGAACCCTTCCGCCAGCATTCGTATCTGTCAGATGTCGCCGCTGGCGTCATCTGCGGACTGGGGGCGGACGGCTATTCATACGCTTTACAGACGGCGGTAAAACGCCTGTCACAATCACACTAAACAAAGAGTACGGAACCCACTCATGGATATTCGTAAGATTAAAAAACTGATCGAGCTGGTTGAAGAATCAGGTATCTCCGAACTGGAAATTTCTGAAGGCGAAGAGTCTGTTCGCATCAGCCGCTCTGCACCGGCCGCAAGCTATCCGGTTATGCAGCAGGCTTATGCTGCGCCGATGATGCAGCCTCAGGCACCTGCCGCCGCGGCTGCCGCGCCAGCTGCAGCAGCAGAAGCGCCGGCAAAAGCGGAAATCAGTGGTCACATCGTACGTTCCCCGATGGTTGGTACTTTCTATCGTACGCCAAGCCCGGACGCGAAAGCGTTTGTGGAAGTTGGCCAGAAAGTTAACGTGGGCGACACCCTGTGCATCGTCGAAGCGATGAAAATGATGAACCAGATCGAAGCCGACAAAGCCGGCGTGGTGAAAGCCATTCTGATCGAAAGCGGCCAACCGGTAGAATTCGACGAGCCGCTGGTAGTTATCGAGTAACGAGGCGAACATGCTGGATAAAATTGTCATCGCTAACCGTGGCGAGATCGCACTGCGCATCCTTCGTGCCTGTAAAGAACTGGGCATCAAGACCGTTGCTGTGCATTCCACCGCGGATCGCGATCTAAAACACGTATTGTTAGCGGATGAGACGGTCTGTATCGGTCCGGCTCCGTCCGTAAAAAGCTATCTGAACATCCCGGCTATCATCAGCGCCGCTGAGATCACCGGCGCGGTAGCGATTCACCCGGGGTATGGCTTCCTCTCCGAGAACGCCAACTTTGCTGAGCAGGTTGAGCGCTCCGGCTTTATCTTCATCGGCCCGAAAGCCGACACTATCCGCCTGATGGGCGACAAAGTGTCCGCGATCACCGCCATGAAAAAAGCCGGCGTCCCGACCGTACCCGGTTCTGACGGCCCGCTGACCGACGACATGGACGCTAACCGCGCCCATGCTAAACGCATCGGCTATCCGGTGATCATCAAGGCCTCCGGCGGCGGCGGCGGTCGCGGTATGCGCGTTGTGCGCAGCGACGCTGAACTGGCCCAGTCCATCTCCATGACCAAAGCGGAAGCCAAAGCGGCTTTCAACAACGATATGGTCTACATGGAGAAATACCTGGAAAACCCGCGTCACATTGAAATTCAGGTACTGGCGGACGGTCAGGGCAACGCTATCTATCTGGCTGAACGTGACTGCTCCATGCAGCGTCGTCACCAGAAAGTGGTCGAAGAAGCGCCGGCGCCGGGCATCACTCCGGAACTGCGTCGCTACATCGGCGAGCGTTGCGCGAAAGCCTGTGTCGATATCGGCTACCGCGGGGCGGGTACCTTTGAGTTCCTGTTCGAAAACGGCGAGTTCTACTTCATTGAAATGAACACCCGTATCCAGGTAGAGCATCCGGTAACTGAAATGATCACCGGCGTTGACCTGATCAAAGAGCAGCTGCGTATCGCAGCCGGCCAGCCGCTGTCCATCAAGCAGGATGAAGTGGTGGTTCGCGGCCATGCGGTGGAATGCCGTATCAACGCCGAAGACCCGAACACCTTCCTGCCGAGCCCGGGTAAAATTACCCGTTTCCACGCGCCGGGCGGCTTTGGCGTGCGCTGGGAGTCCCATATTTACGCCGGCTACACCGTACCGCCGTACTATGACTCCATGATCGGCAAACTGATCTGCTACGGCGAAAGCCGTGACGTGGCGATTGCCCGCATGAAGAATGCGCTGCAGGAGCTGATCATCGATGGCATCAAGACCAACGTCGATCTGCAGATGCGCATTATGAGCGACGAGAACTTCCAGCATGGTGGCACCAACATCCACTATCTGGAGAAAAAACTCGGCTTGCAGGAAAAATAATTCTGCTCTCTCAGCAAAAGGCCGGATTTTCCGGCCTTTTTTCTTTTTCTCTCTCCTCATCTATACCATGCGGTACAATCCCCGCTTTCTTTATCCTCAAGGGACAAAAAATGGACAAACGCTTTGTTCAGGCCCACAAAGAAGCGCGCTGGGCGCTGTGGCTGACCCTTCTCTATCTTGCCGCCTGGCTGGCCGCCGCCTATCTGCCGGGGGTGGCTATCGGTTTTACCGGCCTGCCCCACTGGTTTGAAATGGCCTGCCTGCTGGTTCCGCTGCTGTTTATTCTGCTGTGCTGGGCGATGGTCAAACTGGTTTTCTGCGACATACCTCTGGAGGACGATGATGCAGTTTGAGGTCATTATTCCCCTGATCGCCTATCTGGTGGTGGTGTTCGGCTTATCCCTTTACGCCATGAGAAAACGCGCCTCAGGAAGCTTTCTTAATGAGTACTTTCTCGGCAGCCGCTCGATGGGCGGCTTCGTGCTGGCCATGACGCTAACCGCCACCTATATCAGCGCCAGCTCATTTATCGGCGGACCCGGCGCCGCCTATAAATACGGCCTGGGCTGGGTACTGCTGGCGATGATCCAGCTCCCCGCCATCTGGCTGTCGCTGGGCGTACTGGGAAAAAAATTCGCCATTCTTGCGCGTCGTTATAATGCCGTCACCCTCAATGACATGCTGTTTGCGCGCTACCAGAGCCGTCTGCTGGTCTGGCTGGCCAGCCTGAGCCTGCTGGTAGCCTTCGTTGGCGCCATGACCGTCCAGTTTATCGGCGGCGCCCGCCTGCTGGAGACAGCTGCGGGTATTCCCTACGATACCGGTCTGCTGATCTTCGGCATCAGCATCGCGCTGTATACCGCCTATGGCGGCTTTCGCGCCAGCGTGCTCAACGATACCATGCAGGGCATGGTGATGCTGATCGGCACGATCGTGCTACTGGTGGGGGTGATCCACGCCGCCGGCGGGATTGGCCATGCGGTAGAGACTCTGCAGTCGATCGACGTCAAGCTGGTGTCCCCGCAGGGGGCGGAAGATATCCTCTCGCCAACCTTTATGGCCTCGTTTTGGGTGCTGGTCTGCTTCGGCGTCATTGGCCTGCCGCATACCGCCGTTCGCTGTATCTCCTACAAAGACAGCAAAGCCGTGCATCGCGGCATTATGATCGGCACCATCGTAGTGGCGATCCTGATGTTTGGCATGCACCTGGCCGGCGCGTTAGGTCGGGCGGTGCTCCCCGACTTAACCGTACCGGATCTGGTGATCCCGACGCTGATGGTCAAAGTGCTCCCGCCCTTTGCGGCAGGGATCTTTCTGGCCGCGCCGATGGCGGCGATTATGTCGACGATCAATGCCCAGCTTCTGCAAAGTTCCGCTACGATCATCAAGGATCTGTATCTGAACTGGCGTCCGGATCAGGCGACTAACGAAAAGCGGCTAAAACGCATGTCCGCCGGCATCACGCTCCTGTTGGGTGTTCTGCTGCTGCTCGCGGCCTGGCGACCGCCGGAGATGATTATCTGGCTGAATCTGCTGGCCTTCGGCGGCCTGGAAGCCGTCTTCCTGTGGCCGCTGGTACTGGGCCTGTATTGGGAACGTGCTAACGCGGCTGGCGCGCTGAGCGCGATGATCGTGGGCGGCGTGCTGTATGCCGTACTTGCCACGCTGAAAGTGCAGTTTCTCGGCTTCCACCCGATCGTTCCCGCGCTGCTGCTGAGTTTACTGGCGTTTGTGGCAGGGAACCGTTTCGGCCGTCCCGCACCACAGCCACCTATTTTGACTACTGATAAATAAAGAGTTTTGCTATGCCATGGATCCAACTGAAACTAAATACCACCGGCGCGAACGCTGAAGATCTTAGCGATGCGCTGATGGAGGCCGGATCGGTCTCGATCACCTTCCAGGATACGCACGATACGCCGGTATTTGAGCCGTTGCCCGGGGAAACCCGGCTGTGGGGCGATACCGACGTGATCGGCCTGTTCGATGCCGAAACCGATATGAAAGTGGTCGTTGCCCAACTGGAGCAGCACCCGCTGCTGGGCGCCGGCTTCGCGCATAAGATCGAGCAGCTGGAAGATAAAGACTGGGAGCGGGAATGGATGGATAACTTCCATCCGATGCGTTTCGGTGAGCGGCTGTGGATCTGCCCGAGCTGGCGCGACGTTCCGGACGAAAATGCCGTCAACGTGATGCTCGATCCGGGTCTGGCCTTCGGTACCGGCACGCACCCGACGACCTCCCTGTGCCTGCAGTGGCTCGATGGACTCGACCTCAACGGAAAAACGGTCATTGATTTCGGCTGCGGTTCCGGCATCCTGGCGATTGCCGCGCTGAAGCTGGGGGCCGCAAAAGCGATCGGCATTGATATCGACCCGCAGGCTATTCAGGCCAGCCGCGATAACGCGCAGCGTAACGGCGTCTCTGAGCGTCTGGAGCTCTATCTTCCTCAGGACCAGCCGGAGTCGATGAAAGCCGACGTCGTGGTCGCCAATATCCTGGCTGGCCCGTTACGTGAGCTGGCGCCGTTAATCAGCGTCCTGCCCGTTTCAGGCGGTTTGCTGGGACTTTCCGGCATCCTTGCCAGCCAGGCGGAGAGCGTCTGTGAAGCCTACGCCGATCTCTTCACCCTTGACCCGGTGGTCGAGAAAGAGGAGTGGTGCCGGATCACCGGCCGGAAAAACTAAGCGCAATGCGGCCTGTGGGCCGCATTTTTGTTTCCAGTAGCCACCAAATAATGCCAGGAAATGAGAGGCAGATCGCACTACAGAGCACTTTTTTGGCTATAAAAACAGCGTTTTATATCGCCTGGTAGCGAGTTTGTCTAAGAAAAATCGAGAAGTTTTATGATTTTATAAATGGACACAAATTATCCATCAGCCATTAAATCAATGATTAATATAAGTATTTATTCATTCCTTTTACGTTAGTCCCGGATTCATTGATCTGCAACAGAGGATTGCTCAAAGTTTGGCCTTTCATCTCGTGCAAAAAATGCGTAATATACGCCGCCTTGCAGTCACAGTATGGTCATTTCTTAACTCATGCGCATCGGACACCACCAGCTCAGAAATCGCCTGATCGCAGCGCCCATGGCTGGCATTACTGACAGACCATTCCGGACGCTGTGCTACGAGATGGGAGCGGGTTTAACCGTTTCCGAGATGATGTCCTCTAACCCACAGGTGTGGGAGAGCGACAAGTCCCGTTTACGGATGGTGCATATTGATGAGCCCGGTATTCGTACCGTGCAAATCGCCGGTAGTGTGCCGGAAGAGATGGCTGCCGCCGCGCGGATTAACGTGGAAAGCGGCGCCCAGATTATTGATATCAATATGGGATGCCCGGCGAAAAAGGTGAATCGCAAGCTTGCAGGTTCAGCCCTCTTGCAGTACCCCGACCAGGTGAAGTCGATCCTGACGGCGGTCGTGAATGCGGTGGACGTTCCTGTGACTCTCAAGATTCGCACCGGTTGGGAACCGGAACACCGTAACTGCGTAGAGATTGCCCAACTGGCCGAAGAGTGTGGCATTCAGGCTCTGACTATTCACGGACGCACCCGCGCCTGCTTGTTTAACGGAGACGCTGAGTACGACAGTATTCGGGCAGTTAAGCAGAAAGTTTCCATTCCGATTATCGCGAATGGCGACATTACTGACCCGCTTAAAGCCAGAGCTGTGCTCGACTATACAGGGGCTGATGCCCTGATGATAGGCCGTGCAGCTCAGGGAAGACCCTGGATCTTTCGGGAAATCCAGCATTATCTGGACACTGGAGAGCTGCTGCCCCCGCTGCCGCTGGCAGAGGTCAAGCGCTTGCTTTGTGCGCACGTTCGGGAATTGCATGACTTTTATGGTCAGGCAAAAGGGTACCGAATCGCGCGTAAACACGTCTCCTGGTATCTTCAGGAACATGCTCCAGATGACCAGTTTCGGCGCACATTCAACGCCATTGAGGATGCCAGCGAACAGCTGGAGGCGTTGGAGGCATACTTCGAAAATTTTGCGTAATAGAAATAAAGAGCTGACAGAACTATGTTCGAACAACGCGTAAATTCTGACGTACTGACCGTTTCTACCGTTAACTCTCAGGATCAGGTAACTCAAAAGCCCCTGCGTGACTCGGTTAAACAGGCACTGAAGAACTATTTTGCTCAACTGAACGGTCAGGATGTGAATGACCTGTATGAGCTGGTACTGGCTGAAGTTGAACAGCCCCTGTTGGACATGGTGATGCAATACACCCGTGGTAACCAGACCCGCGCTGCCCTGATGATGGGCATCAACCGCGGTACGCTGCGTAAAAAACTGAAAAAATACGGCATGAACTGATACTAGTCAGTTGCTTGCTTGATATAAAAGGCGCTCTTCGGCATGGGGAAGCGCCTTTTTTATTACCTGCGGCAGCGGGACACATTACTGATTCACCGCCCGCAGTACCGGCGTCTCCGATACACGAGCAGCACAGACTACCGCCATAATATTATCCACCAGCGCAGGCGCCTGCTGATAAAGATCGACGCGTTGCGGATCGAGCAGCCAGTTTTTAATTAGTCCGGAAAAGGCGCTGTGTAAAACAATTAATATCACTTCAATATTTGTTTCGGCTGGCAATATATTGTTACGCACACAGCACTGCAGCATGCCGCCGATGAGCGAATAATTAAAGCCAATGCGCTGGCGAATTTCATTTTCCGAAAGCATATCATTGGCAAACTCGCAGCGCTGATAAAGAATTTGCATCAGCGCGCGCTGGCGAGGATTCGCAGCAATATAGCGGAGCCCGGTAATAAACCGCTCGCGCAATGCATTTAAAGGCTCCTGTTCATTCTCTGTTGCGAGGCTATGCTGAATCAAATCCCTGAGCGGTGGCTGCTGCTGCCACATTTCATTAAACAGCTCGGTCTTACTGGCAAAATGCCAGTAGACGGCGCCGCGGGTCACTCCCGCCGCATCAGCAATATCCGTCAGGGTCGTGTTGGTCACCCCCCGCAGAGCGAACTGCTGGATCGCGGACTCAATCAGGAGCTGCCGCGTGCGTAGCGCCTCTTCTTTCGTTTTTCTTGCCATACAAGCCCCCTTCCCGCCGGACAGGATATTTAGGATTTTCTGAAGATCGCTTAACCTAACATTTGTCATGGAATATTTTTTAGCAAAAATGCAGACAAGTTAATTCTGACGCCATCGTCAAATAAATTACCCAAATCAATATTAATAAATAACTCATTCACGGGATTGATGTCTATTTATTAAGATTTACAATTAAGGTAAACAGAATAAAAAGGCAGCGCGTTTTTTTGTTTTTGCGTGCCTTGCTGATTGTCCCAAAATAACTATCCCTTACATCCAGCGGCGTTTATTTGTAGGATGGCAAACTGCTTTTTAATTCCCTCTTTCTTTCACAGATTCGCCGCCGAATTTGGCACGTAATCTATAAGGAACCGCCATGACTACTCACGCCAGAGTGACACTTTTATCCGGTTTAATTATCTCGGCCTTATTGCTTACCGGCTGCGATAATTCGGACAATCCGCAACCCCATGCCCAGGCGCCGCAGGTGACGGTCCATGTCGTGAACAGCGCGCCGCTGTCGGTCACCACCGAACTGCCAGGCCGAACTTCAGCTTTTCGCGTGGCGGAGGTCCGCCCTCAGGTAAGCGGTATTATCCTGAAGCGTAACTTTGTTGAAGGAAGCGATGTCGAAGCAGGCCAGTCGCTCTATCAGATCGATCCGGCAACCTACCAGGCGGCGTGGAACAGCGCCAAGGGCGATGAGGCAAAAGCCGAAGCCGCAGCCGCCATCGCCCACTTGACGGTGAAACGCTACGTTCCGCTGCTGGGTACCAAGTATATCAGTCAACAGGAATACGATCAGGCGGTGGCCACCGCCCGCCAGGCCGATGCCGACGTTATCGCTACCAAAGCCTCCGTGGAAAGCGCCCGCATCAACCTGGCCTACACCAAAGTGACCTCTCCCATTAGCGGACGCATCGGTAAATCGAGCGTCACCGAGGGGGCATTGGTTACCAACGGTCAGTCGGATGCCCTGGCCACCGTCCAGCAGCTCGATCCGATCTACGTCGACGTGACGGAATCCAGCAATGACTTCATGCGCCTTAAGCAGGAAAGCCTGCAACGCGGCGGCGACACCAAAAGCGTTGAACTGCTGATGGAGAACGGTCAGGCCTATCCGCTTAAGGGTTCGCTGCAGTTCTCCGACGTCACTGTCGATGAAAGTACAGGTTCAATTACCCTGCGCGCTATCTTCCCTAACCCGCAGCATGTCCTGCTGCCGGGGATGTTCGTCCGCGCCCGCATCGATGAAGGCACCGATCCGCAGGCCATCCTGGTGCCGCAGCAGGGGGTGACTCGAACGCCGCGGGGCGATGCCTCCGTCATGCTGGTGAATGACAAAAATCAGGTTGAAACCCGTCAAGTGGTGGCTTCCCAGGCCGTGGGCGATAAGTGGCTTATCACCAGCGGGCTGAAGCCGGGCGACAAAGTGATTGTCAGCGGCTTACAGAAAGTCCGTCCCGGCGTCACCGTTAAAGCAGAAGTGGAGCGTGCGGCACCGGTCGCGCAATAAGGATACCCAGCCATGTCTAAGTTTTTTATCCATCGACCGGTCTTTGCCTGGGTGCTGGCCATCATCATGATGATTGCCGGCGGTCTGGCCATTCTCCAGCTGCCGATAGCGCAGTATCCGACGATTGCGCCCCCTGCGGTGGCGATCTCCGCCACCTATCCCGGTGCGGATGCTCAGACCGTGCAGGACACGGTCACTCAGGTTATTGAGCAGAACATGAACGGTATCGACAACCTGATGTATATGTCGTCGACCAGCGATTCCGCCGGCTCAGTAACCATCACGCTTACCTTTAAGTCCGGCACCGATCCGGATATCGCCCAGGTGCAGGTGCAAAACAAACTGCAGCTGGCCACCCCGCTGCTGCCTCAGGAAGTCCAGCAGCAGGGAATTAGCGTAGAGAAGTCCAGCAGCAGCTTCCTGCTGGTGGCCGGCTTTATCTCTGATAACCCGGTCACCACCCAGGATGATATTTCCGACTATGTCGCCTCTAATGTTAAAGATCCCATCAGCCGACTCAACGGTGTGGGCGATGTACAGCTGTTCGGCGCGCAGTACGCCATGCGCATCTGGCTGGATGGCAACCTGCTGAACAAATACAACCTGACGCCGGTGGACGTCATCAATGCGCTGCAGGTTCAGAACGATCAGATTGCCGCCGGCCAGCTGGGCGGTACGCCAGCGCTGAAAGGCCAGCAGTTGAACGCGTCGATCATTGCCCAGACGCGGCTTAAAGATCCGCAGGAGTTTGGCAAGGTCACGCTGCGGGTCAATGCCGATGGTTCTGTCGTCCATTTGAAAGATGTCGCCCGCGTTGAGCTGGGCGGAGAGAACTACAATGTCGTCGCCAGAATTAACGGCAAGCCCGCCTCTGGTCTGGGTATTAAGCTCGCGACCGGCGCCAACGCGCTGGATACTGCCACCGCGATTAAAGCGAAGCTGGCCGAACTGCAGCCTTACTTCCCCCAGGGAATGAAGGTGGTCTATCCGTACGATACGACCCCTTTCGTCAAAATCTCTATTCACGAAGTGGTCAAAACGCTCTTTGAAGCGATTATTCTCGTCTTCCTTGTCATGTATCTGTTCCTGCAGAACATGCGCGCTACGCTCATTCCGACCATTGCCGTGCCCGTCGTGCTGTTGGGTACCTTCGCGGTACTGTCGATGTTTGGCTACTCCATCAACACCCTGACGATGTTTGGTATGGTGCTGGCGATAGGTCTGCTGGTCGATGACGCCATTGTGGTGGTGGAAAACGTCGAACGTGTGATGGTTGAGGAGAAGCTCTCGCCAAAAGAAGCGACGGAAAAGTCGATGTCGCAGATCCAGGGGGCGCTGGTGGGTATCGCCATGGTGCTATCTGCGGTTTTCGTGCCGATGGCCTTCTTCGGCGGTTCCACCGGCGCGATTTATCGCCAGTTTTCGATCACCATCGTTTCCGCCATGGCGCTCTCCGTGCTGGTTGCCCTGGTGCTGACGCCAGCGCTCTGCGCCACGTTGTTGAAGCCAGCCTCAGCTGAACACCATGAGAAAAAAGGATTTTTCGGCTGGTTTAACGCCCGTTTTGACCAGAGCGTTAACCACTACACCAACAGCGTCAGCGGTATTTTGCGTGGAACCGGCCGTTACCTGGTGATCTATCTGCTGATCGTCGTGGGAATGGCCGTGCTGTTTATACGTCTTCCGACATCCTTTCTACCCGATGAAGACCAGGGGGTCTTCCTGACCATGATCCAGCTGCCTTCCGGCGCTACCCAGGAGCGGACACAGAAAGTGCTGGATACCGTGACCGACTACTATCTGCATAACGAGAAGGCTAACGTCGAAAGCGTCTTTACCGTTAACGGCTTCAGCTTCAGCGGCCAGGGACAAAACTCCGGCATGGCGTTTGTCAGCCTGAAACCATGGGAAGCGCGCAGCGGTGATAAAAACAGCGTGGAGTCCATCATCAAGCGAGCCACCGTGGCCTTCAGCCAGATCAAAGACGCCATGGTTTTCCCGTTCAACATGCCTGCCATTATTGAGCTGGGTACCGCCACCGGCTTCGACTTTGAGCTGATCGACCAGGGCGGGCTAGGCCATACTGCCCTGACGCAGGCGCGCAATCAACTGCTGGGCATGGTGAAACAGCATCCGGATCAGCTGGTACGGGTACGGCCTAATGGGCTGGAAGATACGCCGCAGTTCAAACTGGATGTCGACCAGGAAAAAGCGCAGGCGCTGGGCGTATCGCTCTCCGATATCAATGAAACGATATCCGCTGCGCTGGGCGGGTACTACGTCAATGACTTTATTGACCGTGGTCGCGTCAAGAAAGTGTACGTCCAGGCTGATGCCCATTTCCGTATGCTGCCGAGCGACATTAACAATATGTATGTTCGTAGCGCCAATGGCGAAATGGTTCCGTTCTCCGCCTTCGTCACTTCGCGCTGGATATATGGCTCGCCGCGTCTGGAACGCTACAACGGTTTACCCTCTATGGAGATCCTTGGTGAAGCCTCGCCGGGCAAGAGTACCGGGGAAGCCATGGCGCTGATGGAAGCGCTGGCCAGTAAACTGCCGAGCGGTATTGGTTACGACTGGACCGGGATGTCTTACCAGGAACGCCTTTCCGGCAACCAGGCTCCCGCGCTCTATGCCATCTCGCTGATTGTCGTCTTCCTGTGCCTGGCGGCGCTGTATGAGAGCTGGTCGATTCCGTTCTCAGTCATGCTAGTGGTTCCGCTGGGTGTGATCGGCGCGCTGTTAGCCGCCACGCTGCGTGGGCTGAATAATGACGTTTACTTCCAGGTAGGCCTTCTGACCACGATCGGTTTGTCGGCGAAGAACGCGATCCTGATCGTCGAATTCGCCAAGGATCTGATGGAGAAAGAAGGGAAAGGGATCATTGAAGCAACCCTGGAGGCATCGCGGATGCGCCTGCGACCCATTCTGATGACCTCTCTGGCTTTTATTCTCGGGGTCATGCCGCTGGTGATTAGCCATGGTGCCGGCAGTGGGGCGCAGAATGCGGTGGGTACCGGCGTCATGGGCGGGATGCTAACCGCGACACTGCTGGCAATCTTCTTTGTTCCGGTCTTCTTTGTGGTCGTCAGACGACGTTTTACCCGGCACGCTGAATAACCCGGTCTGGTATTAAAGGCGCCCCTGCGGGCGCTTTTTTTTCGCCTGGTATATGAGCAACCACTACAGCTTACCGCTATCTGACAACCGCTATCGCGCGCGGCAGCGCTGGGATACGATCGTTCTCTCCATCTTTTCTGCATATTCCCCTGCTTATCTTCACGATATTTACGTGGCTCATATATTGAGATGATTTCGGCATCCGGGCCGGACAATCCGCGGTGATAAAATAAGCCATTCCGTTCTGCACTGGCTTTCAGTACAACCCTGCGGATTATCCAGAGGTAATATCATGAAAAAGTATTTAATCGTGGCGCTGCTGGCCTCTCTGCTGGCAGGCTGTGCCCATGACTCTCCCTGCGTGCCGGTGTATGACTCGCAAGGCCGCTTAGTCCACACCAATACCTGTATGAAAGGCACAACAGAAGACAACTGGGACACCGCAGGCGCGATCGCTGGGGGCGCCGCCGCGGTAGCCGGCCTCACGTTAGGGATCGTCGCGCTGACCCGCTAATTCTCCCCCGACCAGCAGATACAGGGGCTAGCGTCGAACCTGTATCTGCTCTTCTGCGCATCATCCACATGACAACCGAACAAACAAACTCACTGTCCCTTGCTGCATTACGCGCAAATCGGCTTTGACGGGCTTCCCCCTGGCGGCAGGACTGCTTATCAACAGGTAACACAAAAGCAGAAGGCCCAGTCTTTCGACTGGGCCTTCTGCTTTATTTGATGCCTGGCGATTCCCTACTCTCACATGGGGAGACCCCACACTACCATCGGCGCTACGACGTTTCACTTCTGAGTTCGGCATGGGGTCAGGTGGGACCGCCGCGCTATTGTCGCCAGGCAAATTCTTTACAACGTGCCGAACTTTAACCTAAAAAGTGGTGCTGATACCCAGAGTCGAACTGGGGACCTCACCCTTACCAAGGGTGCGCTCTACCAACTGAGCCATATCA